>NZ_ASRV01000180.1 GCF_000401215.1 Clostridium sartagoforme AAU1 | reverse complement strand
TATTAATAGGAAGTAACATGGTTCCATCTCCTAAAACTACTATATATGAATTATTAAGATTATTAAAAAATGATTTTATATATCATATTTTATATAGTATGCATAGAATATTAGGAGCAATATTGATATCATTAATTATAGGAATTCCTGTTGGTATAGCTATTGGAATGAGTGATTTAATAGATAAAATAATATCACCAGTAGTATATTTATTATATCCAATACCGAAGATAGCATTCTTACCTATATTTATGGTAATGTTTGGAATAGATGATAAATCTAAGATAATATTAATGGTTACTATAATTGTTTTTCAAATTTTAATAGTAACAAGAGATGCAGTGAAAGAAACAGATAAGGATGTACTAATATCAGCTAGAGTTATGAAATTTACTAAAATTGATACAATAATAAAAGTGATAATTCCATCAATAGCTCCAAAAGTATTTTCAGCTTTGAGAGTAAGTATAGGAATCGCAATTTCAGCTTTGTTTTTTAGTGAAAATTATGCAACTAAATATGGTATAGGGTATTATATAATGAATGCATGGTCAATGGTTGATTACAAAGGAATGTTTGCAGGAGTATTAGCTCTTAGCATTATGTCTCTTATTATATTTAAAATTATAGATTTATTAGAAAAGAAAATATGTCCATGGGTATAAAAAATAGCTATATCGATTTTGATATAGCTATTTTTTATTTTATAGATAATTATATTTAATTTTATTTTAAGGTTTCTATGATAAAATCGTATTATATAAATAAAAACAAATAGAATTTAGGAGCTAATTTCCTTATTTATAACATAAAGGAGGATAAGTATGAGATTATTATTAGTAGAAGATGAAAAAGAATTATCAGAAGCATTATTTCAAATATTAATGAATAATAAATATTCAGTTGACTCAGTTTATGATGGTGAAGAAGGCTTGGATTATGCTTTAACAGGAATATATGATGTTATAATTTTAGATATTATGTTACCAAAGTTGAATGGAATAAGTTTATTGAAACAATTAAGAAAAGCAGGGATATCTACTCCAGTAATTATGCTTACAGCTAAAAGCCAAATTGAAGATAGGGTACTGGGGCTTGATTGTGGAGCAGATGATTATTTAACAAAGCCTTTTGCAACAGAGGAGTTACTTGCAAGGTTAAGGTCTATAACTAGAAGAAAAGGAAATGTAGTAAATGACAATGTATTAACTTATGGTGACATAAGATTAAATATAGAAACTTATGATTTAGATGTTAACTCTGAAAGTATAAGGTTAACTTTAAAGGAATTTGAGATAATTAAGTATTTTATGGAAAGACCTAAATGTGTAGTTAGTAAAGACGATTTAATAACTAAACTATGGGGATTTGATTCAGAGGTTGAGTATAACAATATAGAAGTATATATTTCATTTATAAGGAAAAAACTAGCATATTTAAACTCTAAAGTAAGCATTATCACAATAAGAGGTGTAGGCTACAGAATGGAGGAGTAATTTTGTTTGATAAGTTAAAGAAAAAATTTATATTTATAAATATGTCTTTGTTAACATTAGTGTTTATAGCAATTTTTGGAACAATATATATTTTTACAGCAATAAGCATGGATAAAGATTTAGAAAGAGAATTAAGGAGTACAATGTTTAATCCACGTAAACCGGCACCCGATTCTCCAATGATGGCAGGAAGCATAATCATAGAATTGAATTCTGACAATACAATATCAACAGTAATAAAATACATAGAAATTGATAGCGAAGATTTAAATAATACAATAGATAAAATTATTAAAGGAGATAAAAAGTTTGACAGGATAAAATTAGCGGATAATAGCTATGGGTATCTGAAGGAAACTACTCTTAAGGGAACTAAGATTATATTAATGGATAGAGAACCACAAATAAATACTCTTTCAAGTCTCTTAAAAGTATTTATAGCTATTGTTGGTATAAGCTTAGTGATTTTATTATTAATAAGTATCTATTTAACTAATAAAACTATAGAGCCTATAAAAGAAAGCTTTGAAAAACAAAAGCAATTTATTGCAGATGCGTCACATGAATTAAAAACTCCTCTTGCTATTATAAGAACTAATACATCTTTAGTTTTATCTAATAAAGATGAAACTGTAAATAGCCAAATTAAATGGATAAATTATATAAATAATCAAACTGAAAGAATGGCGAAATTAATAGATGAAATGTTATCATTAGCTAAGCTCGATACTGGTAGAGAAATTATAGAGTTTTCGATATTTGATTTAAGTAAATTATTAAACAATATTTTATTAACATTTGAAGCAGTTATATTTGAGAGCAAAATTGAATTAGAGACAAATATTTCAGATAATATATTTGTAAGGGGAGATAAGGAAAGTATAAAAAAAGTATGTATAATACTATTAGATAATGCAATTAAATACACAAATCCTAATGGGAAAATATCTGTATTTCTTAATTTAGACAAAAGTAGAATAAAGTTAATAGTTAAAAATACTGGAGATGGTATAAAGAATGAGGAGTTAGATAAAATCTTTGAAAGGTTCTATAGGGTAGACAGCTCTAGAGCTAGAGAAACAGGTGGATATGGATTAGGTCTTTCGATAGCTAAATCCATAATAGAAAGCCATAGTGGGAAAATATATTCAGAAAGTAACCTAGGAATAGATACTACATTTGTAATAGAATTAAATTGAGAAATAACTTGTTAAGGTTACAGTGCTCAAATAGTTTATTAGAAACTACTTCTTAGTTTCTAATAAACTATTTGAGCACTAGTATAAAAATATTTTAATTCAACAGAGTTGAATTATTTACATAACTGTGAATTGTACTTTGTGAACTGAGAACTGGAAAGTTTCTTAGACAAATATTAAAAGTTATAAAATTAGAACAAAAGTTCCAATAGTAATAAAAATTCCACCTATTATAGTTTTAGCAGTTAAAGCCTCTTTTAATATTATAAAGGCTAATACCATAGTTATTACAACACTAAACTTATCTATTGGAACAACCTTTGAAGCTTCCCCTATCTGTAAGGCTTTATAATAAAATAACCATGATAGGCCAGTAGCTATACCAGACAAAATTAAGAAAATCCAACTTTTTTGACTTATGTTACTAATTTGATTTAAGCTACCATTTATAAAAACTATTCCCCAAGCCATTAGTAAGACTACAACAGTACGAATTGCAGTAGCTAAATTTGAATTTATGTTTGCTATTCCTATTTTAGCTAAAATAGATGTAAGGGCGGCAAAAAGAGCCGATAGTAATGCATAAACAACCCACATATGAACAACTCCTTTAATATTAAATTTTTTATCAATATAAAATCCTCCATAAAATATATAAGTATCATTTAGTTATATATTACCATTAAATATGAAAAAATGTGATTATAAGAAATAAGAAATATAGGATTCATTAATATTTCAATAAATTCAAAATTAGAAATAAAGAAATGTATAAATAATTAAAAAACACACATAAAATGAACAATTAAAGCATTATATATATTAAGAAGGAGTTTGAATTCGAATTTAAATTTAATAATATTTAATACTTAAAAAATTATTAATTATTAACAATAAAAAGAGGATAACTGTAGTAGAGTATAGAATTAGTAACTGTATCAAACTTTATGGAGGGGGTAGTATGGTATTATCAACTAATCCAGCAGTTAGACTATACGAAATTTTAAGTAAATCAAAAGAGCTTTGCAGTAATACTGCTAACAAACAAAGTAGGTTTAGAACGGTGGAATCAGCTCTTGCTCAGGTTTTTGACTTGGATATTAACGATGACGAAAAAATATTTAAATCTATCATACAAATTATTGAAATGATAGAAAATATAAAAAAACTAACTAACAAGATTGAAAGCAATTCGAAAGATGAGTTAGTAAGATCTCTTACTAATTTTGAAAAGAAAATTATGGCTATAGGATTAGATGATGATATACACAAGTTAGATATTATAATTACAAAGGAAATATTGATATCTATAAATGGATTAGCATTAGCTTTAGATGTATGCAATCAATATAAAAATATTGAAGAAGAAAATTTGATGAAGTTTAAAGAAAAGATACAAGTTTTAATAGAAGAACTTGAAGAATTAGATGTAAATTATGAACTAAAATCATTTTTAAATGATGTACTTAGTGATTTATACTATAAGATAGAAGAATACAAAATATACGGAATAGATGGCCTAAAATCATCTATAGAACAAAACTTAGGAAGTATAATGCTTAATAAAAATATTTGTGAAGAAGCATATAAAAATAAAAATTTTAAAGAAAATATAAAAAAATTTTAAGCTTACTTACAAGTATTAATACTACTATTTCTTTTGTAAAAAACATAATACCAATAGCTCAAGATGCTAGTGATATAGTAAATAGATTATTAGGTTAGAATATAGATGTATAAAAAGGGAGCTGTCGGACAATTAAAAATTAAGAATGCAAAATGAAAAATTAATGAAAATAATTATCCATTTTTAATTATTAATTCTTAATTAGGCTGTCTATTCGACAGCCCCTTTTTGTTTGTTAAACTTTATTTATATGTTGTACGAGTAGATGGTTCATTTTCTCCATATTGGAGTTTTTCATTAGCTTTATTTTTGATTTTTCATTATAATTAGATGATGATGGATTATTATAATTTTTATTTTTCATTTTAAATCCTCCTAAATTATTATTATCAATAATAGAATTCCCATACTAGAAAAAATTATAGATAAAAGAGTTAACAACTATTATTATTTAACAATATATAAAATTTCACTTGCAAATTCAAAAAAAGTATTTATAGTAAAGTTATAGGAAAATATAAATATAGTTTTAAAGTAAAAAGAGCAAATACTAAAAAAGAGTGAAATATATATAACAGATTAGTTTATGCTTATAACATTAAATACAGATTTAAACTCTAAGATAAATTCATATAAGTTAATAGCGAGGTGTTTAGAGAATAATAAAAAAATACTAAAAGAGTAATATAAGTGAAATAAATTCAACTATATTACTCTTTTTCATAATCTACAACTTTATGATAATATATAAATAAAAAGTAATTATATAATAAATAGTAAGAATAAGAAAAATTAACTGGAGGAGATTATATGAAAATATTAATTACTAATGATGATGGAATAAATGCTAGAGGGATAAAAACTTTAGCAAAGGAACTTTCAAAAAAGCATAAAATTATAGTAGTTGCACCTAGGGAACAAAAAAGTGCTTCTAGCCATTCTATATCAATTCATAATCCCATTAAGATAAGAGAAGAAAAAATAGATGATAATTTTAAGGCATACAGTTTAGTAGGAACACCAGCTGATTGTACTCAAGCAGGATTATCTTTACTTGGGAAAAATATAGATTTAGTTATTTCAGGTATTAACAGAGGGTTAAATTGTGGAACTGATATTTTATATTCAGGAACGGTATCGGCAGCAATAGAAGGAGCAATATATAATGTACCATCTATTGCTATATCAATGGAGGTAGATTGGGAGAGAGAAGATGAGGATTACACTAAGGCAGCTAATTGGATAAGCAAAATAATAGATGTAGCAAAAAAATATTATTTAAAAGATAATGTAGTTTTAAATGTTAATGTTCCAAATATTGGTAAAGAAGAAATAAGAGGACTAAAAGTATGTAGACTAGGAAAGTCAACATATAAAACAGATTATATTTTAATTGAAGAAAATGAAGATAATGTTTATATAACAAAAGGAACCAGAAATGATATATCAGAGAATGATTCTGACTTATATTTTTTATCCAAAGGCTATGTAACAATGACTCCTTTACATTTTGACTTTACTAATTTTAAAATATTAGATGAAGTAAAAAATATATTTGAAAATAAGGTGATTTAGTTTTGGAAGAAGAAAATATAAAAGATATATTAATAAAAAGAAAAAATATGAAATTTAGATTAATAATCCAAGGTATTATTATAGGTTTAATTACAGGTGGGATAATAGTATTAAATAGAATATTTATAAAAAAACTTTCTTCAATTTTCTTAGATTTGTATTTATGGGGAAATAAAGGCTTAATAAATACAATTTTAGTAATAATTATCTTAGCTTTAGTGGGTATTTTAGTTGGATTTATGTCTAAAGAGGAAAATATGATATCAGGTAGCGGAATTCCTCAAGTAAAAGGAAGAGTAATTAATAAATTGAAGATGAATTGGTTTAGAATACTTATATATAAATTTGCAGGAGGAGTTTTAGCATTATCAGCTGGTCTCTCTTTAGGTAGGGAGGGTCCATCTGTGCAAATTGGAGCTTCTATAGGAGAAGGTATAGCAGAGAGTACTTATAAAAAGATGCCAGTAAAGAAAGAATTTTTGATAACAGCAGGAGCATCAGCAGGACTTTCAGCCGCATTTAATTCTCCGTTATCAGGAATAGTATTTGCACTGGAAGAAATTCATAGAAATTTTTCTCCATTAGTTCTATTATCGGCTATGGCGGCGGCAATAAGTGCTGATTTTATATCGAAAAATTTTTTAGGAATGGAGCCAGCTTTAAATTTCAATGAAATGAGTGCATTGCCATTAAAATATTATTGGGTACTAATTATTTTAGGATTTATAACTGGTGTCATGGGAGTTATATTCTCAAAAGGAATATACTTGTTTCAAGATATATACTCTAAGTTAACGAAAATACCAATAGAAATAAAAATAATGATTCCTTTTATAATAACTGCTATTATAGGTTTAACATTGCCAATTTTATTAGGCGGAGGCCATGAGTTGATAATGGATTTAAATTCAGAAAAACATGCTATTTCATTTTTAATAATATTATATTTAGTAAAATTTTTATTATTATTAATTTGTTTTGGCTCCGGGGTGCCCGGGGGAATATTCCTTCCAATGCTTTTACTTGGGGCAATAATAGGGAATGCAATAGGAGTTTTTTCTGTAGATATTTTAGGTATAAATAATTCTTTTATGATAAATTTCATAGCTCTTGGTATGGCAGGATATTTTGCCGCGGTGGTAAAGGCTCCAATAACAGGAATAGTACTTATAATGGAAATGACAGGATCATTTACTCATCTTCTTTCATTATCAGTAGTTGTAATAATAGCTTATATAACTTCTGAGGCATTGAAAAATCAACCTATATATGAAGTTTTATTGGAAAGACTACTTAAAAGAGTTGGTGTAAGTGATGAGGAGAATAATGCGAAGAAAACAATAGTAGAATTTGTTGTTGAAATGGAGAGTATAGTAGAAGGCAAATATATATATGAAATAAATTGGCCTAAAGACTGTTTACTTGTAGCAATAAAACGAGGAGATAAAGAAATAATTCCAAGAGGTTCTGTAAAATTAATTAGTGGAGATTATATAGTTGTTTTAGTTAATATAGATAAAAGATCAGATGTAATTGAATATATTACCGAACTTACTTTAGCGTAAAACAAATATTTTTAAAAATAGTAATTAGTAGATTAATTTTAAGCAATCTACTAATTACTATTTCGTTTATTAATTAAAGATTCCTTATTACTCTTAATATAGCTTAATATAGCATCATTTATAGCTTCAGCACAATTACTCTGCCCTAAATCAGAGTTTAAATATTTTTCATCAGAGGCATTACTCAAGAAACCTAATTCAATTAAGCTTGAGATACTTGAATTTAATTCTAATACTGCAAGAGCATCATCTTTACTTTTATAAGTTTTTAAGCCTCTATCCTCTGTATAATTTAACTTTAATAAATATTGTTGGATTATATTAGATAATTCTTTGCTGTCATTATTAGATAGTTTATACCAAGTTTCTAATCCTTTTGAATCTGGGGAATCATAATTACTATTACAGTGAATAGATATAAATAAATCTGCATCAAAGACCTCGGGTATTTTTATTCTTTCTTTTAAGCTATCATTTGCTGTTTCAAGCCAAGAAAGAGAATCATTTGTTCTTGTATAAACAACTTTCATTCCATTAGATTCAAGTAATTTTCCTAATTTTAAAGATATATTTAAAACAATATCTTTTTCAAATACTCCAGTTGTTCCTTTTGCACCAGTATCCCAATCCCCGTGTCCAGGATCTATACATATTATAAATTTCTCTTCAGTTGAGGAAGATGATGTAGTTATTTTTTGGTTTACAGAAGAAACATTATTATCCTTATTACCCAGTAGTATAATAAAGAATGATACACAAAGTACACTTAGAAATATAGAAATTTGAAATATGAGTTGTCTTCGCCTCTTTCTTTTATAAAGTAATTTTCTTCTATATTCAATATCAAAAACTTTAGGTTCCATATAAACACCTCTCATTAAGTTATAATAAATCTATAAGAATCATATATTAATTATACTTAACATAAGAACAATTGTAAATAAATGGAAATAAAATAAAAAATATCCTTTGTTGATAATAATGGTATATTGATATAAACTATTTATAACAACTTATATAATAAAGTAATTATAAAAGGAGTAATTTGAAGTTATGAATTGGTTAAATAAATTAGAAAGAAAATTTGGAAATCTTTATATAAGGAATTTAATGCTTATAATAGTATTAGGAAATGCAGTAATATATTTTATTACTATGATTAATGGAAATAATGAACTAATAAATAATATAGTATTGGATTCAAGCAAGGTGCTAAATGGAGAAATATGGAGACTTATAACATTTATTTTTGTACCAGAAAGTACATCTGCTTTTTGGGTAATTTTCACCTTATATTTTTATTATCTAGCAGGGTCTGGTCTTGAAGAAGAATGGGGAGGCTTTAAGTTTAATGCATATTACCTAATAGGTATGTTAGCTTCAATAATAATAGCATTCTTAACAGGAAAGACAGTAACAGGTTCATATGTTAACCTTTCACTATTCTTAGCATTTGCAAAAATATATCCAAATTTTCAACTATTATTGTTTTTTATAATACCTCTAAAGGTTAAATATATTGCAATATTCAATTGGATTATGATAGGGATTAGTGTACTTTCAGCTATATTTTTAAAATCTTTAAATGGAGTGATAATAGCTTTAATTCCAGTTGTAAATTACTTAATATTCTTTGGAAAAAGTATATTTACAGGAACAAAAAGTAGTGCAATGAATTATCATAGACAGCAAAAATTTAAATCTAAAATTAGAGAAGTAGAATTTATTCATAAATGCGTTGTGTGTGGAATAACAGAAAAAGATAATACTAATATGGAATTTAGATACTGTTCAAAATGTTCAGGAAAAAAGTGCTATTGTATTAATCATATAAAGGATCATGAGCATAAATAAAAAATAAAAGGGTAAAAGTATAGAAATATATTTTTACCCTTTTATTTTATTTTTTATAATTATAAATATTAAATAATAGTAATTATTCATTAAATATAGTATAATAAATAACAAGATAGATATTAACTTTATTATAGATTATTTTAAAGTATAGAAAGAATAAGGAAGGACAATTATGGAAAGCAATGATTTTAAAAAAATATATGATAATCCTTTGTATATTAGGTATATAGAAAATCCAAGTGAGGAATTAATATTTGAAGCTATTAAGAGAAATGGATTAGCAATAAGATATATAGATAATCCAACTAGTATTATGAAGGAAAAGGCAATAAAAAATAATCCATTAGCAGTGGAATATATTAAAGAGTTAGACGAAGAAAATGCTATACTAGCAGTTAAATTATTATGGAATTCTTTAAAGTATATAAAAGATCCAACTGAAAAAGTAAAACTTGAAGCTATAAAGGCAAAAGGATGGGCGATACAATTTATAGAAAATCCGACTGAAAGTATGCAGATGATAGCAGTTTTTAAGGATTACGATGCAATAAAATATATAAAAAATCCTTCAGAAAAGGTACAATTAGAAGCAATAAAAAAATATTGGGCAGCAATAAAGTTTATAGATAATCCAAGTTTAAAAGCTAGAAGAGAAGCAGTAAAGGGAAATGAAGAGGCTATAAATTATATTAATTTTGATTTAGATGAACTAAAAATATTAATTGGAGATAATATAAAAATTGTAAAATATGTTTATGATTCTATAGATGTAGATTTTGTGGTGAATGTAGTAATAGATAAAATAAAAGAAGATTTTATAGATGAAAAATATATAAAAGATTTTTTAGAACTTGAAATATTAGAGATGGATAAGATAAATTTTATAAGTGAATATGGAAGTAAAAAAGCTAAAATTTTATTAGTGGATTATAAACTTTCAAGATAAGACAACAAGAGGTGATAAAATATGAAATTTTCAGAAGCTATAAGTACTATAGAATTAATTTTAGAGTCAGGAAGTGTTCCATTAATAATAGGTGAAGCTGGTATAGGAAAAACATCTTTAGTAAAAAAAATATGCAAAAGTAATAGTTATTATTTAGTAAACATAGATGCAAATCTTCTAAAAGAAGGTGAAATTGGCGGATTACCAATAGTTGAAGATGGAAGAACTAAATATGCAACGCACTATAAGCTTATTGAAATGAAAGAAGCTATAATAAATTATAACTATAATGGAGTACTATTATTTATAGATGAATTAAATAGATGTGAGCATGCAGTCCAACAAGAGCTTATGAATTTAATATTAAATAGAGAAATAAACGGATATAAATTAGATGATTCCATTAAAATAGTAGCGGCTATGAATCCTTCAAATAAGTATGATGGTTTTGAAGATAGTGAGTATCAAGTAGTTGATATGGATAAAGCTCAAGAAGATAGATTTGTATGGATTGAACTGGATTCTGATATAAAAGAATGGATTAAATGGGCTATGAGTGAGGATGGAAACGTAAATGAAAATATAATTGAATTTTTATCAACATTTCCAGAGTATTTGAATACACCAAATTCAAATGAATCTATAAAAGCTACACCAAGAAGCTGGGAAAGAGTAGCTAAAGCTTATAATATATATATGAAAAATAGTAATAACTATTCAATTGATATATTCTATAATGTGGTTAAAGGAAATGTAGGGGTAAGTATAGCAACAGATTTTATAAATTATATTAAGAATATAAAAAATCAATTAATTAAACCAAAGGATCTATTTGAATATATTATTTTACCAATAGAAGTAAAGGAAGAGATAAGAAAAGAAAGCCATTCAAGATTATATATATTAGCTAAAAATTCCTTACGATACCTAGAGGAAAATAATACAGAGAATAATAGAAAACTATTTGGAGATTTATTAATTTGTTATCCAAAGGATTTAAGACTTGGCATAATGAAAGAAATAAAAAGTGATTCTAGCGAAAGATTATATAAAGATTTATTAAATGAAGATACATTTTTAGATGCATTCTTTAATATTTTTCAATAAGGAATGAGGAATATGATATTTGATGATAAACGTAACAATTTATTAAAGCAAGCATTAAAAATTAAGGAGCATGGAGAGTTAAATAGTGATTTTGAAAGAAACTTCTTTTCTTTAGTAGAGTCTGTTGTAATTGATATGATAGATGGTGAAGATAACTTTTTTGGACAATTTTTAGTGAAAATTGAAAGAAGCATAAGGTTTAATATAACATGGCCACTAGCAACAGTTCCTAAAATGCAAGGATTTAAGATGTATTTTAATCCAATATTATTTTTAATGTGTAATAAAAAGGAAATGCAAGCTCTTTTTAAACATGAGGTGTACCATATAATGTATGGGCATCATCAAAGAGAAAAAGATCTTAAAAACAAATATACAACAACTTCTGTGAATTTAGCACTTGATATCTCTATAAATCAGTTTATAAAAAACTTGCCAATGGATAGTTTTAAGATAGAAAGTATCAATAAAGAATATAACTTGAGTCTTAGAGAAGATAAATCTATTGAAGAATATGCTGAAAGTATAGAAAAGGCTATAAGATCAAAATTTTTAAAGAGCATGAAATCAAATAATAGTGAATCTATAGGAGAAATGCTTGATATTTCAAAGGCTCATGATGCATGGGAAGAAAGTAATTTAAATTATGATGCAATAAAGGATATGACCAAGAAAACAGCTATAAGTTCATTTAAAGGCAATGCTCCTAAAGATATAAAAGCAATTATTAATGCATATACAGAGAAGGCAGAAATACCATGGCAAGAAACATTAAAAAAATTAATGCCATCGCTTAGAGCAGGAGAAAGAAAGACTATAACAAGAAGAAATAGAAGACAACCAGATAGATTAGATATAAGGGGAACTCTTCCTAATAATATTCCAGAAATTATAGTCGCCATAGATATAAGTGCATCTATGAGTGAAGAAGAGGTGCATAAAATAATGATTGAAATACTAGAAATAACTAAAACTAGAACTAATAAAATTACTGTAATAGAATGTGATAATGAAATCAGACGTGTTTATGAAATGAAATCTAAGAATGATATTAAAAAAAGAACATCTAATATAGGATCAACTAAATTTTCACCAGTATTTAAATATATAAAAGATAATAAGATGAGAAATCATGTGCTTATATATTTTACTGATGGGGTAGGTGAAAAGGAATTAGAAGTTAAGCCAGTTAATTCGAATATAATTTGGGTATTAACAGGAGATGAAGATTTATCTTTATCAAGACCTTATGGAGAAATAAAGAAAATAGAAGGTAGGGTAGAAAAGGGTGAAGGTGGAACTGCAGGATTAGAGATGATTAAGGAGTATCAACAAGAACATGGAAGATACTTTTAACATGGTTAAGTAATAAGTTGTGAATTATAATTTTTGGTTTACAGTTTTTTATAAGGTAACAGGTGACAATTAAATATTTATTCCTTGTTATCTGCTACCTATAAAATGAAAACTAGCAACTAACTATGTTTTGTGAATTGTATGCTAGAAAGAAGAATTAATTTGCAATTTAAAAGCGTACTGGTATTAGTCAATAATCTATGATATAATACAAAAATATGGGGGTGCATTATGAAATCTTATAAGATAAGTAAAAATAATAGTATTCTTTTAATATTGGCAGTATTGATTATAAGTCTATTGATAAACGTTTACACGTCAATTATGAATTCTCGATATAAAATACTAGTAGGTAAAGAAACCTATAAAAGTGTTGAAGAAATAAGAAATAGAAATGAAGGAGCATTGAATATATTAAATCAGAGTATAAAAGCAGGTAGCATAAGTAATGAAGAATTACTTGCTTTATATAAAAATTATAGTTCAATGTCAGATGAATTCACTAATCTATGGTCAAATTATAAAAATTATGGAAAAGAAGAAATTATTACTATAAGCAAAAAATCTAAGATATCAAAAGAAATACCTAATGAAGTATATTCAAGAATTGAAAGCTTATTATTTGAATATTTAAATTCTGAAATGAAGAATCAAAATGATAAAATTATTTTAGAAGGTGAAACATTAAATAACTTTTCAGCTATGAATAATATGTCAAACCAACTAAATGAGTTTTTTAAGGAATTTAATCAAGAAAAGTTTAGTAATAAGACTGAAGAAGATAAGGAGATAATAACAATTAAGAAAAATTATTGGATAGATATTTTAAATGGAATAAATTCTATTATGGATCCTTATATTAATTATGAATTTACTATAAAAAGTTAGTTTTAATACTCTAGAAATAGAGTATTTTTATTTTAATGAAATTTTTAAGGCAATAATAAGAATATGTGATATAGTTATATTAATAA
>NZ_ASRV01000179.1 GCF_000401215.1 Clostridium sartagoforme AAU1 | reverse complement strand
AATAAAATTATATTTGAAATAATTTTTAGTATATTGTGAAATGTAAATATGTAATTGTTAATTATTTTGATTTGGAAAATTTAAAAGGAGGTTTAATATGAATTTAAATAGAAATGATCAATGTTGGTGTGGAAGTGGTAAGAAATATAAAAAATGCCACATTGAATTAGATGAAAAATTAGATAGCTTGAGAGCAAAGGGATTTCACATTCCACCTAGAAAGCTAATTAAGAATAAAGAACAAATAGAAGGAATAAAAGAAAGCGCTAAAATTAATAATGCAGTATTAGACTTAGTACAAGAAAAAATTAAGATAGGAATGAGTACAGAGGAAATTGATAAGATAGTACATGATTTTACTGTTAACAGTGGAGCAATACCAGCACCATTAAATTATGGCGGATTTCCTAAAAGTGTTTGTGTTTCAATAAATGATGTTGTATGTCATGGAATACCAAGTAATGATACTATACTGCAAGAGGGAGATATTGTAAATGTAGATGTATCAACAATATATAACGGATATTATTCAGATGCATCAAGAATGTTTATGATTGGTAATGTGGCAGAAGAAGATAGAAAGCTTGTAAGAGTTGCAAAAGAATGTTTAGAAAAAGGATTTGAAGCTGTAAGACCTTGGGGATTCTTAGGAGACATAGGAGCTGTAATACAAGAACACGCAGAAGTAAATGGATTTTCAGTGGTAAGATCTTTTGGTGGCCATGGAGTTGGATTAGAGTTTCATGAAGACCCATTTGTAGCTCATTATGGGAAAAAGGGAGAAGGAATGGTATTAGTTCCTGGAATGGTGTTTACAATAGAGCCTATGATAAATCAAGGGGACTATGAAGTATTTGTAGATGAAGATGATGATTGGACGGTATTTACAGAGGATGGAGGATATTCAGCTCAATGGGAATATACTGTTTTAGTCACAGAAGAAGGAGCAGAAATTATAGCTAAATAACTTTATGATAGTTCACAATGAACAGGTATCATTGGTTAAAGGTTAATAATTGATACTCAGTAGAAAGTCTATATTTATCTATAAAAAAGAGTTGCAATTGCAACTCTTTTTTAGTGACATCCACCACCACAAGATCCACATCCACCTTCAGATTCAATGACAGGTTTAAGAGATAATCCTCTTCCTTCATTTTCTTCAGTTGAAAGTAGTTTAAATCCGCCAAATTCATCAACTAATTTTTCTTCTACAACAAAAGTAATATCGTTAACTTTTTGAGTAAGGTCTCCTTCTTTAACATCATCAACAGATATATTGAAAGCAGGACCACTACATCCAAATCCAGCTAAATTAATTCTTATACTGTAGTTATCAACTTCATTTTCATCTAAAAATGATTTGAATTCGTTGTATGCTTCTTCACTTATTATAATTTTATCCATATTATTCACCTTCTATTATTAAATGATAATTTATATCATTAGTATACCATAGTATAATTAAATATCAAGTAGTTTTTTTAATGCAATATATAGTAAATTATAATAAATAGTTATTGTCATTACTATATATTGTAAATATAATAATTATTATATAGAAAAAATATA
>NZ_ASRV01000178.1 GCF_000401215.1 Clostridium sartagoforme AAU1 | reverse complement strand
TACTTTTATAATAAAGTATTATTTTAGTTATAGAAATTTAAAACTTTACACAAGGTAGTATATGTAGCATACTAAAATTAATACAGAAGGGAAGTATTATATTTTGAAACCATATGATAAGACATATTTATTAGAGAAAATAAAGGAGTATAATAACTTAATATCTTTAGGGAAGATTGGAAGTTTTGAAATAAAAATACCATAGATAAAAGAGATTTTATTAATGGGTATATGTATAATAAAAAGGAAAATATAAATTTAAATATTTTAGAGTTACATGGACCTAATAATATATGGATGAAGATTTCTCCACTTGAAATAGAAAGTTCATATATGTTTATAAAATATGCTAAAGGAAAAGTTGGGGTAGTTGGACTTGGATTAGGCTATGTTGTGCAAGAGTTAGCTAAAAAGAAGGATATAAGCGAAATTATAGTTTATGAGAAAGAAAAAGATATAATAGATTTATATAACTCTAATTTTAAAGAGAATCCTAAAATAAAAGTTGTAAATACAGATGCATATAAAGCAAAGCAAGATAATTTTGATTTCTTCTATGTTGATATATATGAATATAAGCTTACAACAAGAGTAGTGGAGGATTATGTAATTTTTAATAAATTGCATAATATAAAGGAATATTTGTTTTGGGGAATAGAACACTTTTTATTAAGTTGTAAATATGAAGAGATAGTTTGGGTATACGTTCCGGAAATGTGGATGGAAATCAGTAAGAAAATATTTACAGCACTTCAAGATTCAAATTTATTGAATTATTATAATCAGTTAGATGAGAAACTTGTAAGTGAAGTTTTAGATAAATTTAAAATTGTTTTGGATGAAGCTTAATCAGTGCATATTTTTAAAGTCACAGTTTATAGTTAATAGTTAAAGAGGATTTTCAGCATTCTGAAAATCAAAAAAATACTGCTGGAATTTTCTCAGCAGTATTTTTATTTTTACAATTTAGCGAAAGCTGAATTGTTTTCTAAATTGTTAATTGTACATTGTTAATTGGGTAAGCTTACTTAACAACAATGTTTACAAGTCTCCCTTTTATAACTATAACCTTTACTATAGTTTTACCTTCTGTTGAAGCAACAATAGATTCATCAGCTAAAGAAGCAGCTTTAATTCCTTCTTCATCTAAGTCTGTAGATACGTTAATTTTTGTTTTAATCTTACCGTTAACTTGAATAGCTATTTCAACTTCATCTTTAACTAAAGCCTTTGGATCATATGTTGGCCAAGTTTCATTGAATATTGAGAAGTCTAATCCAAATAAACTCCATTGTTCTTCGGCAAAGTGAGGGGCAAAAGGTGCAAGAACTTTTAAGAAATTAATACAAGTATTTTTTAAGAACTCTAAGTTTTTCACATCTTCTTGTAGATATTTAGAAAATGCATTAACAAATTCCATCATTCTTGCAATAGCTGTATTAAATTGTAATTTATCAGCATCTTCAGTAACACCTTTTATTGCATTATTGACCCAGAAATTTAATTCTTTTTCAGCCTTATCAATAGAAGTTTTATTATTAACACCCTTTTCTATAGCATCTCTAGCTATATCAAGATATCTTTCAATTCTATCTACAAATCTTGCAACTGATTTAAGTCCATCATCACTCCAAGCTCCACCTTCTATATAAGCAAAACCAAACATTAAATACATTCTAAACACATCAGAGCCATATTCTGAGATATAATCATTTGGAGAAATTGTATTTCCTTTTGATTTACTCATTTTTAATCCATCAGGACCTAAAATTAATCCTTGATGAGTTAATGATTTAAATGGCTCATCAAAATTTAAGTATCCCATATCTCTAAAAGCTTTAGTTATGAACCTAGCATATAATAAATGCATACAAGCATGCTCAGGACCACCTACATACTTATCTACTGGAAGGATCTTATTTATAAGGTCAGTATCAAATATCTTCTCAGTATTTTTATTATCAGGATATCTTAAGTAGTAAAATGATGAACATACAAATGTATCTAAAGTATCAGCTTCTCTTTTAGCTGGCTTTCCGCATTTTGGACAAGCAACATTTATAAATTCTTCACATTTTGTAAGAGGAGATTTTCCATCTGGAGCAAACTCAACATTATATGGAAGTTCTACTGGTAACTGATCTTCAGGTACAGGAACAGTTCCACAATGTTCACAATGAATCATAGGTATTGGAGCACCCCAATATCTTTGTCTAGATACTAACCAGTCTCTTAATCGATAATTAACTTTTGCAGATCCAAGATTCATAGAAGATAATTTTTCAACTATCTTTTCCTTAGCTTCCTCAGTAGTTAATCCATTGAATTCTCCAGAGTTAACTAACACACCATATTCACAATAAGGTAATTCAGCATTATCCCCTTTTTTGTTAGTTATCACTCTTTCTATTGGTAAATTAAATTTAGTAGCAAAAGCAAAATCTCTTTCATCATGTGCAGGAACAGCCATAACAGCTCCAGTTCCATAAGTTGCTAATACATAATCTCCAATCCAAATGGGAACTTCTTTATTATTTATAGGATTTATAGCATAAGAACCTGTAAATACGCCAGTCTTTTCTCTAGATAAAGATTGTCTTTCTATATCAGATTGTTTTTTAGCTTCTTCTTTGTAATTTTCAACAGCATCTTTATTTTCTTCTGTAGTAAGCTCATTAACTAGTGGATTTTCTGGAGCTAAAACAACATAAGTTACACCATTTAATGTATCAACTCTAGTAGTGAATACATCAAATTTAATATCTGAATCTTTAACTTTAAATGTAACTTCTGCACCAGTAGATTTACCAATCCAGTGTTTTTGCATAGCAACAGTTTTTTCAGGCCAATCTAAAGTATCTAATTTTTCTAATAGTTCATCAGCATAATCAGTTATTTTTAAGAACCATTGAGTTAAATCTTTTTTTGTTACTTCAGTTGAACATCTTTCACAAGCACCATCATGAACTTGCTCATTAGCTAAAACTGTATTACAAGATGGACACCAATTTACAGGAGCTTTTTTTCTGTAAGCTAATCCTTTTTCGTATAGTTTTAAGAATACCCATTGTGTCCATTTATAGTAGTCAGGGTTACATGTTATAACCTCGTTATCCCAGTTAAACATAGCGCCCATAGCTCTTAATTGTTTTTCCATAGTTTCTATATTTTTATCAGTTGAATCCTTTGGATGGATCCCTGTCTTTATTGCAAAGTTTTCTGCAGGAAGACCAAATGCATCAAATCCCATTGGTTGAAATACGTTGTATCCTTGCATTCTTTTCATTCTAGCCCATGAATCAACAGGACCATAGTTAAACCAGTGTCCAGCATGTAATTGGCTGCCTGAAGGGTAAGAGAACATTTCTAAAACATAAAGCTTTTCCCCTTCCTTGTTTGGGTCAAATTTATAAAGATTTGTTTCTTCCCATTTATCTTGCCATTTTTTATCGATGGCAGTTCCATAATTAGCCACAATAATTCCTCCTTTAAAAGTAAAAAATAATATAAAAAAGCCCTTCATCTCAATTAAGAGACGAAGGACATATTCGCGGTACCACTCTTATTAGAAAAAATAATATTTTTTCTCACTCAAATCTATAACGGGTTTTCCGTACTTGCTTTTGACAAGTAAGCTCATAGGCAAGTTCTTATAAGTTAAACACTGTTTTGCACCAAACAACAGCTCTCTTAAGTATAACAGTATAATACTACTCCTAATCAATGCAGTAAATATATAATTTTAATATACTCAATTATATATTTTATTATAATATAAGTCAACAATTAGAAAAAAGTAATAAGATATATTAGTAAAGTTGTTGATGAAATATTTTTAATTGGATATAGTAATCATATAAAGATTTTATAAGGAGGTAAGATATGAATATAGAAAATTTGATAAAGCTTAAAAATTGGGTAGTTATTGGAGATGTATCTAATGAAGCTAAATATGCAAATAAGATTTTAAATAAGTTTAAATTAAAGGGATATAAAGTAAGTGGAGTTCATCCAAAAGGTGGAGAAAATATCTATACTAATTTAAAAGATGTACCATATACTATTGATGCTATTGATTTATGTATAAATGCAAAGCTTGGAATAGAATACTTAAAAGAAGCTAATGAACTAGGAATAAAGAATGTTTTAATACAGCCAGGAGCTGAAAGCAATGAAATTTTAACTTATTGTAAAGAAAATTCTATTAATGCCATAGAAAACTGTGCGTTAATACAACTAAATAATATTTAATAAATAATAGGGGGATTAGTAATGTCTTGTTTAGGAAATTTAGTTTGGATTATATGTGGAGGGTTTATTAATGCTCTAGGATGGATTGTATTTGGACTTTTATGGTGCATAACAATAGTTGGAATTCCAATAGGACTTCAATGTTTTAAAATGGCTAAACTACAATTTGCACCTTTTGGAAAAGAAGTTATTAATAAAAATGATAGTGGATTTAATTTGATATTAAATATCCTATGGATAATTTTTGGTGGTTTTGAATTATGTTTAGCAAATTTGATAAGTGCTTTATTATTATGCATTACAATAATAGGAATACCTTTTGCAAAGCAATCTCTAAAATTAGCTAAGTTATCATTAATGCCATTTGGAACAGAAGTTGTATAGATATATAATCTAATAAAATGCGAAGCATTTTTCAGTTTACAGTTGGTTTCATTTTTTAGTTAACAGAGAATAGGTATCAGGTATCAGGTAATAAGTGTAAACTATAATTAAAAATTAAGAATGAAAAAAATAATGAAGGAATGAAAAAAACTGTGAACTGCGAACTGTAAACTGTGAATTAAAAAAAGTTGGGGGAGCATTATTTTGAAAAATGATGAGAATAAAATTTTATTTAAAGAAATAACATCATATGAAGAAGCATATTTTTATAATTCTGCACCAGAAGATCGAAAAATTATGAGTGAAAAAAATGAAAATATTAAAAGAAAAGATAATAAGTTCAAAAAATTTATTGAAAGTGCAGCAGGAGAAGTACTGGAAGGGGCAGTTGAAATATTATTTTCAATACTAGATTAATGAAAATCAAAAAAATAGCTTAGACTTTTTAATAAGGTCTAGGCTATTTTAAACTATATTTTATTGTGTATTTTTTGCATATAAAATGAAATTAATAATGTTAAAGCATAGTCAAAAATAAAAAATATAGGCTGAGCAACAAGGAAGAATAACCAAATTGGAAGAGAAATACTTCCTATTGCAAGAACTGAATTAAATACAAAAAATGAGATAACTAAAATAATGTTAAAAATATTAATTTTAATATTATTTCTAAATAAAACTTATTTATTTTTTCAATATAATACTTGATTATTCCATATATACCAAAGAATGAAGCATATAGTGAGATTATATTAATAGGTAATATAAAAAATCCTATAATTGAAGAAATTATATAAACTGAAAAAGCACTTTTTATTGAAGACTTTATTAATGCAATAGGAACTAATAAAGATGCCAAAGTAAGGATACTAAGAGTGCTTATAGGTAAAAGTAAATTTAAATATAAAATAATAATGGTAAGTGCTATTAATATAGCACTTACTGTAATATCTCTAATTTTCATTAAAACACCACCAATTAAATAAGTTATTAATAATTAACAACAACCTATAAGGTCTCCACCCATACATTCGCATATTGAATCTAAACACCATAAATTTATACAACAATCACAAGCATTGGTACTATTATTACCAGTTGTTCTATAATAATTATTTCTATAAGCAGAAGTTCTTTGATTAAGAGAATTTAGAGTTTGTCTATATTCAAAGTTATTAGGATCCATGTTTACAGCGGTCTGAATATGTTTAAGACCTGCATCGAACCACCCTTTATTAGTTAGTAATACTCCGTATAAAAAGTTCCATTCAGCATTTCTGTTTGGAGTGCTATTTAATTTATTTTCAGCCTCAGCGTAATTTCCGCTTTGGATAAGTCTTCTTATTTCTGAAAACATATAACTGCTATCAGAGGAATTACTATAAGAAGAATTATTGTATGATGAGTTAGTGTTACTTGAATAGTTATTAGAAGTATTCTGATTTTTAGTTAATGTATCATAAGCAGCATTTATTTCTCTCATTTTCTCTTCTGCTAAATCTTTTAATGGGTTATCGCCATATTGATCAGGATGGTATTGTTTTATTAAATTTCTATAAGCTTTTTTTATTTCTTCTTGAGTTGCGCCAGGTTTTAAACCTAAAACTTCATATGGATTCATTTAAGTTGTCACTCCTTTTATCTTCTCTAGTATTATTTAATATTCCTATATACTTATCCATCATACCTAATTCTAAAATGTTTCTAAGTATATCTTCATTTCTTTTTAAAGGTAATTTAGAAAGTATATCTTTACAATTATAAGAGCAATTTAAAATTGTAAACTCTAACCTTTCTTGTATTAGTATAATTAGATCGTAATAAGACTCGTTAGATTTATTGAATAAATAATTTATTGGATTAAATTTATTATTATCTATATCATCTTTTAAATCATCGAATGCATCCATAAGATAAATCCATTTTCCTAAGGTGTACCCAAAGTTATACAATTTATTTCTCAAATCAGGACCATCACTTATAAGATCTCCAGGATATTCCTTGAATATATTTCCCACAATATCGCTAAAAGGGTGAGAAATTACATCTATTGATTCAAAATCTTTATTTTTTTCTAAATTTGTCAATACTCTAAGATTATCTTTAATTATGGATCTAATATTTGATATAGATTTATCCAATTTTTTTGATAAGGATATAATATTCTTTCTAAAAATTTACTTTTTAAACTATTATCATCTTGAATATCATCTTTTAATTTTAAATAGTAAAGAGTTAAATTCATTGCAGCAGCATAATTTAGTGCAGCATTATTTATAATTACAGGTTTTTTATCAGTAGGATGAGCCATGCAACGTCTAATTTCTATATCAGGCTCTTTAGGTGATAAAGAGTCAAGTAGTATTCCCAAAAATGTCATATCATAATTTAATACCATTCTAGGTATGTTTCCAGCACTATTTTTAAGTTGAAAACATAGACCACAATAATAACTTCTGAATTTTGTAAAGTCCTTAATCTTAAGTTCTGCTTTAAGAGGAGTCACATATCCAAACAATTTAAAAACACTCCTTCATAATTAGTTTAGATTAATTATACAAAAATACGATATGATTAACAATGACTTAAAGAAAAATAAGAAAATATTAAAAAAAATAAATAATTAGATAGGTGGTTGACAAAATATTCCTAGAAATATATAGTCGAAATATAATTAAAAAAGGGGAGAAATAAATGAAAAATATATTTAAAATAATAAGTGCTTTAATAATAGTTTTAGTAATTATTTTTGGGGGAAAATACATAATAGAAAACTATTTTGAAAGATCTAGCAAAGAAGCCCAAGGTGAAAAAGATAATCAAGTAAGTGAAATAAATAAAGAAGATGAACCCGAAAAAGAACAAAATGAAGAAATAAAGGAAAATAATAAAGAAGATAAAACTAATTATTTAACGTTAAATATTAATGATGTAAAGATACCTATACTTATGTATCACTCTATATCAGACAGTGATCCAAATAATCGCTTATTAGTTCCAGTAGGGCAATTTGAAGAACAAATTAAATGGCTTAATGAAGCTGGTTTTACTCCAATGCTTTTAGACGATGTTATTAATGCGTATAGTACTGGTAAAGTTCCGGAAAAGCCAGTAGCAATAACTTTTGATGATGGATATTCAGATAATTATTCAGATGCTTATACAATATTAAAAAAATATAATATGAAAGCTACCTTCTTTATAATAACAGACCAAACAGATATTGATAGCTGGTATATGAATTCAAATATGTTGAAAGAAATGAAGAATAATGGAATGGGAATAGAAAATCATACATCTAGGCATATAGAATTTACGAGTATTCCTAGGGAAGATAAAATTCTAATAATAGAAGAAGGTATAAAGGCTTTAAAAGAAAAAGTCGGAGTAGATAGTAAATTTGTTTGCTATCCTGTTGGAAGATATGATGAAGAAACAATAGAAGTGGAAAAAGAACTAGGAATTAAAGCTGCAGTGACAACAGAGAGTGGAATTTCTAGCCTTCAAGATGGCTTGTACTCATTAAAAAGAGTAAGAATATCACCTATGGATATAGAAACATTTAAAAGTATATTTAGTGATTTTTTAAATTAATTTATTCAGTGCACATTTCACAATGCACAGTTCACAGTTATGGAAATAATTCGGCTCTGCTGAATTAAGAAATTCTTATATTAACTCTGAAAGAGTTGATATAAACTAAATTTCAGAAACTACGTAGTAGTTTCATCCCCAACTGTGAACTGTGAATTTTGCACTGTGAACTAAAAAAGATTGCTTTGCAAAATAAAACTTAGGAGGAAAAAACGTGTTAGGAACTATAGTAAACAGTTTAATGATTATTTTAGGGTCTTTAATTGGACTTTTTATAAAAGGTAAGGTTAACGAAAAATTAAGTAGTACTATAATGAATGGACTAGCTTTGTGCGTTATTTATATAGGTATATCTGGAGCATTAAAAGGAAATAATACAATCGTAATGATAATTTCTATAGCTATAGGCGGTTTATTTGGAGAGATTATAGATATAGATTTAAAACTCGAAAATTTAGGGAAAAGAATAGAAAAAAGGATCAATAATAAAAAGGATAATGTATCTATTTCAGAAGGATTTGTTACCTCAACACTATTATTTTGTATAGGTGCAATGGCAATAGTAGGTTCTATAGAAAGTGGTTTAAACCATAATCATAATACACTTTTCGCTAAATCTATTTTAGATGGAATAAGTTCGATAATCTTTTCATCTACATTAGGGATTGGAGTAATGATATCTTCGATAAGTGTATTTTTATACCAGGGAAGCATAACTTTAGCAGCTGGAACATTATCATATATATTAAATGATGTTGCAATAAGCAATATGACGGCAGTAGGAAGTTTACTAATTATAGGATTGGGTTTAAATGTTTTAGGAGTAACTAAAATAAAAGTATCAAATTTATTACCTTCCATTATAATTGCTATAATATTAAGTTATTTTCCACTATAATTGATTTGAGTCATAAAAATACAAGTGATATAAATTTAACAATTAACAGGAAAAACGCGAATTAATTTTCATAAAAATAAAACAATATTCGGAAATACATCTTTCAAATTAAATATTAATAAAAATAAAAAATGAAAAATAATAGTGAAAAGGTTTTTCGTTGTGAATATATGTCGTAACAAGAAAAATTATGTTATAAAAAATATTGTATTTACGAATTATATATTGTATAATCTTTTTTGAAAGTTTAAACAGAATAAACCTTTTATAATAATTAAATTACAAAAGTCTAAGGAGGATTTTAATATGAAGAAAAAAGCAATAGCTTTAGCACTATCCGCGCTTATGGTAACAGGTTTAGTAGGATGTGGAAACAAGTCAGAAGGTGGAAGCACAGAAAAAGGTATAAAAGTAGGTATGGTTACTGATGCAGGTACTATTGATGATAAATCATTTAACCAAGGTACTTGGGAAGGTATAAAGAAAGCAGAAGCAGAATTAAAAGTTGAAACTAACTACTTAAAGCCAACTGGAACAACAGAAGCTGACTATATGAAGGAAATTGTAAATCTTTATGATACAGGATATAAATTTATAGTTACTCCTGGATTTAAGTTTGAAACAGCTATATTCCAATCTCAAGATAAATATACAGATGCAAAATTTGTAATTATCGATGGATCTCCTAACAATGGAAAAACTGGAGCAGATAGAGTAGAAAAGGTAGCTGATAATTCAGTTGCAGTATTTTTTGCAGAACATGAAGCAGGATTTTTAGCTGGAGTAGCAGCATCTCTTGAATTAAAAGAAGGAGAATTAGGTTTCATAGGTGGTATGGAAATACCTTCAGTTCAAAAGTTTAACTGGGGATTCCAACAAGGTGTTAAATATGCTAATGATAATTTAGGAACAAAGATGTCAATAAAAGCAGAAAATGTTGTTTATCAAGGATCATTTGATAACGTAGCAGCTGGACAACAATTAGCAGCAACTATGTTTGATAACGGAGTTAAGGCAGTATTTACAGCAGCTGGTGGAGTTGGAGTTGGAGCTATAAATGAAGCAAAAGCTAGAGCAACAGCTGGAAAAGAAGCTTGGATAATAGGTGTTGACGTTGATCAATATGCAGATGGTATATATAAAGATAATAAATCTATAATATTAACTTCAGCTATGAAGAAAATAGATGTAGCTACTTATGATATAATTAAAGATGAATTAGATGGAAAATTCCCAGGTGGCCAAACATTAACATTTGATGCTAAAAATGATGGTGTTGGTATTCCAAGTGAAAATCCAAACTTAAGTGAAGAAACTACTAAGAAGGTAGATGAAGTTTATAACAAGGTTAAGAGTGGAGAAATAACAGTTAAAGGTGAAAAGGGAGACTTAATAAAATAGTTTTCATAAGATTTAATAAATTGTTAAAAGTAGTGAAAAAGGCGGTATCACCGTCTTTTTCTTGTATAATGAGTTAATTAGATTTATTTAACAAATGCTCAAAAAAAAGGCATAAAAAATTAATATGAATATGTATTAGTAAAAAATAAGGGAGGATATCTCATGAGTTATGTAGTGGAA
>NZ_ASRV01000177.1 GCF_000401215.1 Clostridium sartagoforme AAU1 | reverse complement strand
ACTAGATGTTTCTTAATTTTTAATTATAGTTTACATTTAGTACTTGTTACCTGATACCTGTTCCCTGTTACATATAAAATCAAAACAACTGTGAACTGTGCCTTGTGAACTATGAACTGAAAAATGCTTCGCATTTTATTACAAGTGTGAAAAAAGTTTGTAATAAGAGTATAATAAAGGTATGATAAAAAACTAGAGATAAATAGATATTAAAATAAATTAGGAGTAGTATTATGATTCAGCTTTTAGGAATTAAGAAAAATACAAAGGTGGAAATAAGAGAAAAGTTAGCTTTGTCTCCTAAAAGGAGAGAGGAATATACAAAAAAATTAATACAATATTTTGATGAAGTTGTTATATTAAGTACTTGTAATAGAACAGAAATTTATTTTAATGGTTCTTTAAGTGATGAAGAAGGATTAAAAAAGATTTTTGAAATATTAAAATGGGATATAAACTTAAAAGAATATTGTTTTTATTTAAAAGAAAAAGAAACTGTAAGGCATTTAATGGAAGTAGTCTGTGGATTTCACTCTAAAATATTAGGAGAAGATCAAATACTTGGACAAATAAAAGATTCATATCAATTAGCTCTTGAAATTAAGGCAGTTAAACATGATCTTCAAAGACTATTTCAAGAAGCAATTACATGTGGTAAAAGATTTAGAACAGAAGGAAGATTTTATGAAATACCAATATCTTCTGCATCTATTTCAATAAATGAAGCAATTCAAAAAGGTTCAAAAAGAATTATGGTAATAGGATATGGTGAAGTTGGAAAGTTAGTAGTGAAGTATGCTATTTCTAGTCATATAGAAGAAATTAATTTAGTAGTTAGGCAAGTTGAAAAAGTTGACTATATGGATGATGATAGAATTAAAATAATGAATTATGAAGATGGAAGAAATATAATTAATAATATGGATTGTGTGATTTCTTGTACTTCAGCCCCACACTTAATTATAGAAAAAAAACATATTGAAAGTAATGGAAATAAGCTAGTGATTTTTGATTTAGCTCTTCCAAGAGATGTAGATAGTAGTATTAAGGATTTTAAAAGGGTGGAACTTTATGATATTGATGACATTAGTTTAATTGATGATGAAAATAAAAAATTAAGAAAAGATAAAATGATAAAATTTAAGTATGTAATAAGTCAATATATAGAGCGTTTCTCTAATTGGAAAGATACAAGAGACATATCAAATATTATAAGAAATATGAAAACCGATAGTATTAAAGTTATCGAAGAAAGAGAAGTTACATTAAAAAATAAATGCATAGATAAAAAAGATATAGAAATTGCACAAAAGCTTATAAAAAGTACATCAGACTATTACGTTAATAAAGCTATTGAAGTTTTAAAAGAAGAAAAATTAAAGGGGCAGGAAGAAGAATGTATGAGGATATTAGAGAAGATATTTCTAAAGAAGATTTAAACTACACTTATCTGTCTATAATGTCAAATAAGTTAAGTGTTGGTATAGTTGGTGGAGGGAAGGCTAGCTATGTAAAATGCAAGAGATTTCTAGAGAATGGATGTAAGGTTGAAGTTTTATCTTTGGATTTTATAGATGAATTTTATGATTTAAAAAATATCAAACTTATAAAGGGAGCTTATAATAAGAAATTTATAAAAGATAAGCATTTAGTAATAATAGCTACAAATGATGAAAATATAAATCTTGAGATAAAAAAGGACTGTGAGGATGAGTTTAAAATATACATATTTGCTTCTGATTATATAAAAGGAATGGCTGTGGCACCAATGCAGAGGCAATTAAAAAATATAACTTTTGCATTGAACACTAAGAATGGAAATCCAAAAGGAGCAATAATGTTATCCAATAAAGTTTTTGATATACTAAATAATTATGATGATTTTATTGAATATTCATCAAAGATTAGAGACAAGGCTAAGTTCATTGAAAAAAATAAAAAAGAAATTATAAACTTCGTATGTAGTGAAGATTTTAAATATATATATATAAAGAGAAAAGATAAATTAGTATTAGAACTATTTTTTGGAAAAGAGATTGTAAAAAAAATATATAAAGATTTATAGGAGAAGTTTTATGGAGTTAATTATTGCAACTAGAAAAAGTAAGTTAGCCCAAATTCAAGCAGATAAAATAATTAAGCTTATAAAGGATAAATATAATATAGATTCTAAAAAATTATTAATAGTTACAGAAGGAGATAAAAGGCTAGATGTAACTCTTGACAAAATAGGTGGTAAAGGACTATTTGTTAAGGAAATAGAATATGCACTTTTAAATAAAGAAGCACATGGAGCTGTGCATAGTATGAAAGATGTACCATTTGAATTACCACAGGATTTCGAATTAGCAGCAATTCCTGAAAGAGAAGATATAAGAGATGTGTTTGTGTCAAGCAATAATATTTCTTTTAAGGATTTAAAAGAAGGTGCAGTTATAGGAACAAGTAGTATAAGAAGAGCAGCTATGATAAAGGAAATTAGAAAAGATTTAAAGATAGTTCCAATTAGAGGGAATGTTCAAACTAGATTAGAAAAGATGAAAAATGAAAGAATGGATGGAATAATTTTAGCAGCTGCTGGATTAAAAAGATTAAATTTAGAAAATATAATAACAGATTATTTTGATCCGAAGATATTTTTACCAGCAATAGGGCAAGGTGCATTAGGAATAGAGGTATTGAAAAATGGTGAGTATAACGAGTACTTACGCAATCTAGATAATAAAGAAGTTAGGACTGCAGTAGAAGCAGAACGAAGTTTTATGAGAAGATTAAATGGTGATTGTCATAGTGTTATTGGTGTTTATTCAGAAATAACAGATAATGATTTATATATGATAGGAACCTTTAATGTAAATGGAAAGATGATAAAGAAAGATATACTTGGAAATAAAAATGAAAATATAGAACTAGGATTTAAATTGGCTGAAAAGATTTTGAAAGGATAATAAAAATGAGTAAAGTTTATATAATAGGTACTGGACCAGGAGATGAAGAGTTATTAACATTAAAGGCAGTAGAAGCATTAAAAAGATGTACTGCTGTTTTATATGATAGATTAGTTTCAAATAATATATTAAATTATTTAAAAGAAGATTGTAAAATATATTATTGTGGAAAAGAACCAGGATGTCATTATAGAACTCAAGAAGAAATAAATGAAATTTTAATAAAACTTGCTAGGGAAGGGCATACTGTTGGGAGAATTAAGGGGGGAGATCCTTATGTTTTTGGCCGAGGAGGAGAAGAAGTACTTTCTATAATTGAAGAGGGAATAGATTTTGAAGTAGTTCCAGGCATAACTTCTCCAATATCAGTATTGAACTATGCAGGTATTCCAATAACACAAAGAGGAATGGCTCAAAGTTTTCATATAATAACAGGTATGACTGCAGGAACATTAAATATAAATTGGGAAGCAATATCTAAAGAAAAAGGCACATTAGTTTTTATGATGGGATTAAGTAATCTTAGCATAATAAAAGAAAACTTAATAATGAATGGAAAAGACAAAGATACTAAAGTCGCAGTAATAATGAGAGGAACGTCATCAAAGCAAAAAAAGTAATTGGAACTTTAGAAGATATAGAAGAAAAAGTTTTAAAGGCTAAGCTTAAATCTCCATGTATAATTGTTATGGGAGATGTTGTTGAATTAAGCGATAAGTTAAATTGGTATGAGAAAAAGCCGCTTTTTGGACTTAATATATGTGTAACAAGATCAAGAGAACAGTCTTCTAATTTAAAGAAGAAACTTAGGGATTTAGGAGCAGAAGTAACGGAAATAAATTCTATAAAAATACAACAAACTAAAGAAAATTTAAATTTTGTTAAGGATAAATTAGGTGAATATAATCACATAATACTTACTTCAGTAAATGGGGTTAATATATTCTTTGATTACATAATAGAAAATAAAATTGATATAAGAACTATAAAAGCTAAGTTTTCTGTTGTTGGTAAGGCTACTAAAAGAGCCTTAGAAGAAAGAGGAATTCAAAGCTTTATAATGGGAAGAGAATTTGTTGGAGAGGGACTTTTTAAAGAATTAGCCCCCTATTTAGTTAAAGGAGAAAAAGTATTAATACCATGCTCTTCTTTAAGTAGGGAATATTTAAAGGAAGAAATTGAAAAACTAGGTTTATATGTAGATAAAGTTCATACATATAATACAATTTGTGGTGAAGTAAAAAATAAAAAGGTATTTGAAGAGGTAGATTTCATATTATATACAAGTCCAAGTACTGTAAATAATATGATAGATATCTTTAGTATAGATGATATAAAATCAAAGTTTAATATTGCAATTGGTCCTCAAACATATAAAGCTTTAAAAGAAAATTTAATACAGGAAGCACATATGTGTAAAAAACATTCAGAAGATGGATTCTTAGATGAAATAATAGAGATATATAATAGGTTTAAGGAAAGCAAAGGTGAATAATATGATTAAAAGAGGAAGACGATTAAGAATAAATTCAGCAATAAGAGATTTAGTTAGAGAAAATCAATTAAATACTAATGATTTCATATTTCCTATCTTTGTTGTTGAAGGAGAAAATATAAAAGAAGAAATAAATTCTATGGAAGGCAATTATCATTGGTCAATAGATAGATTACATGAAATAATAGAAGAAGTTGAAAGTCTTAATATAAAGGGTGTAATTTTGTTTGGATTACCAAAGCATAAAGATGAATGTGGATCAGAGAGTTTTAATAATGATGGAATAGTACAAAAGGCTGTAAAGAAAATAAAAGAACTCTCAAATAATTTATATATAATTACAGATGTTTGCATGTGTCAATACACAAGTCATGGACACTGTGGAATATTGGATGAATTAAATATTGATAATGACAAAACATTAGAAATACTAGGTAAAATAGCACTATCTCATGCAAGGGCTGGAGCTCATATGGTTGCACCTTCAGATATGATGGATGGAAGAGTTGCATATATAAGAAATATATTAGATGAAAATAAATATGAGAATGTTGCAATAATGAGTTATTCAGCAAAATATTCATCATATTTTTATGGACCATTTAGAGAAGCTGCTCATTCTGCACCTCAATTTGGAGATAGAAAAACTTATCAAATGGATCCTGCTAATTCAGAAGAAGCTTTAAGAGAAATTGAATGGGATATAAATGAGGGTGCAGATATAATAATGGTAAAACCGGCACTATCATATTTAGATATTATAAGAAGAGCAAAAGATAAAATTAATGTGCCTATTTGTGCTTATAATGTTAGTGGTGAATATGCAATGGTAAAAGCTGGTGCTAAAATGGGCCTTATAGATGAAAAAGGAATAGTTCTAGAAATGCTTCTTTCAATGAAAAGAGCAGGAGCAGATTTTATAATAACATATCATGCATTAGAAGCAGCTAAATGGCTAAAGGAGAATTAAATTATGAAAAATCAAGTTATATTTCATGAGTCTAAAAAATATATGCCAGGAGGAGTAAATTCTCCAGTAAGATCATATAAAAGTACAGGATTAACTCCGCCCATTATAAAAAGCGGAAAAGGGGCAATAATATTAGATGAAGAAGGTAATGAGTATATAGATTTTGTATTAGCTTGGGGACCAATGATTTTAGGACATTGTGATAACGAGGTAGTAAAATGTATTAAAGAAGTTTCTGAAAGCTCAATAGCTTTTGGTGCACCGACAGAGTTAGAACTTATAATGTCTAAATTTTTATGTAAAAATTTAAAAAATATAGATATGATAAGAATGGTGAACTCAGGTACAGAAGCAACTATGAGTGCTATAAAGCTTGCAAGGGGATATACAAAGAAAAATAAAATAATAAAATTTGCAGGGTGTTATCACGGGCACTTTGATGGATTTTTAATTGAGGCAGGTTCAGGAGTGTTAACAAATGGAATCCCTGGATCATTAGGAGTGCCGGAAGATAGTATAAAAAACACACTTATAGCAACATATAATGATAAGGAAAGTATTAAAGATTTATTCAAAAAATATGGAGAAGATATTGCAGGTGTTATAATAGAGCCAGTTGCAGGGAATATGGGAGTTGTAAAAGCGGAAGAAGACTTTATGAACTTTATTAGAGAACTTTGTGACCAATATGGATCTTTATTGATTTTTGATGAAGTTATGAGTGGATTTAGAGTAGCTTTCGAAGGAGCACAAAAATTATTTAATGCGAAGCCAGATTTAGTGACTTATGCAAAAATAATAGGGGGAGGACTTCCTTGTGGTGCATATGGTGGAAGAAAAGAAATAATGGAATGTTTATCTCCAGTTGGAGAGGTTTATCAGGCTGGAACTATGTCAGGAAATCCAATTGTAATGGCAGCAGGAATCGCAACTTTAAATAAATTAAAAAGAAATAAAGAAGAATATTATGATAAAATAAATCAGCTTGGAAAGATGTTAGAAGATGGTGTATTAGATATTGCAAAAGAAAAAAATATTCCATTAATAGTTAATAGGTGTGGAGGAATGTTTACCTTATTTTTTACAGAATCAAAGGAAGTTAAAAAATATAGTGATGTTAAAACTTGTGATGAAGAAATTTTTAAAAAATACTTTAAGCACATGTTGTTAAATGGGATTAATATACCACCATCACAATATGAATCTTTATTTTTAAGTGTTGCTCATACTGAAGAACATATAAATAAGTTTTTAAAGGTATTTAAAAATTTTAATATAGAATAGAGAGGTGCATATGTCTAAAGCAATAATTATTGTTTCTTTTGGAACAGCCAATTTAGAAGGTATTAATGAGTTAGAAAACTTTGAAAAAGAAATAAGAGAAAGTGTAAAAGAAAAGTATCATGTTTGTAAGGCTTTTACTTCAAGTGTATTATCCAATATGTTATTTAATAAATATGGAAAAGTAGTCCCTAGATTAGAGCAAGTTTTATTTAATTTAAGTAATGATAGGTATAAAGAAGTATATATACAACCACTTCATGTAATTGAAGGAAGTGAGTACTCTAGTATAGAAAAAACCGTAAAAGAATACGATTATTCTTTTTCAAAAATAATTTTAGGAAAAGTTCTTATGAGTGATAAAGAAGAAGAATTAATAGAGTCCTGTAACTTAATTGCTAAATCGATGGAAAGTGATTTACCAAAAGAGGATAACATAGTATTAGTTGGTCATGGATCTAAAACAATAAGTACAGAAGCTTATAATAAATTAAAAACGGTATTTATAGAAAATCAATACAAAAATATTTATATTGGAACATTAGAAGGAGACATAAGAAAAGAAGATGTTACAAGATATTTATTAGAAGATAAAATTGATGAAATAACATTAGCTCCAATACTAATGCTTCCTGGAAATCATATAGAAAAAGATATTTTTGGAGAAAATAATTCATGGAAAACTTTTATAAAAGATCATGGTATAAAAGTTAAAGTTACTAGAAAATCACTTTTAGAATATGAGGAAATAAGAAAATATTATATAAATAAGATAAAAAAAGAATTTAAATAAAAATTAAACATAAACAAGGATAAAACAAAGTTTTCATTGCAAAACTTTGTTTTTCATTGTAAAATGTGTTAGTAAAAAATGAAATTTATTTATATTAATAATTGTTAAAAAAGTAACTATAATATGGGGGATATCATGTACAGTAAAGAAATTCATAATTTAGCCCACTCAGCAGAAGTTAAAAGTAACTTACTAAGGAGAAGTACGGGGAGATACTTAGTTAGTGCAATGATTGGAAGTTTATTTGTAAGTTTAGGAATTATGCTTATTTACACTATAGGTGGAATAATGCATCATAATGGAATAGAAACTTATAAGATTTTAATGGGAGCATCCTTTGGTGTGGCTCTTAGTTTAGTATTAATGGCAGGCGGAGATTTATTTACAAGTAATGCTATGATAATGACTATGGGAGCTTTAGAAAAAACAGTAACTTGGGTTGATGCTATAAAAATATGGTTTGCAAGTTGGATTGGAAATATTTTAGGTGGAATTCTTGGAGCAATATTATTTGTACAAGCTGGTTTAACTAGTGGAAAAAGTGAATATATTGGAGAATTTATTGTAAATAATGCTTATTCTAAAATAAGTACGCCAGCAGGACAACTTATATTAAAAGGAATTTTATGTAATATATTAGTTTGTTTAGCAGTTTGGATGTGTTATAAGTTAAAAGAAGAAACTGCTAAAATATTAATGATATTTTGGTGCTTATTTACATTTATAACAGCAGGATTTGAACACAGTGTAGCAAATATGGGATTTCTCGCTATGGGATACTTAATAGATCCATCAACAATAACCATAGGTGGATATGCGTATAATATTATTCTAGTATCTATCGGAAACTTTATTGGAGGAATATTATTTTTAGCTTTACCATATTATTATATTACCAGCGGACATAAAGAGGAAGTTTAAAATTTTTATTACATATAGGGTGGATAAATATCCATCCTTAAGTTTTCTAGTGGACATATGTAAGTTTGCGTTGACTTGGGCGAAGTGAGGTCATAAGCAAATTTACATATGTCCAATTTTTTTAGTTCCTAAGTTATGAATGTAAGTTTATATAAATTAGATCTTATATAAATTTTAGGAATTTGTTAGAAATCTGATAGGTTAATTTTATATATTTATATTATTATAAATATATATGAATAAATGTTATAATTTAAATATAAAAAAATAGAAGAAGGGGTATTTTATATAAAATATGAAGGATGGATTTATGAGTAAATACAATGTTTTGGTTGTGGATGACGAAAAAGAAATAACTGATGCAATAGAGATATATTTAAAAAATGAAGATATAAATGTTATAAAAGCATATGATGGAGTAGAAGCTCTTAACATAATAGAAAAAGAAGATATACATCTTGTAATAATGGATTTAATGATGCCTAAAATGGATGGAATGCGAGCAACTATGAATATAAGGAAAGAAAAAAATATTCCTATAATAATTTTATCAGCAAAATCACAGGATATTGATAAAATATTGGGATTAAACATAGGGCTGATGATTATATAACAAAACCATTTAATCCATTAGAACTTATAGCAAGAGTAAAATCACAACTTAGAAGGTATGTAGATCTTGGAAATTATATAAAAGAACAAAATGAAGATGTATTAACTTATGGAATAATTAAATTGGATAAAAATAGAAAATATTTTGAGGTAGACGGAAAAGAAATTAAAATAACTAGAACAGAGTATAAGATCTTAGAACTTCTTTTAAGTAATCCAGGAAGAGTTTTTTCTTCAGCAGAAATATATGAACGTGTATGGGAGGAACCCTGCTTTAGTACGGATACAGTTATGGTTCATGTTAGGAGAATAAGAGAAAAGATAGAAATAGATCCTAAGAATCCAAGATATTTAAAAGTAGTATGGGGAGTTGGATATAAGTTTGAAAAATAGATATTTATTAATAAGTAATAAAGGTCTTATAAAACACTTAAGTATTTTTTTTATAACAATAGTAATTTTAATTATTGTGTATTTAATTCCTAACTATAAATTTTAACCTTAATAATTTTAACACTAATATTTTTAAACATATCAATGCTATTAAAACTTATAAGTAACAATTTCGAAACAACAATGATTTGGAAAGGAATAGAAAGTTGGCTAGAAGAATTTGAAAAAGAAAATGATTTGAATTCTTTTAGTAATAAAGAGATATTTAACAAAGAAGACTTAAATATGAATATAAGAAAAAGGTATTTAGATTTATTATTAAAGGTTAATAAAATAGCTAAAAGTCTAAAGAAATCTGCAATTAACACAAAAAGAAATGAAAACGTAAATCTTCAACTTATAGATAATTTAACTAAAAAATTAAATAAGCCTTTAGAAGATATATTGATTAATATAGAAAAATTAAAAAGTGAAAATAATGATAAAGAAATAATAGAGTTGTTGAAAAATAAATCTAATAACTTAAAAAAGTTAATTGAAGAATTATTTGAAGCATCAAAGACAGCCACAGGAGATATGACTTTAGAAATAAATGAAATTGAAATAGTTGAATTTTTAAAGCAAGCCATAATTGAATTTGAAGATAAAATAAATAAAAGCACAATATCTTTCAGACCAAGTTTCCCAAAGAAAGATATAGTAATTTATTGTAGTGGAGAAAAACTATGGAGAGTATTTGATATATTATTTGAAAATGCACTAAAACATTCTTTAGAAAATAGTAGAGTTTATATAGATGTAAGATGCAGTGATAATAAGATACATATATGTATAAAAAATACTTCGAAAAAAGAGTTAAATATAGAGCCTAAGGATTTGATATATATAATAAATAATAATAAAGAAGAAAATGTATCAGGACTAGGCTTGGAAATTGCTAAGAATTTAGTTCTTCTTCAAAAAGGAAGTTTTAATATAAGTATAGATGGAGACTTATTTAAAGTAGAAATATCTTTTAATATTAACTGTGTTCAAGAATCATGTTTAGAAGAGGAGTAATCCAATGATATTAGATAAAGTTTTATATAAAATTAATAAAATTAGATGGATTAAAGATGAAGAAATAAGAAAGTTAAAAGATATAAATGAAAAAGTATTTATGGAAACTATAATTGGAAAAATATTAGTGCTTATGAATTATTTTGTTATAAGAAAATTAGTTAACACTACTGGAGAAGAATTTTTGCCTAATTATAATAGCGAAGGTCCAAAGTATATTGTATTACTTACGTGGATAGTATTTGCTATAATTGTAGCAATATCAGTATTTCAGATAGTATTAAAAAGCAGAATTTATAAAGATGATGATATTAAAACATATGAAAGAAATTTTTATAGAGTAAAATTATTTGATAAATTCATGAAGCTTTTAATAATAGCAATATTTTATATAACTTTATATCAAGGCTTTTTTCAATTTACTATGTTTGGAGTTGATATAAAAGAAACTATACTTTGGTGGATAGTTATATTAAATATATTAGTATTTATCTATCTTGGAATAAGCGTGTTTAAAAATTATTTGATAATGGAAACATTAAACTTAACATTAGATAAAACAATTGAAAGTTTAGAAAGTGGCAATTTTGATGATGTCTATAAAATATTAAACGAAAATAAAAATCGCTATGCTTTGCTTAATGGGATAGAATTCAACATTATGAATAGAGCTATAAATGAGCTTATTTCAACCTCCCAAGTGGTTGAAAATTATGAAGCTATATCAAATATAAAGAAGGTTGAACTAATAACTAATGTATCTCATGATCTAAGAACACCCTTAACATCTATAATAAATTATGTTGACTTTTTAAGTAAAGGAAAGTTCACTGAAAGTAATAAAAATGATTATATAGATATATTAGAAAGAAAAGCAAAAAGAATAAAAATTTTAATAAATGATTTAAAAGAATCAATAATGGCTAATTCCAATGGTATTATTTTGGATATTAAAGAAATTGATATAAAAGAAGTACTAAATCAAGCATTAATTGAAGTAAATGATAAAATTAATGAATCAAAGCTAAAGTTTACTTTTAAAATATTTTCAGAAGGAAAAGAAGTGGAAAATACTGAGGCTTTTAAAGCTTTCATATATGCGGATTATAATAAAACTCTTAGAATATATCAAAATATAATATCAAATATACTTAAATATTCTTTAATGGATTCAGAAGTATTTATAATACTAGAATATGATAATAGAAAAATAAACAAAATAAGTAACATGACATTTATAAACGAAACAAAAGAAAAAATAATATTTAACGAGAGTGAGCTTATTGAAAGATTTAAAAGAGGAGATGAATCTAGAAATACAGAGGGTACAGGACTAGGCTTGGATATAGCAAAAGGTTTGACAGAAGCACAAAATGGAGAGTTTAAAATAGAAATAAGAGATAAAAAGTTTATTGTAAATGTATCAATTTAATTAAATAATAAATTTATTATAGTAAATTTAAAAGACAACAAAAAAACTCCCGTGGGAGTTTTTTATTTAAACTATTTATAGTACTGTTAAGTAATGTACATAAATAATTATTAATTCATTTTTAATCACTAATTTGATAATGACAAGATTATATTAAACTAAATAAGTCCAACCTTCTGGTCCTTCAATATCACCAAATTGGATACCACAAAGGATTCTGTAAAGTTCTTTTGTAACAGGGCCAACTTCAGTTTCACTATGAAAAACATGAAGTTTATCTTTATATTCTATTCCTCCTATTGGAGTTATAACAGCAGCAGTACCACAGGCACCGGCTTCTTTAAATTCATCTATATTATCTATATAAACATCTCTTTCATAAACAGGCATTTTTAAATAATCCCTAGCTATATCCATAAGAGAATACTTAGTTATACTAGGCAAAATTGATGGAGATTTTGGTGTGATAAATTCATTATTCTTTGTTATTCCAAAGAAATTAGCAGCACCAACTTCTTCAATTTTTTTATGAGTTGAAGGATCTAAATATATACAGTCCGCAAAACCTCTATCAACAGCTATTCTGTGTGGATGTAGTGAAGCGGCATAATTTCCACCAACCTTTTGTCCACCAGTACCATAAGGAGCTGCTCTATCATAATCTGCTATCATAAAGTTACATGGTGTTAGACCGTCTTTAAAGTAAGGCCCTACAGGTACAGCAAAAACTGAGAAAATATATTCTGGTGCAGGTTTTACCCCTATATTATCTCCCACCCCTATAATAAAAGGTCTTAAATATAATGTAGCACCAGTTCCATAAGGTGGTACATAATGCTCATTAGCCTTAACAACTTGCATGCAAGCATCTATAAATTTATCTACTGGCACTTCAGGCATAAGTAACTTTGCAGTACTTTCATTCATTCTATGTGCATTTCTATCAACCCTGAACAATTGAATTTTTCCATCTTTTCTTCGATATGCTTTTAAACCTTCAAAACATTGTTGACCATAGTGTAAAGCGGTAGATGCTTCACTTATGTTTAACATATTATCTTCTGTTAGCCTACCTTCATCCCATTGCCCATCTTTCCAAACTGAAATATATCTATAATCAGTTTTAATATAGTTAAAACCAAGATTACCCCAATTGATCTTAACATCTTTATTCATATTTCATTACCTCCTTGTGTTTTATATTATTCTAATTGTATCACTATTGAATATATTAATAAACTTTTAATTATTTAATAGATACATAAAAAGGATTTCATATTGAATTATTAGAAAAAAAAGGGTATATTTAAATTATTAGGATGGTAAAAGTTAAATATTACTAAATATACTTTACATATTTTTAATAATGTTAGTAAATTTAGGTTTAATATTAAAGGTAAGATATTTAAATGTAAGAGAGGACGTGTAGTAAATGCAAAAAGAAATTATTTCAACAAGTAAGGCACCAGCAGCAATAGGCCCATACTCACAAGGAATAAAAGTAGGAGATATGGTGTTTACATCAGGACAACTTCCAGTAAATTCATCAACAGGAGAATTAGTAACTGAAATAAAAGAGGCTACTAAACAATCATTAGAAAATGTAAAGGCTGTTTTAGAACAAGCTGGAAGTGGCTTAGATAAAGTGGTTAAGGTAGTAGTTTTCATAAAAGATATGAATGATTTTGGACCAATGAATGAAGTTTATGCAGAATATTTCAAAGAAAACCCTCCAGCAAGAAGTTGCGTTGAAGTTGCAAGATTACCTAAAGATGCACCTATAGAAATAGAAGCAATAGCTACTATAGTATAAATTGCAAAATAATTTATAAGTAACAAGTTAAGAGTGAAAAAGTGAAAGAATTAAGGAGTGGAAAATTATTAATAAAAATCTTTAAGGGATTTTTAAATTTTTCATTCCTTTTACTTTTCACTATTTATTATAATTTATTTCGGTAAGATTGTTCCAATATCTCTTTGGCATCATTCTTTTTTGAAGTTTTGGATTAATTCTCTCTTCAATTGTTGTTGATTTAAAATAGCCTTTCCATAAACTTTGAAAATCATCATTATAATCTTTTAAGTTATTATATACTTCTAAATCCATTTCTCTAATTTCCCAGGAAATTTTGTCGTATATTGAAGCAATACCTCTTTTTACATCATGTATTATCCAATATTCGTTACTAAAACGATTTTGAAAATGTGGAGAAATAATTTCTAATATATTATTATCAGGCTCTATTGAAGAATACAAAAAGTTGTTGTTAACAGAAATAAATCTTACAAAACCATTGAATCTATGAGCTTCTAAAGAAACACGCCTTTCAATATTATCAATTTCTTTTACCTCATCTAAATGTAAGTATTTATGAACATCACTACCTAATTTAAATGCAATTTTCAGATATTTATAACATAAGGTTCCTTTGTTTTTATAATTAGATAAATATAATTTATAAATTTTATTTAGAGCTAAGGGATCAATTTTTATAACAATAGAATCTTTAACCTTATTATATTTATTTAAATCTGTATCAATATACTTAATTTCAGATAAAAGATTTATTTCTAATTCTTCTTCAGTTGAAATTGATTCTATTGAGGTTTTAGAATAAAAAGCATAATAAATTGCAGTTAAAAAGCCTTCAAATGAATCTTCATACACTAATTTTAACAAAATAAATCACCTTCCTTAAAATTCTCCAGTAAGCGAAGTGATAGTATCATTTGGAAGAAGTATTTTCTTTGGTTCTGGTAATAAAATACTATTAGAAACTTTAGGATAAATGTCATCAAAAAAAGAAATTTGTTCTGAATTTTCATTTTCAAGTTTTGGTTTATCCATATAAAGTAATCTAGTTCTTATCTTTTCTTCATCAAAGGATACATCTCCATAATACTTTCCTTTACAAGTTATAAAATATTTAGCTCTTTTTAGTACTATTCCAAGTTTTCTTAAATCTTCAAAATTTAATGAATGAACTCTTCTTGTAATTAATATTCTTCTAGCAGATTTTACTCCAATTCCAGGAATTCTAAGAAGGGTATCATAAGATGCTTTATTAACTTCAATTGGAAAAAGATCGATATTACTTAAAGCCCAAGAGGTTTTAGGATCAAAGTTTAAATCAAAGTTATCACTTTCATCTTTTAATAATTCATTAGCTTTAAAACCATAAAATCTTAATAACCAATCTGCTTGATATAATCTATGCTCACGAACTAATGGTGGATGAGTAATGTCAGGAAGTAATTTATCATTCCTTATTACAGGAACATAAGCAGAATAATAAACTCTTTTTAAATCAAAATGATTATATAACTTCTCGGATAAATTTAAGATTTTATAATCGCTTTCAGGAGTTGCACCAACTATTAGCTGAGTACTTTGTCCTCCAGGAACAAATAATGGAGTGGATTTTATACTTTTCTTTAAATCTTTATGTTCTATAATGGAATTTTTAATTATGCTCATTGGAGCTAATATATTTTCTTTGGTTTTTTGTGGAGCAAGTAACTTTAAGCTAGAAGAAGAAGGAAGTTCTATATTTACACTCATTCTATCTACATATTTTCCAGCCTCATTAATTAATTTTTCATCAGCTCCAGGAATAGCTTTTAAGTGAATATATCCATTAAATTTTTCTTGAATTCTAAGCTTTTTTACTACATTAAGTAGTAGCTCCATTGTATAATTGGGGGTTTTAAAAATAGCAGAGCTTAAAAATAAACCTTCAATGTAGTTTCTTTTATAAAAATTAATTGTAAGAGATACTATTTCATCAGGTGTAAACATTGCTCTTGGGACATCTTTACTGCAAGCATTAACACAATACTTGCAATTATATATACAATGATTAGTTAAAAGTATTTTTAAAAGAGAAATACAACGACCATCTGCAGTAAAGCTATGACAAATACCGCTACTTGAAGCATTTCCTAAACCATTATTTGAATTTTTTCTTTTAGATCCAGAAGAAGAACAAGATACGTCATATTTAGCAGCCGCTGAAAGAATATTAAGCTTTTCATCTATATTCAAAATTATCACCCTTCTTAAAAGTATTTAAAATCATTATACAGAACAAATGTTCTCATTGCAATAGATCATATAAATTTTGTAAAAATAAATAATTTTATTGAATAAGTAAATTTAAAATGGGTAGTATAGAAGGTGATAAAGTTAACGGAGGTATAAATATGTTTACTATAATGGCTATAAAAATAGAACCAAGGGTAGAAATTGCCCCAACAGTTCAAGCTATTTTAACAAAGTATGGATGTATTATTCAAACAAGACTCGGATTACATGAAGCAAGTAAAACCTCTTGCTCTAATTCAGGACTTGTTATATTAAATTTAATACATGATGAAAAAGATGAAATTAATAATCTTAAAAAAGAATTAAATGACTTAGAAGGGGTAACAGCAAAGTTAATAGAAGTATAACAAATTTTAAGGTATTAACTATATTTAGTAGTCGATACCTTTTTTATATAAGTAGCTAAAACATTGATTTAAATAAAATAAATCTAATTTAAAAGATAATTAGATTTATTTTATTTATTGTAACTTATATAAATAAATATGTATTTGATAGAATATATATTACTAATTAGGTATTTT
>NZ_ASRV01000176.1 GCF_000401215.1 Clostridium sartagoforme AAU1 | reverse complement strand
TTTTTAACTTGCAATTGTTAAATTTATCTTTATAATTATTTTTATTGAAGAATAGTTATTATATAGTGAAAGGACGATAAATAAATGAAAAGATCAATTAAAATATTTGCTATGATATGTAGCATGATTTTTACATTTACTTTATTTGCAGGATGTCAAAAAAGTAATAAGAAAAGTATTAATGTCTTAAATTATGGGGAAAACATAGCGGAAGGCATAATAGAAGAGTTTGAAGATAAATATGATGTAAAAGTTAATTATAAAACTTTTGATGATATGGAAACAATGTATATAGAAGTATCTTCAGGGAAAACTAATTGGGATGCTGTTTTAGTAGCAGATTATATGGCAGATAGAATGATACAAGAAGAATTACTTCAAAAAATAAATAAAGATAAAATACTAAATTTAAAAGAAATGAATGAAGATGATATGGGACAACCATATGATCTTAGTAATGATTATACTGTTCCATATATGAATGGAACAATAGGAATAATATATAATAAAGATTTAGTTAGTGATAAGGTAGATAGTTGGGATATAATGTGGAATGAAAAGTATAAAAAACAAATTTTTGTTTTAGATGCTCAAAGGGATGCTATAGGAATGGCACTTAAAAAACTTGGATATTCATTAAATACTACAAATGAAAAAGAACTTGAAGAAGCTAAAAATTTATTAATAAAACAAAAGCCATTAGTATTAAAATATGGTGCTGATGAAGTTAAGGATTTAATGACTTCTGGGGAATCTGCAATTGCTATGATATGGTCAGGAGAAGGTTTAACTTTAGCTGATGAAAATGAAAATCTAGAGTATGTGATTCCAAAGGAAGGAGCAAACTATTGGTTAGACTCATGGGCAATTCCAACTAATGCAAAAAATAAAGAAATGGCAGAAGAATTTATAAACTTTGTAAGTAGTAAAGATAACGCATATAAAATAGCAGAAGAAATAGGTTATACAACTCCAAATAAGTTAGCTAAGGAAGAACAATCAGAAGAAGTTAAAAATAATACTGGTGCATATATGCCTAAGGAAGTTATGGAAAGATGTGAAGTATATAAATATCTGCCACAAGAAAAATTAAGATTATACGAAGATGTTTGGAATGCAGTTAAGGCTGCAAACTAGCTTATGGGTAGGAAATATATAGTGATAACTATATATTTTAAAATAAAGTGTTCTTAAAAAAATATTAATATTGTATTAAGTCAATAGAATAAAATTTATAGTAATAGTATAATATTAGTAACATCCATTAAGAATATAGGAGTTGATCATGTTATGGATAAGATAATAGATTTCAATGAATTAAAAAACAAAGTGAATGATAAAGATGTAGACAAATTTGAATCCTATATATATTCATTATATTATGATATGTCTTCTGGAAAGTTAAATATGGCAGACTTCACGAAAAAGATGACAGAATACATGAGTGAAAACAACATATCACAAGATAAGTTTTTAAAAATGCAAACTAAGTTAATGGAGAGATATGGATTTGATGCTTCATCTATTGAAGAACAAATAAAATCATTAGGATTAAATAATATTATTCCTGGTACAGGAGATGTTGAAAAAGTAAGAAAGACTATGAGCTTTCAAGAAAAATATAAAGATAGAATAAAAGTAACAACTGTTAATAATTACTATATAAAAAATGATAAAAATGATGTAAAAATATTAACAGAAGAAGAAAATGTTATTTTAAAAAGCTTTGGTAAAGTTGATTTAAATGATTTAGAATTAAATGATTTTTTATGTTCTTATAAAAAAGTTATTGATAATACTACACTAAAAATATCTATTTGCGAAAATGTAAAAGAATATGATTATTAAAGATTAGTTGACAATTGAGAATGGGCAGTTAACAAAGCTAAGTAATAAACTTTGTTAACTGAAACTTTCAATTGTCTATTTTTTTTATTCTTTAATAAAACTTACATATGTCCTTTTTCTTATGGAGTTTTATAATATTATAGTTTATAATATTTAAGTGCGTAAAAATGAAATTAAGATTTATTATAATTTTAATATAGAATACTCAGGAGGATGAAATGAGCGTTTTAACAGTTAAAAATATTAGTCATGGCTTTGGAGATAGAGCTATTTTTGAAGATGTATCATTTAGATTATTAAAGGGAGAACACGTTGGTTTAATTGGAGCTAATGGTGAAGGAAAATCAACTTTTATGAATATAGTTACAAATAATCTTATGCCTGATGAAGGAAAAGTTATTTGGTCAAACAATGTTAGAGTTGGATATATGGATCAACATGCAGCTTTACTAAAAGGCCAAAGCATAAGAGATGCTTTAAGAGATGCATTTAGATACTTATTTGATTTAGAAACAGAAATGAATTCTTTATATGAAAAATGGGGGATTGTACTCCAGAAGAATTAGAGAAGATGCTTGAAAGAACAGCAGTAATTCAAGATTTATTAGACCATAATGGATTTTACATAATAGATGCAAAGGTAGAAGAAGTAGCAAAGGGACTTGGATTATTAGATTTAGGCTTAGATAAAGATGTTGATGATTTATCAGGTGGACAAAGAACAAAAATACTACTTGGAAAGTTATTGCTTCAAAATCCAGATATATTACTTCTAGATGAGCCTACCAACTACTTAGACGAAGAACATATAGAATGGCTTAAGAGATATTTAAATAATTATGAAAATGCATTTATATTAATATCTCATGATATACCATTTTTAAATTCAGTAGTTAATTTAATATATCATGTTGAGGAAAGGAAGTTAACAAGATACGTTGGAGATTATTATGAATTTAAAAGATTATATGAAGAAAGTAAGAAAAGATTAGAAGCGGCATATGAAAAGCAACAAAAAGAAATAGCAAGATTAGAAGATTTCGTTGCAAGAAATAAAGCAAATGTTGCAACAGCTAATATGGCTAAATCAAGACAAAAGAAGCTTGATAAAATGGAAGTAATAGAGCTTTCAAAAGAAAAACCAAAACCAGAATTCAGCTTTAAAATAGCAAGAACAGCTGGAAAAACAATATTTGAAACAGAAGATTTAGTTATAGGATATGATTCACCTCTTACAAAACCATTAAACCTTTATATGGAAAGAGGACAAAAAATAGCTTTAGTTGGAGCAAACGGACTTGGTAAATCAACATTACTTAAAAGCTTGCTAGGAATACAACAGCCACTATCAGGAAAAGTTCATAGAGGAGACTATCAGCATATAGGTTATTTTGAACAAGAAGATAGAAGTGGAAATACAAATACATGCATAGAAGAGGTATGGCAAGAGTTCCCAAGTAAAACACAATACGAAATAAGAGCAGCACTTGCTAAATGTGGATTAACAACAAAGCAATTAGAATCAAAGATAATGGTATTATCAGGTGGAGAAGCTGCAAAAGTTAGATTATGTAAAATATTAAATACAGAAACCAATATACTAATCCTAGACGAACCTACCAATCACTTAGATGTAGATGCAAAAGATGAATTAAAAAGAGCATTAAAAGAATATAAGGGCTCAATTTTACTTGTATCCCACGAACCAGAGTTTTATAGAGATGTAGTTACAGAAATATGGAACTGTGAGGATTGGACAACTAAAATAGTATAAAAAATTTTTAAGAGTTAGCTTGTTGCTAGCTCTTTTTGACAGTAAATTAACAAATATTGGATAGCTTTTGGCATTAAAGAGTAATTATAAACGCTGATTTATTGACAAGTATTACTGGTATGACAAAATATAATTGATAATATTTTTCAATACTATGGGTTATGTTTAAAGATTTTTTTAATAAGTATAAAGATTATGCTAGTGATTATAATGGGGGAGTATATAGTAATATACCTATGGTTAGTTACTCACTATATGAGTTAGGTGTTCCTCTTAATGAAATAGAACAATACTTAGATAAAACAATTGAAAGTTAAATTTATAGAAAAGGCAGCATAAGAATATGAAAAAGAATTTTATGAACCTTGATTATTTACAATTTGGAAATAAGAAACAACAAAAAGCTTTTAAATTATTAACTAATATAAAAATATTTAATATACTAAAAAGTATAATCCAATTTTAGTAGGAACTATACCAATAGAAATTGACATTTATGGTAGTGATTTAGACATTATTTGTGAAGTATATAATATAAATGAATTTGAGCAATTAATTCTGAAGAAATTTTCAAGTTTTAATAAATTTAAGATAAATAAAGTAAATGATGAAGTTTTAACAGTTAATTTTCTTATAGATGATTTTGAAATAGAGCTATATGCACAAAACATAAAATCTACAGAACAAAATGGATATAAACATATGATAATTGAAGATAGAATATTAAATTTAGGGGGAGATTTATTAAAGAAAAAGATTATTGATTTGAAAGAAAATGGTTTAAAGACAGAACCTGCATTTGCTAAAATTCTAAACTTAAAAGGAAATCCATATAATGAATTGTTAAAGCTTGAAAAGTTAGATGATATAGAAATAATGAATTTACTAGAATCGAGAGTTCATTTAGATTAATATAAGAGTGTTTATAAAATATTAATTTTGTAATATAGCATAAAAATCCATAGAATATATTTAAATTGGCTATGGATTTTTAATTTACAAAAAAAGTAAATAATTTTTAAAAAGCATTTACAATAAAAAATATAGAATATATAATATAAATGTAAACAGTTACCTAATTAAAGATAAAAACTAAATCGGTTTCGAAAATATATTTGGATTTAATATATTTGGATTTAATATATTTTTTAAATTTTTTCGAAACTGGTTTCGAAGATGATATTTAATATACAAAAGATAGATTAAGATAAAATTGGAAGGAGGTAATTATAAGAAATAAATTAACATATGTATGATAGTATTTTAAAAATAAAAGAGAATTGAGGATGGGAGTAGTAAAATAATGGAGAAATCAAAAAAGAAAATTAGAAGATACTTAGTTGGAGCCTTAGCTCTAAGTGTATTATTAAGTAATTTCAAAATTGTTTTTGCAGAAACTATTTCAGAAGAAAATAACCAAAGTGAAAAGTGGAAATTAAAATGGTCAGATGAATTTAATGAAGATAGCTTAAATATGGACAATTGGACCTATGAGATAGGCAATTGGATATTAGATGAAAATGGGAATAAAGTATCACAAGGGTGGGGAAATAATGAAGCTCAATATTATACTCAAGGAGAAAATCTTTCTATAAAGGATGGAAATTTAGTAATTACTGCAAAAAAGGTGGATAAAGAAAAAGAGAAGTACGATAATTGTAATTACACATCAACAAGAATTAAAACAGAAGATAAAGTAACTGCTAAATATGGAAGGATAGAAGCTAGAATTAAAATGCCAAAAGGAAATGGAATATGGCCGGCCTTTTGGATGATGCCTAATGATGATAAGTATGGTGTATGGGCAGCTTCTGGAGAAATAGATATAATGGAGGCAAAAGGAAGAATTCCTAATGAGGTTAATGGAACAATACATTATGGAGGAATATGGCCAAATAATAGATATAGTGGATCTCATTATAGATTTGAAGAAGGTACAGATATAACAGATTTTCATGATTATGCAATTGAATGGGAGCCAGGAGAAATTAGATGGTATGTTGATAATGAATTATATCAAGTACAAGATAATTGGAATACTTACGGCAAAAATGAAGATCTTAAATATTCTTTTCCAGCGCCATTTGATCAAGACTTTTATATTATTTTAAATTTAGCAATTGGTGGGAATTATGATGGAGGCATACTTCCAGAAAATGATTTTAGTTCAGCTGAAATGCTAGTTGATTATGTAAGAGTATATGATAAAGCTGATGGATATGAATACAAAGACCCTAAAGAACCAAACATAGAAAAAGGTGAATTGCCGGAAGGCTCAAAGGAAGCTATAGATGGTAATTATATATACGATACAAATTATGAGAATGGATTTAATAAAATAATAAATGGAGATGAAGCTTTTTCCAATACATGGAACTTATTAACTCTAAAGCAATTTGGTGGAGAAGCATCTATATCTACAGATAAATTAGATAATACTACCTTTGCTAAAGTAGATATTAGTAAACCAGGATCAGAAGTTCATTCGATTCAGTTAATTCAATATATAACTTTAGCAAAAGGAAGGACTTATAAACTATCGTATGATGCTAAAGCTTCTTCTAACAGAAATATTTCTGTTAAAGCATCGGGAGGAGAAGAAAGAGGGTGGACAACATATTCTAATGTTTATTCAGATTCATTAACAAATGATGTAAGTCATTTTGAACATGTATTTACAATGGCACAAAACTCAGATGTAAAAGCAAGACTAGAGTTTAATGTTGGAACTTCTAACCCATCTGTATGGATAGGAAATGTAAAAGTTGAAGAGTTTGAAGAAAGCATAGATTATAATGCACCTAAAAAGCCATTAAGTGACGGTAATCATATTTATAACGGGACTTTTGATAAGGGGTTAGTTGATAGAAAAACTTATTGGAACTTATCAGGTGATGCAAACTATTTTGTTCCTGAGAGTAGTAGAAACTTATGTATAGATGTAAAAAATAATACTAATAATTATGAAGATGTAGTTTTAAATCAAAAAGGAATAATGCTAGTTGGAGAAGCAAACCATACTTTAACTTTTAATGCAAGAGCAGATAAAGATAGAGATGTAAAATTAGTAATGAAAGATAGTAATGGTGATAATGTATTAGAAAAAACAATATCATTAGAAAAGGAATTGAAAGAGTATAATTTAGAATTTAAATTTAATACTAGCGGTATAGATAATAATGGAACAATAGAATTTTTATTAGGAGGAATTGAATCTCAAATAAGCATTGATAATATAGAACTTAAATGTGATGGATTACATGAACCACCTAAGGATATAGAAAAATTCTTAATAAAAAATGGTGATTTCAAAAATGGACTTGAAGAATGGAAAGCTTGGAATTGGGAAAAAAATGATGATTTTATAAATGATATTAAAGTAAAAGATGGAAAAGCTGTTATAGAAGTGCCTAAAGTAGGTGAAACAGGAGATGCTTCTCAAACCTGGGGAGTACAGTTTAAACAAACAGATTTATTATTAAATAAAGATATAGAATATGAACTTTCTTTTAATATAAGCTCAAGTATAGATAGAGAGTTAGAAGTTGTATTACAAAATTCAGGATACTATAGAGTTTTTGAAAAGAAAATATCAGTATCTCCTGAAGTGAAGGAACACAAATATACATTTAAAGCAACAGGAACCGAAGCTGTTGAATTAAACTTTTTATTAGGTAAATTTGGAGATTATAATACTCATGAAGTATCTATAGATAATGTAGTATTAAAAGTTGAAGGAGCCGTGGAAGAAAATCCTGAAGATAATGTAGTTAAATTCCCATTAAGTAATGGAAAGTTTGATAATGGGCTTGAAGGTTGGAAAGCATGGAATTGGATTAAGAATGATAATTTTATTTCTGATGTAAAAGTAGAAAATGGCGAAGCCATAATACCAATACCAGAACTTAAAAACAATGGAATAGAAACATGGGCAGTACAATTTAGACAAACCAATTTACCATTGACTAAAGATATAGAATATGAAATATCTTTTGATATAAGATCCAACATAGATAGGGAATTAGAAGTAGTAGTACAGAACTCAGGATATTATAGAGTATTTGAGGATAAAATATCGGTATCACCTGAAGTGAAAAAATACGAGAATACCTTTAAAGCTACAGGAAGTGAAATTGTAGAGTTAAATTTCCTATTAGGTAAATTTGCTGAATATTCTTCACATGAAGTATATATAGATAATGTAGTACTAAAGGTAAAAGGGGCTGAAGAAAATCCAGGAGAGAATCCAGGGGAAAATCCAGGAGAAAACCCAGGGGAAAACCCAGGAGAGAATCCAGGAGAAAACCCAGGGGAAAACCCAGGAGAGAATCCAGGAGAGAATCCAGGGGAAAACCCAGGAGAGAATCCAAAGAACTCAGGACAAAATTTGGAAAAATCAGGAACTCTACCTGACACAGGAAATGAAACAGTTAATACATCAATAGGAATATCAAGTATAATTTTAGCTTTGGGATTAATTTTAATAAAGAAAAAAAGATAAAAATTATCAAAATGGAGTAGAAATGACTTCTATAGATTAAAGAAAATATTTTGTGAATGTATAAAGCAAGTGAAGATCCTAAAGTTAGTTTTTTATATCTATATAAATAATAAGATGAGAAAAGTTCAGTAACGAATACTGAACTTTTCTTTATAATACTATTCTATTACTTTGTTTTCTAAGTTGTTACGTCTACAATCTAGAGGATTTAGGTTTATGTGATGTACGACTTCAGATTCATTAGGATTCATTATAAACTTATCTAAATGAATTCTTCCTTGAGGAGTATTTGCAACAACCATTACAACTCCATTTTTCTTATATTCAACCCAACTTAAATCTTCGGTAATAACATTATTTAAATCTTCATAAGAAATTAATGCTCTAGAATGTGGGATGCCATATTTATTAGTTAAGATGATAGCTATTGTATTATCATCAAATTTTTCATATTGATTTTGCTGAGATCTTGATACTATTTCTAAATTCACTTTTCTGTTATCTAGCATATTTCCATTAATATGTTTAACAGGAGCTTTAGGATTAGTATTTAAAACAGCTGTTTGAAGACTTTGCTTAACAGGTTTTGTACCTTTTGATTTACGGATATTTTGAATTGTATAGGCATTAAAGTCTTTATGCCATTCAGCAAACCAAGTTCCCATAGATTTAATTCTTTCAACATCATCAGTATCTATTTGGAAAACTAATTCACTTCCATCTTTTTTTAAAACAGTGGCATAAGCAATATGCCCTTTAACATCAAATTTATTTTCAAAAGCTTTATAATTCATTAAATATGTACCTTCCTTCATAATAATAATTTTTAAATAACAAAAAACCCTACAGTAAGAGTAAGGTTTTGGTTGCGGGAGCAGGACTTGAACCTACGACCTTTGGGTTATGAGCCCAACGAGCTGCCAACTGCTCCATCCCGCGATATTAAATACATACAAGTTTTTCTAACTTGTATCCTTAGTATATGCTTAATAAGGAGCAATGTCAAAGTTATATAACATCATATTATGGCATAGGATCACAAGAGGTATCTTAGAATGTCATATGATATCAAATACTACCAAATAAGAAGAAGTATTTAAAAACCTAATATTTTTAATAATACTTGATAAGTGTATAATAATATCATATAGATAAGATAGAACTGTTAATATTTTATATAATTTAAAAATTTATAGCTTAAAATTAAGGAGTAGAGAATATATGGAAGATAATAATGTTTTATTTAAAGTAAAAGAACAACTTGCAAAGGATTATAATTGCAAGATTGAAGAGTTTAATAATAATAATGAAAATCTAATTACAGAACTTAAGATAATGGAAGGTAGAAGAAAATATAGTAATGATAAGGAAATATTAAAGATACTTATAATTAATGGAAAGGCAGTTATATCTGCAGATAATTGTATTAAGGATTGGTGTATTGAAAACTTATCTAAAATTCCTGGAGAATGGATGTTTTTATATTCAGTTCTAAGAAGAATAGATAAAAAGTTAAATGAATTTGGTTATGAAATAGAAAATACACATCACTATTATTTACCAAACAATACTAACAATATAGATATTAATGACTTTAAATTAAAATGGTATGAAAAAGATGATATATTTCAATTTAAAGGTGATGATAGATTTGATGAAGCCTTTGCTTTTAATAATAATTATCCGGATACATTAGCAGTTGCAGCTATAGATGATAATGGAAATATTTTAGGTATGGCAGGTGCTAGTGAGGATTCAGATATTATGTGGCAAATTGGGGTAAATGTTTTACCAGTAGCTAAGGGTAAAAAAATTGGAAGTATAATAGTACAAGCTTTAAAAAATGAAATATTAAGAAGAGGAAAGATACCTTTTTATGGTACTATCGAATCTCATATAATTTCACAGAAAGTTGCATTAAAGGCAGGTTTTTATCCAACTTTTGCAGAAATAAAAGTAAGAAAATTAAAAAATGAAAAATAATAACTCTATAAAATAATGTACTAAAAAATCATCTTTTAGGAAGAATATAATTAAGCATTACTTTTGAAAGGATGATTTATATGAATAAAGAAGAATTAACATATTATAAAAACAAACTTAACCAAGAAAAAAGAGAATAACAGATCTTATTAATCAATTGGATAGTAATGGGATGACTAAGTTTAATGCAGAAGTTGCAAGTGAATTATCATTTTATGATAATCATCCATCTGATATAGCAAGTGAAACCTTTGAAGTTGAGAAAGGCAGAGCGCTTGAAGCAAATGAGATGTCATTATTAGATAAGATAGATGATGCGTTAAAAGCTATAGATGAGGGAAGTTATGGTAAATGTAAAACCTGTGGGAAAGATATAGATAAAGGTAGATTAGAGTTTTTACCATATGCATTAAATTGCATTGATTGTGAAGATGTTATTAGTACAATAAAAACTTATAATTCTAATCAAAGAGTAGTGGAAGAAAGTGTAATTGGACACCCATTTGGTCATAAATCAAAATGTGGTGATAAAGATGAAATAGGATTTGATGAAGAAGATAGTTATCAATCAGTTGGAAGGTTTAATGAAATAAGAAATTCTTCAGAATATGAATATGATTATGATGATGATACTTATGTTGAAGAAGTTGAAAAAATAAGTAATGAGCAATATAAAAATCAACTACCTAATTAAATTTTATTAGAAATATAGAAATTTTATATATTAAAAAATAGCAGCTAATTTTGACAATATAAAAAATAGCAGCTATTTTTTTAATTTTAAATAAAACAATAGAATATATTTTAAATATCATCTACTTTTAAGTCTTTATAATAATACTTCCTATCTCTATCAGTAATAGGTCTTAATACTTTACAGGGATTTCCTACAGCTACTACATTTTTAGGGATATCTTTTGTAACAACACTACCAGCACCTATTACAGAATTTTCTCCAATAGTTACTCCTGGTAAAATAACAACATTACTTCCTATCCAAACATTGTCTTCTATTTTAACTGGAAAAGAAAATTGTTCACCATTTTTTCTTAAGTCAGGATGAACAGGATGTCCAGTTGTGGAGATTGTAACATTTGGTGCAAACATAACATTATTACCTATAAATATATTAATATCGTCAACTAATACAAGGTTAAAATTAGCATAAAAGTTATCTCCAATATATGTACGATTACCATAAGCAACTCGTAAAGGTGGTTCAATCCATATATTTTTACCAACATGTCCAAATAACCTTTTCAAGATTTCATTTCTTTTATCTTCTTCACTTGGGCGGGTAAGATTATAATCATAAACTAGCTCTTTTCCATAAAGGCGTTCTTGTGGGAGCCCTTCTTCTAAATCTGTATAAATTTGTCCATTTTGCATTCGTTCTCTTATTCCCATTTTTAAACCTCTCTAAATTATAATAATTTTAACTATAT
>NZ_ASRV01000175.1 GCF_000401215.1 Clostridium sartagoforme AAU1 | reverse complement strand
AGAATGTAATATTATATTTAATAATATAATAACTAGAAATTTTTATGAAAAAATTCTGGAACCTGTTTACAAATTAATATAATAAGCATATGATATAAGTAGTAAGTAGTAAGTAGTAAGTAGTAAGTAGTAAGTGAGTTACATATAATTTACTTATTATAAGAAAATTAATTATAAAAAAGAGGGGAAATTTATGAGAAATTTGAAATTATCTCAAAGTTATTCAATGATTGCGTTAAATGCACAAGATAGTATTCATATGACAACAATTAAAAAAGTATCACTTCATTGCATTGCAGCAGCAGTTGTTCTAGAATCTTATTTAAACGGTGATTTTACAGAAATTAATGAGAAACTATTATTAAAAAAATCATATATAGAAAATCCTAATATTACTTTATATCAGGAAGCGGTTTTCAAACCTCTTTTTAATAAGAAAGAGGTTATATGTGAGGATTTAAAATGGTGGTTATCAAAAGCGTCGAACTTAGGTAATAAATATCTAAAGAAACTTGAAGTTACTATGGCAGATTTCTTAAAGGGATATAACCATATGGAAGAGATACCAAGTTTATTAGGTTGTGATATATATTACAAAACAGCAGGACTTTTATTAAGAGAGTATAGAAGTGATATAGGTGAATATTCTAAAATAATTGAATTTCTTAGGGCAGAGGTTCTAGAAGATGGAACTTTAAGTGATGAAAATATGCTTATGTTGTGGCTTCTTAGAGAAAGTGGATATATGCAAGATGTTTTTTCTAAAGGAGACTTAGAAATAGTAGATAAAAGAATGCATAAATTGATTATAAATAATAAGATGATAAAAAAGCTTTATGATGTTCATATTTACCATGGAGTTGAAATGGCTGTAAAGGGATTTTTGAATTTGAAAAAAAATGCAATGAAAACCCCTACAGGAATAGGAATAAATTTTGTATTTCCTATTATAGAGAGATCCCAATCTATTTTCATTGATACAGAAGAATGGCTTCCTAAAGCAAGCCAAAGATTAGAAGATGTAAAAAAAAGACTTCAGGAAAATGGACACAATTATATAATTATACGTGAAGGAGCTGTGCCTTTAATTAAAATAGATAATATTATTTATGAGGCTATACCTGAAGCTATTCAAGGTAGAATACCTATTCATGGGGTACGACTTAGAAGATATCCTATTTAAAGGAGTTGTATAATTAATGTCTAGACAACGATCTATGGAAAAAATACTAGAATCTGAATATGTATCAATTGGAGAACTTGTAAAGATTACTAATTCAAGATATAGTACACTTAAATACTATACTGAAGAAGGTATGATACCTTTTGAGCAAGAAGAAGAGAATTTAACAAGAAGATTTAAACGTGAAGATGCAGTTAAAATAATTGAAGAAATTAAGGAATTAAAGAATAAGGGATATAGTATTCCTGAAATTAAAGAGTTAATAATTAAATAAATACAAAAATATTACAGGTTAATAAGTTAGAGGAGTAAATATATTGAAGAATAATATAGAGAAAACTTGTCCAATTTGCGGGGCGATTATGAAAGAGTATAATTTTGCATATGATAACAACCAATATGGAAAGAAATATTATAAGTGTGAAGAATGTGGTCATAAAGAAAACACAATGAATTAATTTCAATTCTTTTACATTAAAAATAATATATAAATTTAAATATAAAAAATAGGTATGTGTATTTGGCACATACCTATTTTTGTGCATTAATCATTAAATGCTATTAAAATTAGAATTATTTGAGGGATATTTATTAAAAATCATATTAAATATATATGATGATAAGTAACAGTATAGTGAGATTCCAACAAAAATTGTGAAGAATATAGAAAAAGGATAAATAAGATTCATAACAATAAATAAAATACCAAGTAAAGATATGATAAGGCTATATGGTAAGTGTTTCATTGATAGTAAAAATGATAGTTTTAATGATTTAATAATAGAAATATCAGCTTTACTTATTGTTGGAAAAACATAAGGAATAACTAGAAGAAAAATAATAATAAAAAATGCAATTACTATCATAGCGAAATATCCTAAAGCAGATTGGAATCTTGGCCAAAATATTGAATTGATAGCAAGAACTAATGATGAAATTAAAATTATTAACCAAAGTATAGTTGATTTTTTAAAATTATCTTTAAAAGCTTTAAAATAATCTTTTATAATACTTCCTTCAGATTCATTTGCTAAGTTAAGCGAAACAGAATAAAGGGCTTTTGTTGAAGCTCCTATAGTAAATAATGGAAGACTAGAAAAGATCCATAAAAAATTTAGTATTATTAGTTCTGAAACTCTTCCCATAAATCTAAACAGCATATTATCTACGCTAAAAAATTTTCCCATAGCTATCCTCCTAAAATAATAATATTAAAATTTTATAATAACTTTGTATTCTATAAAATCATAATACAATATGATTTTATAGAATACAAAGGGCTAAAGGAAGTTTTATAAATATGTATATTAAATAATAAAAAAGTACATTAAAGTATAAAATTATTATATTTATAATAAGGGTAATACTTAGGAGGGGTTGTGTATGAGTTATAGAAGATGTTTTAAAATGAAGCTTAATGAAGGTTGTGCAGAAGAGTATAAAATTAGACATAACAATCTTTGGGATGAAATGAAGGATATGATACATAAATATGGAGGAGAAAACTATTCTATATTTTTAGATGAAGAAACTAATTTTCTATATGGATATATAGAACTTAAAGATTTAGAGCTTTGGAGTAAAAGTGCTAGTACAGATATTTGTAAAAAATGGTGGACTTATATGGCAGATATAATGGAAACAAATGAAGATAATAGTCCTATATCAATAGATTTAAAAGAAATGTTTTATTTAAAATAGTTAAATGCTATTTATTTTTAATTTTGAAGAGTGAACAGTGATAAAAGATGTAAAGTTGAAAAGGTTTAACAAAAAGTGAATGAAATAAAAATATTATACATTTTTATTTATTTGAGTACTTTTATAAAATTAGAGTATAAGAAAAAATATA
>NZ_ASRV01000174.1 GCF_000401215.1 Clostridium sartagoforme AAU1 | reverse complement strand
TTTTTATATTTAAAAAAGGAGAAATATATGGTGTATGAATATTTTCATAAAAAAATTCCAACAAATAAAATTACAAAACCATTAATAGAAGAAATAAAAATTTATGTAGATGAAATATTAAAAGAAGAAATACCACAAATATCATATAAGTCATATATGTCTTTTTATAAGAATGGTATTAGAAGAGAATTTGAAGATATCTACTTTAGCAGACGTAAGCAGCTATCGGCTTTAGGATTATATTTGCAATTTAAAGATTCAGAAGAAGAAGAGGATTTAGAAAAGGTAGTTAATTATTTTAATGAATTATTGTGGTCTATATCTAATGAATTTAGTTGGTGCTTAGCAGCACATTTAAAATATGATGAAGTTGGATTTGCGGAAGAGCCAGATAAGATAATAGATTTATTTTCTGCAGAGACTGCACAAGCATTAAGTGAACTGTTAATAATCCATGAAGATAAAATAGATAAATCTCTTAAAGCTCATATAAAAAAGAGAATAAATGAAAGAGTTATAGAACCATTTTTAAATAATACTTGGACTTGGGAAAAGCAAACTCATAACTGGAATGCAGTATGTTCTGGATGCATAGGAATAGTTGGATTATTAATAGCCGATGAGAGTAAGCAAAAGGAAATTATATATAAAGTAGAAAAAGCTTTAAAATACTATCTTTTAGGATTTGGAGATGATGGTGCATCACTAGAAGGTGTAGGATATTGGACTTATGGATTTGGATATTACAATTATTATAAAGCATTAAAAGGAGAAATCTTTGATGAAAATTATAATAAGGTAAAAACAATAGCTAACTTTCCTAATATAATTCAAATTAGTGAAAATAAATTCGTTCCATTTTCTGATGTTCCTGTTAATATGTCAGTTGCAACAGGATTATTATCATATTTATATAAAAACTATAATATTAAAGTTCCGTTTGTTACTAAAATAAGTTCACTTGACTTTGATCAATGCTTTAGATGGGCACATTTAAGTAGAAATTTATGGTGGACAACAGAAGAAGTATTTAATAAAAAACCTTCTGATTCAGTAGAATTTTTAGAAGATGCTCAATGGATGGTACTTAGGAAAGATAAAATAACCTTTGCTATAAAAGGCGGTAATAATGATGAACCACATAATCATAATGATTTAGGAAGTTTTATAGTGGCTGTTAATGGCAATATGGTTTTAACAGATTTAGGGGCTGGATTATATACTGCAGGATATTTTGGAGAAGAAAGATATTCATATGATCAAACAAGGTCCTATTGGCATTCAGTTCCTCTTATAAACAACTTAGAGCAGATTGTTGGAACTGAGAAATGTGAAATATTAAATAAAAAAATAAGCAGTAGTAATGTTGAACTTGAGTTAGATCTGACTTATGCATATCCTAAAGAATTAATAAATTCGTGCATTAGAGAAGTTATGTATAAGAAGGATATTTTAAGTATTAAAGATAAGTTTAAATCCAGTAACAACATATTAATAAATGAAGGCTTTATTAGCTCAATACCTTCTAAATTAATTAATGAAGGCAAAATAATGTGGGAAATAAATAATGATAAATTAATATTAGAATATAATCCTGATACATTTAAGTATTCTTTAGAAGAGAAAAAGTAATAAATCATTATAATCAAATAAATGTTATTTATAGAAGTAATCTAATTTCTAAAGAAGATGTACAATCTATGGAAGAAAAATTTAATATTTATATAAGTTATGATAAGGATTCAACAGTTAATTAAAAAGTATAAGTGATTAATAGTATTTAAATACATTTATTATTTTAGTAATTCATAAAAAATAACATAGTTAAAGAGAGGTAAATAACATGAATAATAATTGGAAAAAAGAAGCATTAAATTTTATTATAGAAAAAACAGAAGTTAATAATAGAAAAATAGGAGTTAATTTTCCACATGCATCACATGATGGGAAATATAAATTAGAAAATGAACAGTGGTGGACTGCTGGCTTTTGGCCAGGATTATTGTGGAAGGTGTATTCACAAACAAATGATGATTCATTAAAAATAACAGCAGAACAATGTGAAGAAAAGATGGATCGTTTACTTACTAATACAGAATGTATAGATCATGATATGGGATTCATGTGGACACTAACTAGTTTAGCTAATTACAAATTAACTGGAAATAAGGAGTCGAGGAGACGTGCATTACTTGCAGCAAATTTGTTATCAGCAAGATTTAACACAGAAGGAAATTATATTAGAGCCTGGAATGCATGGATTGGAAGAAAAGATAATAGTGGCGTTGCAATAATAGATTGTTTGATGAATCTACCGCTATTATATTGGGCATCAGAAGAAACTGGTGATCCGAGGTTTAAACATATTGCAAAAAGACACGTTAACATGGTTTTAGAACATTTTATAAGAGAAGATGGATCAGTTCAACATATGGTAGTGTTTGATTCTGAAACAGGAGAAGTTGTAGAAAAACTTGGAGGACAAGGCTTTGCACCAAATAGTGCTTGGGCAAGAGGATGTGCTTGGGCTGTATATGGATTAACACTTTCTTATAAATATACAAAGGATATAAAAATATTAAATGCAGCAAAGAAAACAGCACATTATTTTATATCAAACTTACAAGATAATAAATGTCCAGTTTGGGATTTTAGAGTTCCAGAAGATGGAGAAAAGAAATATAGATATCCAGATTCTTCAGCAGGAGCAATAGCAGCGTGTGGATTATTATTACTATCTAAGTATGCTGGAGAATTTGAGGATTATATATATAAGAATGCAGGTGAAGAAATACTAAAAGCTTTATATATAGAATGTTCAAGTAAGGATAATGAAAAGGAAGAAGGATTAATTATGAATGGAACAGGACACTTCCCAGAACAAACTAATTTAGATGTTCCATTAATATATGGAGATTACTATTTTGTTGAAGGTATATCTATATTGAATGGCGATGAACTACTATTTTGGTAAACTAATAAAAAATAAATATAAATTTTATATTAATTGGGAGGAAAACTTATGCAAAGAAACAGTATTTTAACTAGGCTTAATGATTTGGGTGTTGTAGCAGTAGTACGAGGAAGTAGTAAGGAAGTAGGAGTAAATATATCACAGGCTTGCATAAGAGGTGAAGTAAAAGCAATTGAAGTCACTTATACAAATAAATTTGCCAATGAAATAATATCAGATTTAAGTAATAAGTATTCAGAAGATACATCTGTATTAATTGGTGCAGGAACTGTTTTAGATTCAGAAACAGCAAGACAAGCTATTATAGCAGGAGCAAAATTTATTGTATCTCCATCTTTTAGTGAAGAGACAGCAAAACTTTGTAATAGATATCAAATACCATATATACCAGGGGTCATGACTATAGCTGAGATAGTTAAAGCTTATGAAAGTGGGGTAGATGTAGTAAAGGTATTTCCAGGTAGTGTTCTTGGAACAAAGTTTATATGCGCATTAAAAGGACCATTACCTTATGCTAATGTTATGGTAACAGGTGGAGTTGGATTAAATAACATATCTGAGTGGCTTAAGGCAGGTGCTAACATGATAGGAATTGGTGGAGAATTAAATACTCTTGGTGAAGCTGGTAACTATGATGAAATAACTAAAATTTGCAGCCAATATACTGACAAATTAAAGGATTTAAGAGGAAATTAATATGAAGGTAGCAGGATTTGGAGAAATTATGCTTCGCTTATCTACTAATAGAGGAAATAGAATTAGCCAAGCCAATAATTTTAATGCCAATTATGGTGGCGGCGAAGCAAATGTTTTAATATCTTTATCTAATTTTGGAATCGACACTAGTTTTATAACAAGACTTTCTAGTAATTATATTGGAGACTCAATTATTTCATACTTGAATAGTAAATCAATAGATACAAAAAATATAACTAGAGTTAATAAAAGGACGGGAATATATTTTTTGGAAATAGGAAGTGGTAATAGGGGGTCTAAAGTTATTTATGATAGAGAAAATTCAGCTTTTAGCACTCTTAAGTATGGAGATATTAATATTGATGAAGCTTTAGAAGGTATAGATATATTTCATTTTTCAGGCATAACTTTAGCATTATCACCTGACATAAGAAAAATTGTAAAGGATATTTTAGTAAAATGTAAAGAAAAAAACATATTAGTTAGTTACGATTCAAATTATAGAGCAAAATTATGGTCATTAGAAGAAGCCAGAAAAGCTACTTTAGATATTCTACCATATGTAAATATTTTGTCATTTGGAGTTTTAGATGCAGAAAATATTTTAAATATGAAATGTGATATAGAAGATAAACATGATAAGCTTAAATATTATTATACTGAACTTGAAGAAATTTATCCAAATATAGTTCACATGTTTTCATCTTTTAGAGATATAGAATCTTCTTCAATTAACTATCTTCAATGTAATTATTTTAATAAGGGTATATTATATAGATCTGACATTCTAAAAATAGATGATATTATAGATAGAGTTGGAGGCGGAGATGCTTTAACTGCAGGAGCTTTATATGGAATTATAAAAAGTAAAGATGGAAATTATATAAGTAATTTTGCAAACTCAGCATCTGTTTTAAAGCATAGTATTTTTGGAGATGCAAATTGTGTGGATGTTGATGAAATAGAAAGCATTATGAGAAATGAAGGAACAAAAATTCAAAGATGATAATTAATTAAAGGAGATATTAATTATGAGTAAGAGCACTTTTTTTAGTCAAAATAAAAAATTTTTTATGGATGATATAGAAGGTATATGTGAATATGTAAGTAAAAATTACATGAATGAATTTAAGGATATTCTTGCTGTAGCTGATGATGTTGTCAATAAAAAGTTTTTATTTAATTTAAGATGGGATATGGAAAGAACAGTTGTACCAGAAGTATTTAATGATGAAATTAACTGGCTTCATATGCCGGAGGATGATCCTGAATGGATATATCAATTTAATAGACATAGATTTTGGATTTGTCTTGGTCAAGCATATGTGATGACAAAAGATGAAAAATATGCAAAAGCATTTGTTGAGCAAATGACTCATTGGATTAAAAATGTAAAACTTGAAGATGAAAGAAATGCTCTTGCATGGAGAACTATAGAAGCAGGATTAAGATTAGAGTATTGGTTAAAAGCAATTATGTACTTTAAAGATAGTTCTCATTTAACTGAAGAAGTTTTTGAAATCTTTGAAGCATCAGTAAAAGAACATGCAGAATTTTTAATGGGAATATATGATACCTTTAGATTAGTTAGTAACTGGGGAGTACTTCAAAATCATGGATTATTTATAGCTGGAGTTATGCTTCCAGAATCAGAAAGAACTGCTGAATATAGAAAAGAAGCCTTAAAAAGACTGGCAGAGGAAATAGAAGTCCAAGTTTATGCTGATGGTGTTCATTGGGAACAATCACCAATGTATCATAATGAAGTAGCACACTGCTATTTAGATGTAAAAATATTATGTGATAGAAATAATATTGAATTACCAGAAGTGATAGAAAGAAAATTATATAGTATGGCATATGGAACATTTTATCATAAAAAGCCAGATCATCATGAAATTATGATGGGAGACAGCGATGATATAGATGTTAGAGATATAATTACTAAGGCAGCATATTCATATAAAGATGGAGTTTTGAAATTTGGTGGGTATGATGAGTTTGATTTTGATTGTATATGGGATTTAGGAATTGAAGCTGCAAAAGAATATATAAAAATTGATAAGTGTCTACCAAAAGAAACTGCTATTGAACTTAAGGAAAGTGGAAATTACTATCTTCATTCGGATTGGAGTAAGGATGAAAACTTCTTCCATTTTTATTGTGGTACTTTAGGTGCTGGTCATGGACACTCAGATAAACTTCATATAGATTTATTTGCAAATGGTGAAGATATATTAGTTGATTCAGGTAGATATACTTACGTAGATAAGCCAGATAGATATGAATTTAAAGATCCAAGCGCTCATAATACAACAACGGTTGATGAAGAAGATTTCATAGTTTGTGTTGATCCTTGGGGTTGTAGCAAATTAGCAAGATCCATAAATCAAAAAATGGTAAAAAGTGATGAGTATGATTATGTTGAAGGTGGTCATTTAGGCTACTATGATATTAAAGGCGGAGGAGTATTTGTAAATCGTAGAATTATATATATAAAACCTGATATATATATAATTGTGGACGAATTCTATGCAGGTTCAAAGCATAAATATAATCAATATTTCCATTTTAATAATACAGGCAAGCTTTCTAAGGAATCAAATAATGAAGTTAATCATATTAGTGAAAAAATTATACAGATTTATGCTTTTTAGCAAATAATATTGATTTGAATATAAAAGAAACAAGGTATTCAAAACATTATAATGAATATGAGATGAAAGAAACTTTAGTAACAGAAGTTTCAGCAGATGGGTTTGCATCCATTATAACTGTTATATCAACTAACTCAAAAGAAAATTATGAAAAAGCGAAAGTACAGAAATTAAAGGTTAAATCTAATTTTAAAGGAATAATTTTTGAGGATAAGCTTATAGAGGCTATAAATATTGAAAAGGGTCAAAAGAAATATACAGTGGTAGTTGCTCATCAGGATTATGCTTCGCCTACAGATAGCTTTAATGCAGACGGATGTATAGGCTTTGGGCAAGTAGTAGTATTTAATAGAAGTAAGAATGAGGAAAGAATAGGAAAAGTTCTAGTATATTAGAAGTTTATTCAATAAAAGTAACATTGCATTAGATAAGTTTAGTGCAATGTTATTTTCTATTTGAGTAAATGTTTTCAAGATGTGAAAAAAATGATAAAATATAAATAATAATATGTAAAGCAGGGGTTTTTAATAATATATAAGAGGTAGATGAAGAATTATGAAAAATACTAATATACCATATAAGACAATAATGTTTAGGGTAACTTCAATAATGATAGGGTTAACAGCAGTAATAACTATATTAATTTTATACGGATGTTTATATACCTTTAAGCACATATTAAATGAAAAGATAACTAGTACAACAACTTCAAATTTAAAAATAGTAAGTAAGAATATAGAAAATAGAATTGATGAAGTAGTTCAATTAGCTAAATGGTGCAGTATTAATAATCAAGTTTCATCTTATGTAAGTAGTACATCAAGTAATATTAATAGTAGTATAAGTTTAAATACATATTATAGAGTAAAAGAAGAACTAAATAATTCAAGATCAAGCAGATATGTTGATAGATTAATAATTAGTAATCCAGAAGGAGTATTATTGCAAATAATTACTGATACATCAGCAGGAAGCCTAACGGATGGTAAAGTCAGTAAGGAAGTTCCATATTTTGATGAATTATTTAATGAAGTAGGATTTAAATGGATAGGCTTAAAAGAAGATGCATTTAAAAAGGATGTAAGTGCAGATAAAATTATACCTATTATTAGGCCTATTTATAGCTATTATGATAATAGTTCGGTTGGGTGGGTATATATTTCAATTAATACAGAAATTATTACAGATTTTTTAGATAGTTATAACCTAAATAAGGGAGATGAAATTTTTATATCTATAGGAGGAAAAGTTTATAAATACATAGAAAATAAATTGATTTTAGTGGATTTAGATAAATATGAAAAAGCTGATGTTGTTGAAAATAATAATATTATTACTTATAAATCAAAGGACAGCTCAAATAAAGATGTAAACTACATTTGGTATAAGTCAGATTTAGATGGCTGGGCAGTGGGACAAGCATTGAAAAAGAGCAATTTTTCTATACAAAAATCCTTATTTATTCCACTTTCGATATTAATAATAGTTTTATTATTTTCTCTTGCAGGTATATTAACTTATATATTAAATGAAATGATTAGTAAGCCTGTTAGAAAAATTAATAATAAGGTAGCAAGAATATCAATGGGGGATTTTTCAATTGATGATTCTATTGAGAGGCAGGACGAAATAGGAACTATAGGAAGAGGCATTAATATTTTATCTGAAAAAATAACAGATTTAATATCTTCTAAAGTAGAATATGAAAAACAAAAAAAAGATTTAGAGTTCAAGATGCTTCAGAGTCAAATAAATCCACACTTCCTATATAATACTCTTAATTCTATTAAGTGGATGGCAACCATTCAAAATGTTACAGGAATACCAGAAATGACATCAGCTTTAGCTAAATTATTAAAAAATATTTCAAAGGGTACAGATCAAATAATATCTATAGAAGAAGAAATAAACTTATTAAATGAATATATAACAATTCAAAAATATAGATATGGAGGAGCACTTAAAGTTATATATAACGTTGAAGATGAAAAAATTTATCTAAGTAAAATAATAAAATTTACTTTGCAACCAATGGTAGAAAATGCAATATTCCATGGAATTGAGCCTAAGGGAAATGAAGGAGTAATTAAAATATCATTTGGTTTATTTGAAGAAGACAAAGTGAAAATTGAAATAAAAGATAATGGAATAGGAATATCAGATGATAAAATAAAAAAGATACTTAGTGGTGATAATAGCTTGGATAAAAAATCTTTTAATAATATAGGAATAAAAAATGTTAATGATAGAATAAAACTAACATTTGGAAATGAATACGGAATTAAGATAGCAAGTGTTCTAAATGAATATACAAGTATAATAATAGTAATTCCATACGATAAAGTTAAAAAGTAAAGGCATAACTTTAGGAGGAGTGAGGTATATGTATAAATTGTTAATAGTAGATGATGAACCATTAGTTCAAGTGGGTGTAAAATCTATGATTAATTGGGATAAATTTGACATAGATGTAATTGGAATGGCATCTAATGGAGAGCAAGCAATAAAAATAATAGATAATAGCTTTCCAGATATTATAATTACAGATGTAAAAATGCCAATAATGGGGGAATAGAACTTATACAATATTGTAGAGAAAATTATTCAAAGCAACCTGTTTTTATAATTTTGACAAGTTATGAGGATTTTAAAATTGCAAAAACAGCTATAAAGTATAATGTTAATGATTATT
>NZ_ASRV01000173.1 GCF_000401215.1 Clostridium sartagoforme AAU1 | reverse complement strand
AGGATTTTAAAATTGCAAAAACAGCTATAAAGTATAATGTTAATGATTATTTAGTAAAGCTTGAATTAACACCACAAGTCTTAGAAGGATCTGTAGAAAATTCTATTAAGGAATTAAAAAAGAGGGAAAAAGAAAATGTTAATTTAGAAAGTAGTAGTGATCAACAAGATATAAGTAGTTTAAAAGAAAGATTTTTTATAAAATTATTGTACAACTTATTTGAAGAAAATAAGTTAATGTATGAAGAAACTATACAGTTAAATCTTGATTTAGAAAAAAAGAAGTTTATAACTTGTTTTTGTGATATAAGTTCTAATTCAAGGGAAGAATTGGATAGCGATAAACTATTAAATATTTATATGTGTACCTTTAATATGATAAAACAAATTTCTATTAAATACTTAAAATCATTTAATGTATTTCTTGATGCCAATCATTTTGCAGTTATATGTTATTTTGAAGAGGAAGAAGACTTTAACATAAAAAATACAGTTAAAAGAGCTATGTATAATATTTCAGAGGCTGTTAAAAATTATTTTAATGTAAGTATAAAAATTGGAATAGGGAATGTTTATGACAAGCTGGAGTTGATTTCAAATTCATTTCAAGAAGCTAGATATGCCTATAACTTACAAAGTTCAAATGAAGATATAAGAGTTTATTCAAAGTTAGAAGATGATAACGAAGATAGATTTAACATAAATTTATTTAGGGATGATTTAAGAAGGGCTTTTGAAGAATATGATTCAGAAAGATTAGATAAAATATTTTGCAATATAATAGATTGGTTAAATTCGTCTCCTAATGAATATTTAAAAGCAATAGATTGTGCATGTAATATATTATATATATCATTAAATTTATTACCCGATGGGACAGACTGCATAAATGATATGTTTTCAAGTGAAATAGAAGGATATAGAAGTATATATAAAAAGAAGAATGTTATAGAAATAGTTCAATGGATATCTTTATTAAGAGATAGATTATGTGAATATATTGATTTTAGGAAAAGAAATTATAAACATCATATAGTTACTCAAGTTAAAAAATATATTAATGATAATTTAGAAGAAAAGATTTATTTAAATGAAACCGCTAGTATACATAATATAAGTCCTAGTTACTTAAGTTTAATATTTAAAAAGGATTGTAATATGGGCTTTTCTGAATATGTAAATCAAATGAAAATAAATAAAGCAAAAGAACTATTAATTAAAGAAAATCATAAAGTTTATGAAGTTTCTGATAAATTAGGATTTGAAAGTGCATTTTATTTTAGTAAAGTATTTAAAAAAATAACAGGATATTCACCAAAAGAATATATAAAAATTATGTCATAGAGAATTAAAATATCGTCTATATAAAGATATATGGACGATATTTTTATATAAAAGATATATATTTAGAAGTAAAAAGTGAATGAAATAAAAAAATAATACATGAAAAGCTTGATAAAATATTTAGAAAAATCAGCAATGAAAAGGTTAACAAAAAAGTGAATGAAATAAAAAGATTATCCATTTATAAGCAAACACTAAATTAATATAATAAAATTGTAAATCGAATCAATGAAAAGTGAGGGGAATGAATTATGAAAACTAAAAAAATTATTTCTGTCCTTCTAACATTAGCAGTAGCTAGTAGTGTTTTTATAGGTTGTGGAAGCAAAGAAGACACTAAAACAGAAGGAAATACATCTGGTGAAAAAGTTACATTAAAAATGTCAGTTTGGGATAAAGATAAGACAGCTTATTTGCAACCTGTAATAGATGCATATAAGGCCCAAAATGAAAATGTTGATATTGAATTAGTTGATATTTCTTCAGCAGAATATCAAGACAAGTTATCAGTTATGTTATCAGGTGGTTCTGATGATATAGATATCATAACAGTTAAAGATACACCAGGTTATTCTTCAATGGTAAACAAAGGACAATTAGAGCCACTTACTAGTTATATTGAAAAGGATAAAGTTAATTTAAATCTTTATTCAGGAACAACTGAACAAATGACAATAGATAACGAATTATATTCACTTCCATTTAGAAGTGACTTCTGGGTTCTTTACTATAACAAAGATCTTTTTGATAAGGCAGGCGTAGAATATCCAACTAATGATATGACATGGAAACAATATGAAGAACTTGCAAGAAAAATGACTTCAGGCTCTGGAGCGGAAGCAGTTTATGGCAGCCACTATCATACTTGGAGATCTACAGTACAATTACCAGCAGTATTAGATGGTAAGAATTCAATTATACAAGAAGATTATTCATTCTTGAAGCCTTTCTATGAGATGGTATTAGGAATGCAAAAAGATAAGGTTGTTATGGATTATGGTTCATTAAAAACTGGAAGCATACACTATTCAGGAGTATTTGAAAATGAACAAATTGCAATGTTACCAATGGGATCATGGTATATTGGAACTGTAATAGCTAGTCACGATAAAGGTACAGCTGATATGAATTGGGGAATAGTTAAATATCCTCATGCAGATGGAGTAGAACCTGGTACAACAGTTGGTACAATAACATCATTAGGTATTAATTCTAAGTCTTCAAAGAAAGATGCAGCTTGGGACTTTATAAAATTCTTTAGTGGTGAAGAAGGTGCTAAGGTTGTAGCTAATAGTGGAACTTTACCAGCAATTAAAACTGATAGTATAGTAGATACTATTGCAGGAACAAAGGGTTTCCCTACAGATGCAAATAGTAAAGAAGCATTAAATACAGTGAAAACATATTTAGAAATGCCAGTAGATAGTAAATCAGCTTTAATAGAAATAATATTAAATGAAGAACATGACCTTATAATGACAGGTAGTGTAGATATAGATGCAGGATTAAAAGAAATGGCAAATCGTGTTAAGGAAGAATTAAATAAGTAGAAATTATTAATAAAGAAATAAGGGGGCTTTAAAAAGCTCCCTCCTAAATAAAAAATAAAATATCTTAAGGGGGATATGCCCAAGAAAGGCAGGTTTGTTATGGAGTTAAAAGTGAATCAAGAAACAAAGCAAAAAATATCACATAAAATAAATAAAAAGCAGATGAAAAAGAATCTAACTGCTTATTCGTTTATCCTTCCTAATTTTTTAGGTTTTGCAATCTTTACATTGATTCCAGTTATATTTGCATTTATACTATCTTTTTTAAATTGGGATGGAGCTAATCCTATAAGTTTTGCAGGTTTAGATAATTTTAAAAGACTTATAACAGATACAACATTTAAAATAGCACTGAAGAATACAGTAGTGTACTCAATTGCTACAGTTCCATTAACTTTAGTAGCATCATTAGGGATTGCAATATTACTAAATAAAAAGATATTTGGACGAAATTTCTTTAGAACAGTATTTTTCTTTCCATACGTAGCATCTCTAGTAGCTGTTGCAGTTGTTTGGAATATGATCTTTAATCCATCAATGGGAGTTGTTAATAGTTTTCTAATGTCTTTAGGAATCACTAATCCACCAGGATGGACATCTTCTACTACATGGGCAATGCCAGTAATAGTTTTCGTTAGTATTTGGAAAAACATGGGATACTATATGGTAATATATTTAGCAGCACTTCAAGGCATTCCAAGAGATTTATATGAAGCGGCAAGTATAGATGGTGCTAACGGATGGCAACAATTTAAAAAGATAACTTTGCCTATGTTAACTCCAACAACTTTCTTTGTTAGTATAATGCTTACTATTTCTTGCTTTAAAGTGTTTGATTTGGTTTATATGATGACTCAAGGTGGACCAGGTAGATCTACAACAGTATTGGTTTCACATATATACAATACGGCATTTAAGGAATTTAGTTATGGTTATTCAAGTGCTATATCTATGGTTTTATTCATGATAGTCTTGATAGTTACTATAGTTCAATTTAGAGGCGAGAAGAAATGGGTTAGCTATATGTAATACTAATAAAAAGGAGGTAGTTAAAGTGAACATGAAAACCAAAAATACAATTTCAAAGATATTAACATATACACTTTTAATAGCACTAACTATATTAATGCTGGTTCCGTTTGCATGGATGCTATCAGCATCTCTACAATTAAACAAAGATGTATTTAAATTCCCATTTGATTGGATACCTAATAATCCTGTATGGAGCAATTATAAAGAAATATGGACTAAAATACCTTTAGGAAAATTTATTTTTAATACATCAAAATTAACAGTAATAATAACGTTATTACAATTATTTACTAGTAGTTTTGCAGCATATGCTTTTGCAAAATTGGACTTTAAATATAGAGATAAGATATTCTTGTGCTATGTAGCAACAATAGCAGTTCCATGGCAAGTATATATGGTACCTCAATTTATTATGATGAGAGAATTGAATCTAAGTGATACTCACTTTGCTTTAATACTATTACAAGCATTTTCAGCATTTGGAGTTTTCTTAATAAGGCAATTCTACATGAGTATTCCAAATGAATTACTTGAAGCAGCAAGAATAGATGGATATAGTGAATATAAAATTTATTATAAAATAATGCTTCCTTTAGCTAAACCAGCATTATCAACATTAACTATTTTTACATTTGTTAGTGTATGGAATGATTTTATGGGGCCATTAATTTATATAAACTCAGAAGCTAAAAAAACTATTCAAGTAGGTTTAAGAATGTTTATAAGTCAATATTCAGCAGAATATTCTCTTATTATGGCAGCATCGCTTATTGCTTTAATACCAGTACTTATTATTTTCCTAGCTTTACAAAGATTTTTTGTTGAAGGTGTAGCATCATCTGGATTAAAGGGATAATAAAATTATTATAAAAATCAAGATCTTATTAAATATTATTATAGAATGATATTTAATAAGATTTTTTAGCCTATACTTCATAGAATATTTTTCTAAATTATATTGACATTTATTATTAAAAGGAATAATATAAATAAAAAGTTAAATTTGTTGAAAGGAAGAGTAAATATCTATAAGTATCTTTAGCGAGTGAAGGATGGTGGAAGCTTCATGAGAACATGATATTGAAAGACATCCTGGAGAAGCTTATCTGAAACTAATTAGGATAAGACGTGTTCTAGCGTTAATAGATTGAGATAACTTTAATATCATTTTATTAAGTTAAATTAGGATGGCACCGTGAACAGAGCTTTCACTCCTATAGGGAGTGAGGGCTTTTTATATTTTGGGGGGAATTATATCAAAATTAACCTAGGAATAATTTTTTGTAATTTCCTTTCTTCAGTTTTCAAGTGGACATATGTAAGTTTGAGTTGACTTGGAGTGAAGTGACGGAATAAGTAAATTTACGTATGTCCGCTTTTTATACTTAAAGAAGGCCGCTTTAAGTATATATCTTAATTATTAAATTTAATTTATGATTAAAAGTTAATAAGGGTGGTACCACGGTAATTTATCGTCCCTTGAGTAAAGTAATACTCAAGGGATTTATTTTTTTATTAATATAAAAATATAAATTTAAAAGGAGTGTTGTTTATGGAGAGAATTTTAATTACAAATGTTAGCAATTTTCAGGAAAAAGAAATAAAAATAGAAGGTTGGGTTTATAGAATAAGAAAGCTGAAAAATATTACTTTTTTAGTTATAAAAGATAGATCTGGTTTAATACAATGTATATTTGATAATGAAGTTAGAGATTTAAATACACTAAAAATTGAATCTGTAATATCTGTTGTTGGGATAGTAAAAAGTAGTAATAATTCATTACACCCATGTGAAATAATAGGAAATGAATTTCATATAATAAGTGAAGCACAAGAATTGCCAATAGAAATAAATAAAAAAGAACTGAATATTAATTTAGATACAATATTGAATAATAGAATTCTTAGCTTAAGACACGAAAAGACCAATTCTATATTTAAGATACAAAATATAATAGTACAGAGTTTTAGAGAATTCTTAATTAAAAATGATTTTACAGAAATATTTACTCCTAAAATTGTAGCGGAGGGTACCGAGGGAGGAACAGAATTATTTAAAGTAGATTATTTTGGTAAAACTGCATATTTAGCACAAAGTCCTCAATTTTATAAGCAAATGATGGTAGGAGCTGGATTTGAAAGAGTATTTGAAGTTGCACATGTTTATAGAGCAGAGGAGCACAATACAAGTAGACATTTAAATGAATATGTGAGCATGGACTTAGAAATGGGGTTTATTAATGATGAGTTTGATATAGTTAATTTAGAAGAGAAGTTAATAAAATATATGTTAAAATCATTAGAAGAAAAGGCAAAGAGATATTTAGAAATATTGAAAGTTGAAGTTCCAAGAATAGAAAATAGCATTCCAAGAATGGACTTTTCTGAGGCCATAAGTGTATTAAGAGAGGTTTATGGCAAAGAAAATTTGGAAGATGATTTAGATCCAGAATCAGAAAAGCTTATATGTAGTTATGTAAAAGAAAAATTTAACTGTGACTTTATTTTTCTAGTGAATTATCCAATAAAAAAGAGAGCTATGTACACAATGCCTTTTAAGGAGGGCGGAAGTAGAAGTTTTGACTTACTTTTTAAAGGCGTAGAAATTACTAGTGGAGGAGAAAGAATTAATAATTATAATATGCTTATAGAAAGTATAAAGAATAAGGGATTAAATCCAGAACATTATGAGAATTATACTGATATTTTTAAATATGGCATGCCAAAGCATGGAGGGCTAGCAATAGGACTAGAAAGATTTACTGCTCGATTATTGTCATTAGAAAATGTTAGAGAAGCCTCTTTTATAACTAGAGATAGAACTAGAATTACTCCATAAAAACCAGAAATCAAATAAGGCTACCTATAATAAAGATAGCCTTATTTGTTACATTATTTACAAAAATCTGTTAACTTAGTATTATCTTGGACATCCATTAATGCTTCGCCAAATCTTTGATAATGTACAACTTCTCTTTCTCTTAAGAAACCTAATATTTTTTTTATTTCAGCATCATCTGTTAAGTTCATTAACCATTCATAAGTTGCTCTAGCTTTTTGTTCAGCAACCATATCTTCATGAATGTCTGCGATTACATCACCTTTAGCTTGGATATAAGTAGCAGTCCAAGGGTTTCCAGTAGCATCAGTATAGAAAGTTGCTTTTCCATGATCGGCATAATGCCCATCTAAGCCAGCAGCTTTTATTTGATCTATTGATGCATTTTCCATAATTTGATGAGCCATAGTAGCTATTATTTCTACGTGAGCCATTTCTTCTGTTCCAATATCGGTTAATAATGCTTTAGACTTATTTGTAGGCATCGAAAATCTTTGATTTAAATATCTAAGAGCAGCACTAAGTTCTCCATCAGGACCACCATATTGAGTAATTAGAACCTTAGCCATTTTTAAATCAGTAGATTTTAAGTTAACAGGGTGTTGTAAAGTTTTAACATAGTACCACATTAATTTTTTCCTCCTCTCATATTTTCCCATGGCCATGGGCCTTTAACCCAAGCTTCAGGATCTTGGAAATAAGAAGAGCCAAAATTAGTTAGAGGGCCATATTCTTTTTCATAATCCCAAATTGTCTTTTTTAATTCACAAGAAATTACCTCGAAATCATGTTTTGCTTTTTCAGAAGTCGGGAAATTATCTAAATATAAATTTAGGTCTAGAGCAAAAAATTGTAACTTTCGTATTTTATCTAAATACTCATTTTTATTCATTACTTGTGAACACCTCCAATGTATTTAACATCACAGTAAGGACTATATAAATCTTTGAAAATTGTACCAGCATCAAAGGCATCTTCTATATTAAATAATTTTTCATATGGTTGAAGAGCTACAAATGCTTTAGCATATACTGGAGGGTCGAAAACTTTATATGACTCATGGCAATTTTTAGCTGTATCAGTACATGTTATATTACAATAAAGCTTACTAGGATCTTTTATACAGTCATTACATTTTTCACAATTATCATCATCACGATAATACATAATTAAACATCCTTTCGTTGATTCTCTATATTTATAAACTATGTAGAAAAAAGTAGAAATGTGCCTAAAAGATATAGAAATCCAAAAGTTTTAAAATTTAAATAATGAAAGAATTTAAGTAAATAGGTAAATTCTTATGATAACTATTTTTATTGATTTTAATATTCTATATGATATTATCTAATATATAACGACATATAGAAGGTGATTTTATGGAAAACATAATTTATACAGAATTAACTGGTAAAATAGTTACAAAAGATAATTGTAAATATGAAGAAAGTAGATTATCTTGGAATAGAGCAATTGAAAAGTATCCATTAGTAATTATATATTGTTATAATGAACAGGATATTATAAATGCAATAGTATGGGCTAGAAAAAACTCTATAGAAATAAGAGTAAGATCAGGGGCTCATAGCTACGAGGGATATTCAACTGGTAATGATGTAGCTGTTATAGATATAAGTAAGATGAATGAAATTTATATAGATGAAGAGAATAGTGTTGTAAAAATAGGTGGAGGAGTAAGAAATAGAGAAATATATGAGGCATTAGGAAGTAAAAGTTATGCATTTCCAGGAGGGGGATGCCCGACAGTAGGTGTAGCAGGACTGATACTTGGTGGCGGCTGGGGATATTCTAGTAGATTTCTAGGATTAGCTTGCGATAGCTTAATTGAACTTGAAATGATAAATTATAAAGGGGAAAAACTAATTATTAATGAGCAAGAAAATAGTGATTTATTTTGGGCTTGCAAAGGCAGTGGAGGATGCAATTTTGGAATCATAACATCTATGACTATAAAACTAAAAGAAAAAATAGAAATGGGTACATTAATTTATATAAATTATCCTAATATTAGTACTGAAGATAATATTAAAGTTATTGAAGTTCTCCAAAATTTATATAAGAATTTAGATAGACGAATTAATTTAAAGACTGCAATATATAATTCAGTAGAAAAAGGCAGAGGCGTTAAGCTTACAGGATTATTTTATGGAAATTCTATTGATGCAAGAGAAATACTTAGTCCATTAGAAAATATAACAAATTCAATGGAAATTAAAATAGAAGATATGAGTATATTGGAATGTAATAGATATATTCAAGATAGTCATCCAGACTATGAAAAGTATAAGTCAACTGGTAGATTTATTTATAAGGATTATAATTATACTGAATTAAAAAGACTTATAGAAATAATAGATAATCCGGCTGAAGGAGCAAATTATACTGCTATATCTTTTTATGGAGCAGGTGGAGCCATTTCAGATGTAGATAAGTTAGATACAGCGTATTATTATAGAGATGCTAAGTTTATAATGGGAATTCAATCTGTTTGGGAAGAAGATAAATATGCTGATATAAATAAGGAATGGCTTAAAGAAAACTTCAAAACTATAGAGTTAATGACAGTAGGATCTTTTGTTAATTTCCCTTTACATGAACTGAATAATTATGAAGATGAGTATTATGGAGAAAATATAATAAGGTTAAAGGAAATTAAAAAGAATTATGATCCGTATAATATATTTAATTATCCTCAAGTTATAAGAAATGAATAATAGAAATTTTACTTATAAGTGTTATAATTATCTATAGATTATAAAGGTTGAATAGGGGATATATATGAAGATTTATTATTTTTCATCAACAGGAAATAGCTTATACATTGCCAAAAGATTAAAGGAAGAACTAAATGAAGATATAGAATTAATATCTATGAGTAAGGCATTGAAAAATAATGATTTTACTTGTGATAATGATGTAGTTGGATTAATTTATCCTATACATTGTGGTTCTTTACCTATAGTAGTTTTGAATTTTTTAAAAGAGTTAAAATTAAAGCAAGATTCATATGTTTTTGCAATTGGTGTATCAGGTGGAGGAGAAGCTAAAAGTAGCTTTGCACATATTAATGAAATTATTAAAGATACAAATATTTTATCAAATTGTGTTTGTATAAAATATATTTCTAACTATGTTAGAGCAGGTAGAAATCCAAGTGAAGAAAGAGCAATTACAGCAATTAAAAGGAATGAGGAAACTTTAAAAGAGTTTATTAATGAAATTAAGTTAAGGAAGATAAAGAAACTTAATTATAAATTTGGTATAAATAAAATTCTTTATTTTTCATGGAAAAATATATACAAAAGTAAAGATAAAAATTTCAGGGTTAATACTGAATGTATTGGATGTGAAGTTTGTAAAAATGTGTGTCCAGTAAACAACATTATAATGGAAAATAATAAACCTAAGTGGAATGGAAAGTGTACAGATTGTATGGCTTGTATAAATCTATGCCCTAAAAAAGCTATAAATATTGGGAAAAGTACAATAAATAAAAATAGATATAAAAATCCATATATAAATATGAACGAGTTAATGAGTTGATAGATAAAGTATATAGTTAAGAACGATTATGTAAAGACAATATGTTGAAAAAGTGATATAATTGAAAAGTATTATTAAGTGAGGTGATGAAATGAGTAGTATAGCAGGTAAAGGCTGTGAAAGATTAATTCCTACTGAAGAAAAGAAGCCTTTAGAAGAAATTGAGCGTAGCCTTGTTAAAAAATATAGAAAACATATTTGGACTAAGTTTGTAAGGGCAGTCAAGGATTATAACCTTGTAGAAGAAGGAGATAAGATTGCAGTAGCTATTTCAGGTGGTAAAGATTCACTACTTATGGCGAAGTGTTTTCAAGAGCTTAAAAAACATGGACAAATGAATTTTGAATTAGAATTTATAGCAATGGATCCTGGATACCATCCACAGATAAAAGATTTACTTATAGAAAACTGTAATCATCTTGGAATCCCAGTACATATATATGAAGGAAAAGTTTTTGAAGTTATAGATAAGATGGCAAGAGATTATCCATGTTATCTTTGTGCAAGAATGAGGCGAGGGTCTCTTTATAGTAAAGCAAGAGAGCTTGGATGTAATAAGCTTGCATTAGGACATCATTATAATGATGTTATAGAAACAACATTATTAAACGTGCTTTATGCAGGGAATTTTAAAACTATGCTTCCTAAATTTAAAGCAGCAAATTTTGAAGATATGGAACTTATAAGACCCCTTTATTATGTTGAAGAAGATTATATAAAAAGATTTACTAATAATGCAGGAATTTGGCCTTTAAATTGTGCATGTATGGTTGCAGCAGAGAAAATAGGCAATAAGAGATATGAAATAAAAGAATTAGTGAAAGAGCTTAAGAAGAATTTTGATGGAGTAGAGAAATCAATATTTAAAGCTGCCGAAAATGTAAATTTAGATTCCATACTTGGATGGGAAAAAGACGGTATAAAAACTAAGTATTTAGATGTTTATGATGAGTAATAAAATATAGATATATTATTAAAAGATATTATGGTATAAAAACTTATGCATAATATCTTTTTTTACTTAATTTTTTAAAAATTTATCAGAGTGAATTTTGAATAATTAAAAATAGATTATGAATACTAATAATATAATGGAGGTGAAAAAAATGGCTAAAAAGAATCAAGAGGCAAGCTGGGAAAAGAAAAGATATAAATCTCCAAAGAAAAGTGAAGCTTCTAAAGTACCAGAAGTTAAGTAAAATATAAGGTGATGAAGCTACTTCTAATAATAATTTCACAAAGTAGCTTCTCAAGATTTTATAAAAATAACTAAAATGTATTAAAAAAATAGATAAAATATATTAAAAAAATCTAATTATTTACGATAATATAAAAGAAATAACATTTCAATAAATATACAAAAAGATCTATAATATGCTTTTTTTATTAAAGGATATATGGTATATTTTATTTGTGATTTCAAATAAATAGAAATTATATTTAAAGGAGAAATATTATGGATAGAGAAAGTATTTTATCTATGGATCCTAATATTTTATTAAGCCTGATAAATATGAAATTAAGAGATTTTTATTCAAATTTATCAGCATTATGTGAAGATATAGATGTAACAGAGGAAGAATTGATAGAGAAATTAAGTTCGATAGGGTATAAATATGAGAAAGAACAAAATCAATTTAAGTAAGCGGGTAGGAGGAAAAATTTATGAAGCTTAAAAATATTAGTAAGTTAGCACTTGGATTAGCAGCAGGTGCGGCTTTAGTTGCTACATTAATAAACGATAATAAAGAAAAATCAGAAAATGAAGTTAAAGTAGAGGACGAAAAAGAAATAGTAGAAGAAGAGAAATAAATAATCTTTTTATGAAAAATATGCTTTGAGAAGGATTAAGAAGGTATGATTAGGGAAAATAGTTATAACAAGGATGTTAGCCCCCTTAACAAAAACAATAAAAATTCTATTGACTTACAAAGTCATAAAGAATTTTTATTAAGCTCAAAAGAATCTTTTGTAAAATCCATTAAAGGACTATTTATTTCTGTAAATAAAGAACAAGATTCAATTATGCTTTATGGAAATAATAAAGAAATCATTGGATACGATGAGGAGTTTATTATATTTACTGTTGATGAGAGTAAAAAATATGTGCACAATGATTATATAAAGATTTTAATTGACGCAGTAATAAATAATGAAGAAGAAACTGAAGTTAAGATAATAAATGCTTTAGGGCAAGAACTATGGATAAGCGTTAAAGGGCAAAGTAAAATAAATAAAAATGGTGAATTCTTAGGCTTTGAAGGATATTTATATAATATAACCAAAGAAAAGGAAGCTCATTTAAAATTAGAGTATATGACTCAATATGACGAACTTACAGGACTAAATAATAGAAAACATTTTAAAGATATAATTGAGGAAGAACTTAAAAATCATACTAAATTGGAATCTAGAGGAGCTTTAATTATAATAGACATAGATAATTTCAAGTTTATAAATGATTCTTATGGGCACAAGTGTGGAGATATATTTTTGAAACGATTTTCAGAGGATTTAAAGAATGCATTTGATGATAATAAACTATTATGTAGATTCGGTGGAGATGAATTTTTGATATTTCTACCATCAATAAATAGTTTAAATGAAATAAAGTGCACAACAAGGAAGATTATTGATATATTAAAGAAACCATATAATATAAATAACGATAAAATATATTCTTCATCAAGTATAGGAATATCTGTTTTTCCAGATGATGGCGAAAATTTTGAAGTTCTATTAAAAAATGCTGATGCTGCAATGTATATAGCAAAAGGAAATGGAAAAAATCAATGTCAAATGTTTAATAATAATATATCAAGAGAAATAAATAGAATTTACTCTATTCAAAGAGGTCTTAGAACCGCGTTAGAAAATAATGAAATGTTCGTTGTTTTTCAACCTAAAGTAAGGCTTACTGATGATGAGGTTAATGGATTTGAAGCATTACTTAGATGGAAAAGTAATGAAATAGGATTTGTAAGTCCAGGTGAATTTATTCCTATAGCAGAAAATACTAGGCTTATAATACCAATTGGGAAATTTGTATTAAGAGAAGTGTTTATAAGAGTAAAGTATTTATTATCAGAAGGATATGATAATTTTAAAATAGCAGTTAATTTATCTGAAATACAATTAAGGCAGGGTGATTTGATAGAATATTTTAATTCTTTAATTAAAGAGTTTAATGTTTCACCTAAATACATAGAGGTAGAGATAACAGAAAGTATGATAATGAAATCTGTAGACAGAAATATAGAGTGTTTATTACAAATAAAAGACTTAGGATCATCAATAGCTTTAGATGATTTTGGTACTGGATACTCTTCATTAAATCATTTAACTAAATTACCAATAGATGTCTTAAAAATTGATAGAAGTTTTGTTATTGATATGACTGAAAATGATAAAAGTAGATATATAATTGAAAATATAATACAATTATCTCATAAGCTAGGTATAACAGTTGTAGCTGAAGGTGTTGAAGAAAAAGAGCAAGTAGATTATTTAAAAAGTATAGATTGTGATACTGTTCAGGGTTTTTACTATAGTAAACCAGAAAATTTTGAAAATGTAATTAATATGTTAAATAAGTAGAAAAGCTGTTTTATTAATTATAAAAATATGGAACTATATATGTAATTTGCTTGGAATTACTAAAAATAAATTGAATGCAAAAAACTCCTATTGGAG
>NZ_ASRV01000172.1 GCF_000401215.1 Clostridium sartagoforme AAU1 | reverse complement strand
AAACTCCTATTGGAGTTTTTTTTCATTGTAAAATTGAGGTTTATAAAGTTCAACATATTTAGTATATAATAATTATTATTATATACTAAATATGTTGAAAAATAATATTAAAAATATATAATCTTAGAGATAACATAACAATTAAAAGGGGGTACATATGAAGAAATCAGTAAATTTAGTTTCAGGAAATATAGTAAATACATTATTAAAGTTATCAATTCCAATACTAGGTACATCATTTATACAAATGGCGTATAATCTTGTCGATATGATGTGGGTAGGAAGAATTGGTAGTGATGCAGTTGCAGCTGTAGGAACAGCTGGTTTTTTTACTTGGTTTGGAAGTTCTCTTGTATTTATATCTAAAATAGGTACGGAAATAGGAGTATCTCAATCCATAGGAAAAGACGATATTAAGGAAAAAAATAAATTTATTTATAATGGTTTATTTATAAATATAATAACAGCAATAATATATATGTGTTTATTAATTATATTTAGAAAACAGTTAATAGGATTCTTTAAGCTAGGAGAAGCAAATATAATAAATATGTCCATAGAATATTTGGTAATAGTTTCTTTTGGAATGATATTTAGTTTCTTAAATCCATTATTTAGTGGTATTTTTAATGCTTCCGGTAGTAGCAAGATTCCATTTTTTATAAATACAGTTGGTTTGATTATTAATATAATATTTGATCCAATATTGATATTTGGATTATTGGGATTTCCAAGACTTGGAGTTATAGGAGCTGCATTGGCAACTGTAGGAGCTCAAGCAATAGTTACATTTATATTTATAATAGCATTTATAAGAAATGGATATAGTTTAACATTAAAAAATAAAAAGTATATAGATAAAAATAATATGAATAAGATATGTAAGTTAGGGATTCCAACTGCACTTCAAAATTGTATGTTTGCATTTTTTGCTATGATAATAGGTAGAATTATCTCAGCATGGGGTCCAACAGCAATTGCAGTTCAAAAAGTTGGTTCGCAAATAGAATCTATATCTTGGATGACTGCAGAAGGCTTTGCTACGGCATTAACTGCTTTTATTGGACAAAATTATGGAGCTAATAAGTGGGATAGAATCTTAAAGGGATATAAAGTAGCAATGAGTATGGCAATAATGGTAGGAATTTTTGCTACCATACTTCTAGTATTTTCAGGAGATAAAGTTTTCTCAGCATTTATACCAGAAGCAGGAATTGTTTCCAAAGGAGCTGTATATCTTAAGATTTTAGGATATTCTCAACTATTTATGTGCATAGAAATAACTACAGCAGGAGCTTTTTCAGGACTAGGTAATACATTAACTCCGTCTTGGGTAAGTATAATTTTTACAGGACTTAGAATACCATTAGCTATGTTATTAAGTAGCATTCCACTACTTGGAATAGATGGAGTTTGGTGGAGCATAAGTGGTACAAGCATAGTAAAAGGGATATTATTATTAGGGTTATTTATTTTATGGTAATATTACCAAAAGAAAAAAGTTTTCTCAAGTTGTTGACAATTAATAGAAACTATCATAAAATATTAATAAATTAATAAATAGATTTCCATTGATGAGGAAGAGTATCTATTTTGTAAGGTCAAAGAGAGCCGAAGGTGGTGTGATTTCGGTACTAAAACAAATAGTGAATGGGCCTCTGAGGAGTGATACGAAATTTTTATTAGAGTAGTTGATCCGTAAGTCCTACGATATAAGGAATAGGGTATGTTAGTACCTGATTAAAGAGGCCTTTTAAGGCAATTTAGGTGGCAACGCGGAGAATATCGTCCTATACATTTTTGTATAGGGCGTTTTTTATTTATATCAATAATTAAAGGAGCTGGTAATTATGTTGTGAACAAAAGGAGATTTAAAAAATATAAATTAAATTTATAAAAAAGGAGAATTTAATATGAATAGAAGTATGAATGTAAAAAAAATGACACTAAATGCAATATTAATAGCTATTGGAGCTCTATTACATCAAATTACACCAGCTTTAGGATTACCTATGCAACCAGATTTTGCATTAGCAATGATGTTTATAATTATAATAATAAATAAAGATTATAAGACTACATTAATTTCAAGTATCATACTAGGAATATTAACAGCAATTACTACAAAGTTTCCAGGTGGACAATTACCTAATATCATAGACAAGCTGTTAACAGCCAATATAATATACTTTATATTTAATTTAGTTGGTGAAAAGATATCAGATAATATAAAAATATTACTAGCTCTAAGCTTAGGAACTATATTAAGTGGATTAATATTTTTAGGATCGGCAAGTATATTAGTAGGTTTACCTGGGCCATTCATAAGTTTAATTGTTATTGTAGTAATTCCTGCAGCATTAATGAATATTTTATTAGGAATGATATTATATAAAGCAATTACTATAGCATTAAAAATAACTAATATAGTAGTTGATAAATAAAGTTTAGAGTTGCCTTACGGCAACTCTAAACTTTATTTTTTCATTATTTTATATACCTCAGGAGTATTTTCATCTATGGATTTAAAAATATATCCGTTATTCTTATAGTATTTAATTATCGAAGGAAGAGCTAAAGATGAATTTTTATTTATATAAGAACAATGCATTAGTACTATAACTTTATCATTATCTCCAGCTTTACATGCTTTTTTTATTATATTTTCAGGAGCTGAATTGGCATTAGCACCATCTCCACTATCTACAGTCCAGTCATATATCTTAAAATTATTTTCATGTAATTTTTCAACTAATTTATCTGTTAACCTATAAGATTTATTATTACAACCAAAAGGAAATCTTAAGATATTGTACTTTTCTCCTGTCACTTCAAATAAAGTTTCTTGGCCTTGAAGCATTTCTTGTAAAAAACTATCATCTTCACAGTAAAGTTTGTTTCTATTATGAGAAAAGCTGTGAAGACCTATACTGTGGCCCTCATTTTTCATTCTCAAAATAATATCTTCTTGTCCCTTAATTTGACAACCTATAACAAAAAATGTAGCAGGTACATTTTCTTTTTCTAATGTATCTAAGATTTGATTTGTAATCTTACCTCCTGGTCCATCATCAAAGGTTAGATAAACAACTTTTTCCTTTAAATCTTGGCTATCCTCTTTCGCTTTGACATTAGTTATAAAAGATAGCGAAAATATAGTAGTTAAAAAAAATAAAATCAAAAATTTTCTTTGAATTTTAAAACTCATATTATAAATCCTCCTAATAAATTAATACTAGTACTAGTATTCCTAAATTTTTATAATATATGTTTTAAATAATAATCTGCATAATTAAAATAATATAACGGTAATATGCTTATTTAAGTAAACTTTAAAAATTAAAATATATAGTTTTTAATTTTATACAAGTAAAAATATAGTTAATAAGTGGAATAATATGATAAAATAAATAATAATTAATGAGTACTATTAAAAAGAAGGCATTGGTGATGAATAGATGAAAAGAAA
>NZ_ASRV01000171.1 GCF_000401215.1 Clostridium sartagoforme AAU1 | reverse complement strand
AACAATAGTATTTTCATTTATTTACTAACTTATTTATAATCATATTATTAATTAAAAATGGTTTAAATAATCTACCTCCTATATTATTTATAATGACATTTGTTATATTAGTTTTAATATTAAAATTAATATTTACAGATAAAAGGTATAAGAAGATATATAAATTAGCTGAAGCAAATAGAAGAAGATACATAATGGCTATAGATGCTCTTGAAGGTGCAATTTGGGAGTGGAACAGTGAAAGTAAAAAACTCTATATGTCTACAAAAATTAAAGATATTTTAAGAAGTGATGATAATATAGATAGTTTTGAAAAGTGGTATTCTTTTATAGATGAAGAAGAAAGAGAAGATATAAGAATTTTTATTGAAAATATAATTAGAAATAAAATATGTGATAATTTTATTTTAGAATGCTCTTTAAGAAATTCGATAGATAGAAAGATAATAGCTAAAATTCAGGGAAAAGGAATAGAAAAGAAAAATATTTTCTATTTATCAGGATTTATTGTAGATATAACAGAAAGAAAAAAGACAGAAAACATGAATAAGGTTATAGAAAATAAAAACAGATTAGCGATAGAAGGAGCTAAAGACATAGTATTCTGGTGGAATGTCAATCAAAATATAATATCAATTGATAGTAGTATAAAAAAGTATTTAGATATAGAGGGGGAAGGGGATCTAATAATTACTGATACAAGTTGGCAAAACTACATATTGAAAGATGATATAAAAAGATATAATGAACAAATAAAAAAAGTAATGGATTCTAAGAAGGATGAATTTTATTCAATAGAATATAGAATTTTAAGTAAAGACAACAAGCCAGTTTGGCTCCAAAGCAAAGGAAAGAAAAGATTAGAGAAAAATGGTGACTTATTTATACATGGAGCTCTTTCGGATATAACAGAGAGGAAGGAAAAGGAAATTGAAATTAATTATTTAAGTTTCAATGATGAGGTTACAGGAATTCCAAATAGAAGATATTTTGTTAGGGAAGTTACAAAGCGTATAAGACATTATAAAAATGAAAAAATGGCATTTATATTTATAGATTTAGATAATTTTAAATATATAAATGATACATATGGACATGATGCAGGGGATTTATTACTAATTGAATTTACAAAAATAATAAAAAATATGAAGATAGAAGATTCACTTTTTGCTAGATATGGTGGAGATGAATTTGTAATAGTTCAATATAATTTACAAGAAAAACATCAAATTAAATCGATATTAGATAATATAATAAAGAAGCTAAGTAATCCAATAATCATAAATGATAAAGAGGTTTTTTGTACATTAAGTATAGGCGTAAGTATATATCCTATAGATGGGAAGGATATGGCTATATTGTTAAAAAGAGCAGATATGGCAATGTACCTAGCAAAAGTAAATGGAAAAAATAGATATGAGTTTTTTGATATAGGTATATTAGAAATTTTAAATAGGGAATTTGATATAGAAAAGGGATTAAGAGTAGCTATAGATAGAAATGAAATTCAGTTATTATATCAACCAAAGGTAAATGTAAGTACTGGAGAAATAGTAGGTTTTGAGTCTCTTGTAAGATGGCATAGTAAGGAGCTTGGTGAAGTGTCACCAAGTGAATTTATACCAATAGCAGAGAACTCAGGACTTATAATACCTATAGGAGAATATATAATTGAAGAAAGCTTTAAAAAATGTAAGGAGTTAGCAGAAAATACTAGTAAAACTTTTAAAATGGCAATTAATCTATCAGAGGTTCAAATTAGAGATGAAGAAATAGTATCATTTGTTAACGATACATTAAAAAAATATGATTTAGATGCTAAATATATAGAATTTGAAATTACAGAAAGTATAATAATGAAATCAGCAGAGAAAAATATAAAAACATTGGAAAAACTAAAAAAATTAGGAGTTACTTTAGCATTAGATGATTTTGGAACAGGATACTCTTCATTAAGTTATTTAAGAACATTGCCGATAGATGTACTAAAAATAGATAAAAGTTTTATAGATGGAATACTGATAGAGCAGAAAAGTGAGTATATAATAAATAGTATTGTTGATCTTTCTCATTACTTAAATTTATTAGTTGTAGCTGAAGGAGTAGAAAATAAGAATCAATTAGATTATTTAAAGAAAATTAGTTGTGATGTTATTCAAGGATATTATTTTAGTAAGCCAATTGAATTTAATAATGCAATGAAAATGCTTATAAGTTAAAGTTATTTTTTTGAAATTTTATCACCAAATCGATAAGCTCATCATATTATGTAACTATATTACGATTTGGAGGTATATATGAAAATAGTAATAGATGATCAATATCATAATGATGATAGCGATTATGGAGAACAAGAGTATACTGTAGATGAAAATGGTAACTTGAATTTATTTATTCAGGTTGATGAAGAAATTGAAAAGGAAACTTCTAGCAGAACGATTAATAGAGGCAACATAATCAATAATCAAGCCGAAGAAAAAATAATAGAAAATAATTTTAATGAGGATTTTTTAGTAGATGAAAAATACGCTGATTCAGATGTATATGACAATCTTTACTCACAAATAGGTAAAGCAAAAGAAGAATTTGCAGATAGAAATATAGTAGAGGAAAAGGGGACAATTCAAGTGACATCAAGGCTTGCTAATAAAGACGGTGTAGAGCTTAAAGGAGCAAGAATAAACTTATATTTATTAAATGGAATATCCCCTAAGTTGTATGATTCAAAATTTACAGATAGTAATGGTAAAGCTATATTTAGTAATTTAGAAAATGGATGTTATAGAGTTATTGCAATAGTAGATAGAAGATTTTTCGAAAAACCTTCTTACTATAGTTGGAATGAGGTAACAATAGATAAAAATAATAAATATGCTGATATATGTGTAGTAAATAGAATAAAAATGTCTTATTACAGAAGATAGATAAATATTATAATGTTTATACACTTA
>NZ_ASRV01000170.1 GCF_000401215.1 Clostridium sartagoforme AAU1 | reverse complement strand
TTTTAATAATATTGATGTAGACATAAGCTATAGTTAATTGATAAAATATAGATGCGTTAATTAATGATTTAGTTAAGTGGACAATAGTTTTGTATTATATATTATTTTTATAGGAGGAATTGCTAATGAATAAATTTAAATTAAAGATTCAAAAAATACATAATGAAGCTATAATACCAAGTTATGCACATAAAGGAGATGCTGGATTAGATTTATATTCGGTAGAGAAGGTAACAATAAATCCATCAGAAACTGCATTAATAAAGACTGGAATAAAAATTGAATTACCACCACAAACAGAAGCTCAAGTTAGACCGAGAAGTGGACTTGCATTAAAACATGGTATAACTGTTTTAAATACACCAGGGACTATAGACGAAGGATATAGAGGAGAAGTTGGAATAATATTAATAAATCATGGTAAGGAGCCATTTATAGTAGAAAAAGGAATGAAAATAGCACAAATGATAGTTAAACCTGTATGGTATGTTGATATTGAAGAGGTAGAAGAACTTAGCGATACTGAAAGAGCCGAGGGCGGATTTGGCTCAAGTGGAAAATAATTCATAATTGATAATTAACGATTGAAAGAAGAAAATCCTTATAGAATTTTGAATAAAAGGTATTTTACACTTATAGTTCAAGTTTAGTACTCTACAACTGAGCTTAATATTAAAGCCTATCTACTTCAAGCAAGTTTCAGTAGATAGGCTTTAATTTTTTAAATCTTTCATTTATGAATTGCTTAGCAATTTATATTATATATGGTATTTTACCCAACAACTGTAAGTTACGCTCTGTGAACCAAAATAAATTGCAGCGCAATCTTTAAAAATAGAGTGCACTATTTATTTAAGTTTTCCCATTCTTCATATAAAAATGAAATTTTTTCTTCTAAATCCTTAATTTCTTTATTTACGCGCTCACTTTCAATAGGATTTGAATAAATTTCTTCAAGGCAAAGTTGTTCTTGAAGTGATAATAAATAGTCTTCACCTTTAGATATATCATCTTCAAGTTTTTTAATTTTTAATTTTAAAGATTTCTCTTCTTTTTCAAGTTCTTTCTTTTTTCTTTTCTCATCTTTTAATTGAGTTTTGGTTTTGCCGTTAGCAAGCTCTTCTAAAATTTCAAATCTATTTGGATTGATTTTCTTTTCTTGATAGTAGCTATAGTTTCCTAAAAACTCTTTAATACCATCTTCATTAAGTTCAAGTATTCTATTAATTACTTTATTTAAAAAGTATCTATCATGAGATATAACTATTAATGTGCCATCGTAGCTTAATAGAGCATCTTCAAGAGCTTCTCTAGACATTATATCAAGATGATTTGTAGGTTCGTCTAGTAATAATAAATTAGATCTTGATAACATAAGTTTTAGCAAGTTAATTCTACACTTTTCACCACCGCTAAGGGTATTTATAATTTTAAAAACGTCATCTCCTGTAAATAAGAAAGATGCTAGAGCACCTCTTAGTTTAGAAGTAGTTAAATTAGGAAACTCATCCCAAACTTCATCTAATATGGTTTTATCTAAATTTAAATCAGATTGTTCTTGATCATAATATCCAACATTTACATTTGTGCCAAGAACTACTTTACCATTATCTGGTGATAAGCTATCTAAAATGATTTTAAATAAAGTAGTCTTACCACGACCATTTTCACCAATTAGAGCTACTTTTTCACTTCTTTTAAGATCTAAATTAAGATTATAGAATAGTTTTTTATCACCATAACTTTTAGCTAAATTTTCGATATGAAGAACATCATAGCCACTTTTTACTGAGGTTTCAAATTTAATTTTAGTAGCTTCCTTTTCTTTATCAGGAGCATCTATCTTCTCCATCTTATCTAAAGCTTTTTCTCTACTTTCAGCAGCGCGAATACTTTTTTCTCTATTAAAGCTTCTAAACTTTTCTATTATTGCTTCTTGCCTTTTGATTTCTGCTTGTTGAAGATTATAGGCTTTAAGTTGAGCCTCATAATTTTTCTTTCTTTGCTCAATGAATTTAGTATAAGAAACATTGTAGCAATTAATGTGACCATTAATAACTTCAAATGTATTATTAGTTACAGTGTCCAAGAAAAATCTATCATGAGAAATTACTAAAACTGTTCCCTTATAATTTTTTAAATAATCCTCAAGCCATTCTATAGCTTGTAGGTCAAGATGGTTTGTTGGCTCATCTAGTAAAATTATATCAGGATTCTTTAAAAGTAATTTACAAAGAGCAACTCTAGTCTTTTGTCCCCCACTTAAAGTATAAATTATTTTATCAAAATCCTCTTCTAAAAATCCAAGACCTTTAAGAACTCTAGAAATTTCACCTTTATATGTATAGCCACCTTTATGAGAATATAAGTCTTGAAGAGTAGTATAGTCCTTTATAATTTTTTCATGATATGAAGCTTTATTCTCATCATAAGGCTCATTCATCTTGATTTCTAAAGTATGAAGTTTATTTTCAATATCGGTTAATTCTTTAAAAACTAAGTTCATTTCATCATATATAGTATTATTTAAATCTAAATCAACGTGTTGTGTTAAATATCCTATGGTTCTATTTTTATCAATAAATATTTCTCCAGAATCTTGAGATATTTCTTTAGAAATTATTTTAAAAAGAGTAGATTTTCCTTCGCCATTACCACCGATAATTCCAACTTTATCTCCTTCATTAATTGAAAATGTAATATTTTTCAATACATCTCTTATACCATAGCTTTTCGATATATCTTTGCAACTTAAAACTATCATTTTATCCTCCTATTATTATCTTGAAATATCTACAATATATATAAATATAATAAAGTTATAATTCCAACTTTATTATACTCTAAGGTATTATACTAATCAAATAACTATAAGTAATAATAAATATTCTGTAGTTAATTAAATAATTTTTAAATTGATAATATTTAAGTTAGTAATTTAGGAGTTTACATAAATAAAAGTATGTAAGAATTAAAGGTTACTTCATAGTATTGGTGAAAATCTTAAACTATGAGTAATTTATTAATCTTACATACTTTTTTATTATTTAGAAATTGTTTTGAATTTTGGTAAATGATTATCTATTACAAGAGAAGGGGTTCCAGATATAAGAGGTAAGAAATAATCTAAAGCTTCTTCTCTTATGTGATTTCCTTCTTCATTAATTAATTCTGTTGGAAAATATTTAACATTGTTAGCTATTTTATCAGCTTCAACAAGAAAATGAGATGTAGTATATGGTGAATTTGAATCTCTTTTAATTCCAACCATATAGCCACTATTTCCATCAATAGCAAATTTTAAGGCAGAATAACCAGCATCAAAGGCTTCCTCTAAGTCTACGTCAGAAGCACAGTGAATAGAGCATCTTTGTAAAACTCCTAATTCAAGAGATTTTACTCTACTTGTTATACCTGATGATATTATTAAGTTTTTAAGGTAATTACCTATACCACCAAGTTGAGCATGTCCGAAATTGTCATGAGCTTGTCTGGTCACTTCAGTAATAAATTGGCCTTCAGAATTTTTTAAACCCTCAGAAACAACTATAAAAACTTTATTCTTTTCTTGAAATTTCTTTCTAACATCTAGAAGAAATTGTTCTATATTAAAAGCAACTTCTGGTAAGTAGATAAAGTCTGCAACTGGCTTTCCATTTATTCTAGCTGTGCATGAAGAAGCAGCTAGCCAACCTGTATCTCTCCCCATTGTTTCTAAGATAAAGATTCCATTATTAATATAAACTGATGAATCTAAATATGTTTCAAGAGCTGTTGTAGCAATAAACTTTGCAGCACTTCCAAAGCCCGGCGTATGATCAGTATACATTAAATCATTATCTATTGTTTTAGGAATTCCTATAAATTTTATATCTATTCCTGAACTTTTCGCATACTTACCTAATTTAGCAATGGTATCCATAGAATCATTTCCACCTACATAAAAGAAGGCTTTTATATTGTTTATATTTAATATGTCTAAAAGTTTATCATATTCCTCACTTGAATCTTCTAAATTCTTCATTTTATATCTACAAGAACCTAATCCAGAAGATGGTGTGTATCTAAATGTATTTATTTCTTCATCTGAAAAAGATGATAATTCTATTATATTTCCATTTAATATACCTTCTATTCCGTTTAAACCTGCATATACTTTATCAAAGGCACCTAAATCTTTATTTGCTTGTAACAAACCTACTACACTAGAATTAATAACAGATGTTGGACCACCAGATTGAGCAATTATACAATTCGCCATTAAGCTACTCTCCTTTATAAAAAAATACAAAATGTGATATACTTTTTAAAATATTATATACCCTATTTAATAATATACAATAAAATTTGTAATATTAAAAGGGTTTATTTCAAAAAAATAATACATAAATACTATACTTTATAATTATATATAGAGTAGAATTATATAATTTGGAGGAGTTTACTAAAAGATGGGATTAAGAGAGGTAATTTTAATTGGTGTAGCTATGGCTATGGACGCACTTGGACTTAGTATATGTTTGGGGATAAATCCCACATTAAAAAGAAAAAATAAATGGGGATTTATAGCTTCATTTGCATTTTTTCAATTTCTATTTATATTTTTGGGGGGAATAGCAGGAAATTTGTTTGATACATATATTGTAGCAATTCCTAATATGATAGGCGGAATTGTAATAGCTTTAATAGGTCTTATAATGATATTTGAAGCTTTTAAAAAGAATGATAAAGACGATTCTGTTTTAATAAAAAAATCAATGTATTTAATTTTAGGAATGTCAGTAAGTGTAGATGCTTTAGTAGTTGGTTTTACATCTTTTTTTGAGATTAATGCAATATTGTTATTTATTGATGCTGTTTTGGTAGGCTTAATAACTTTACTAATATGTACCACAGGTTTCTTTTTATGTAGATATATAAGAAAGGTTGATTTTATATGTAAATATGCAGATTTGCTAGGTGGAATAATATTATTAATATTAGCATTAGAAATGATATTTTTTAATATTTAATATGTAGAATATTAGTGTTATAATTATATATATGTTTCAATTATTAATTTATATTATTGCAGTATTATGATATAAGATAATAGTATTACTTAAGCAAAATAGAAAAATTGAAAGCA
>NZ_ASRV01000169.1 GCF_000401215.1 Clostridium sartagoforme AAU1 | reverse complement strand
AATTTTTATATAGGTTACTTAAATATTGATTTTTCTTATATAGTATAAATTTCAAAGGTAGTTTAGATAAGTGAAAAGTATTTAGTACAACTTGTATATAAGAACGTTAGGAGAATAAAATGAGCTGGGAAATTTATTTAAAAGAAAAAGGAATGAGAGTTACAGCAGGAAGAATTTCAATTTTAAATATAATAGAGTCTTCAGATAAAGGGCTTTCAGCAGAAAATATATATTATCAATGCAAAAAGCACAATGAAAACTTAAACCTTAGTACTATATATAGAACATTAGAATTGTTAGAAGAAAAAGATATAATAAAAAAAATTAACATAGATGGACCTGCAATTTATGTATTAAAAAAGGAAAGTCACAAACATACTTTAAAATGTGATGTTTGTAATAAATGTGTAGAAATACCATGTCCAATGGAAGAAATAGAAGAAGCCATAAAAGCTAAAGTTGGATTTAGCTTAACAGAACATAAGTTAGAATTAAATGGTGTTTGTGATGAATGCAAAAAATTAAAACAATAACAATAAATATAATAAGGGTAGTATAAAATACTACCCTTATTATATTTATTGTTTAAAATTAAAAAATTTATCGAAGATTATGACTAAAATTAAAGTGAACACAGATGTAATTGCAATAGTACCCCCTGGAGCACTATTAATATAATATGATAAAAATAATCCCATCATAATATCAAACATTCCAAAACCTATGGAGAATAGTAATGTTGTCTTAAATCCCTTTTTTAATTGCATTGCAGTTGCAACAGGCACTATCATTATGGATGATATAACAAGTATTCCCATTACTCTTATTGACATAGAAATAGTTGAGCCAACAAGTATAGTAAAAATATAATTTATAAGTTTTACTTTTACTCCTGAAGTCTTTGCACCTTCTTCATCAAAAGTAATGTAAATAAGCTTATTAAATAAAAAGATCAAAGCAACTAAACAAATAATTCCAACTATTAAAATTAAGAAAATATCTTCTTTAGAAACGGTAAGAATACTTCCAAATAAAAATGAATTTACTTTTGCAGAAGCTTTACCACTGCTTATAAGTATGATAGCTATACCTAAACTAAAGGTTAAAACTAAAGACATAACAAGTTCAGCATATTTTTTATAATATTCTCTTAAGAATTCTATAACTATAGCACAAAGTGTTGTAAATAAGAAGGCTGTTATTAATGGATTAACCCCTATAACTAAACCAATAGCAACACCAGCAAAAGAAGAATGTGAAAGTGTATCACCAATCATTGAATATCGTCTAAGCACTAAAAAAAGTCCTATGAAAGGACAAAGTATTGATATTATAAAACCAGCCATAAAGGCATTTTGCATAAAATCTAATTGAAACATATTATCTACCTTTCCTAATAATAAACTTAAATAGCATCATTTAATTTAAAACTTTTATTTCTAAACTCTTTATACTCATCAGTGGTAAATAAATTAATATTTCCATTATCAACTTTAAGAATATGAGTTGAGTTCTTTAAAGCAATATCTATATTATGTTCTATTGATATAATAGTTTTTTTATCAATTTCATTTAATTTCTTTAAAATACCGTAGATTTCAATTTGATTTTTTTCATCCACGCCAGTAGAGGGTTCATCAAGAATAATTATATCAGGATTACCCATTAAAGCTCTTGCAATAAGAACTCTTTGTTGTTGTCCACCAGATAGCATACCTAGAAGTCTGTTTTCATAATCACTCATACTAACATTTTCAAGGATTGAAGAGATATTTATATTTTTATTTTTCAAAGTTTTTTTATGACATAGTAAAACCTCTTTAACTGTAATTGGAAATTGTGAGTTAAAAGAATCAAGTCTTTGGGGAACATACCCAATTGAATCTGAATTAATTTCTATACTACCAGAGGTAGGTTTTAATAAGCCAAGTATTAGTTTTATTAATGTAGTTTTACAGCTTCCATTTTCACCAACTATAGATAAATATATACCACTTTGTATGTTTAAGTTTATATTTTTAAGTAAATATGGTGGTTTATTAGAATATGAAAAACATAAGTCTTTTATATTAATCATTAAAAAATACATCTCCTAAATAATCTAGACTTATTATATATGAAAATGCGAATAGTTTGCAACAATAACTTTAGATATATTATAAATTTACTTATTTATTTGTATTATTGACATAGTTTTAAATTACAAAGCTATTTTAACTAAGAAATTGAGCAGATTTTCTTAGTTAAGTTATTGATCATAAATTGTTAATAGTTAATTACCATAGTTTTGTTGATTTATATTATGAATAAAACATATAATATAGATAAGTTAAATAAAACCAAAGTAAAAATATTGGAGGAATATATATGGATTTTTCAAGTTTAGTATTAATGGAAAAGGATAAAGAAACGGGATTTATAACTAAGGAGCTTGGAAGTTTTCAAGTTTCAGAAGGGGCATTATATGTAAAAAAGCTTTTTGTTAGCAATGAAGTTGTAAATTTATATTTTGATACAAATAAAGATGTAGAAGAATGGGAATACTCAGCAATATATGATGTTTTTAATTATGATGCTTTTATAAAGGAAGAATTTGAAATTGAGGATTCTTTAGATGAATATAATCCTACTTTTTTAGTAAAATTTAAATATGTAGATGATTATGAATTCATGAAAGAACGAATAACAAGATGTGTTGAGTTAATCGAAGAAGCTATGGAAAATGCCTTTAAGGATATTGAAGGTAAAGAAGATGACTATAATTAGAAAGGAGAGCCTAATAAATTAGGCAGAAGTTATGAGTGAATTAAAGATATTGAAAAAGAGAGAAGAAATTGAAGATAAGTATAAATGGAAAGTTAATGAAATATTTTCAAATGATGATGCGTGGGAAAATGCTTTCCAGGAACTAAAAAAAGAATCGCCTTCTCTTAAAGATTTTGAAGGCAAACTAAATAATGCTGAAAATATTTTAAATTACTTAGAAAAGTATATAGATTTAGGAATAAAAGCAGAAATAGTTTATGTATATGCTCATTTAAAATGTGATGAGGATACATCAAATTCAAAGTATCAAGCTATGATGAACAAGATAGATTCTTATATGGCTGAATTTGCATCATATACAGCTTATTTTGTACCAGAGATATTATCATTAGATGATGAATTTATAATGAATATTATAGATAGTAATGATAAATTAAAGGTTTATTCATTTATGTTTAAGGACATATTAAAGGAAAAACCTCATATATTAAGCAAAGAACAGGAAGAATTACTAGCACAAGTTTCAGATTGCTTAGATGCTCCATCATCTATTCATAATATGTTAACAAATGCAGATATGAAATTTGGAAATATAATTGATGAAGATGGTGAAAATGTAGAGTTAACAGAAGGAAATTACTCATCATTTATAAAAAGTAAAGATAGAAAAGTTAGAAAAGAAGCTTTTAAAACTTTATTTAAAGAATATAAAAATTTAGAAAATACATTTTCAACTACTTTAACAAGCTCACTAAAGAATTTTAATTTTGGAGCTAAGGTTAGAAAGTATAATTCTGCACTAGAATCATCATTAAGTCCAAATGATATACCAGTTGAAGTATATAAAAATTCTATAAAAACTATAAATGAGAATCTAAAATCACTTCATAAATATGTTTCTTTAAAGAAAAAATTATTGGGATTAGATGAAATGCATATGTATGATTTATATGTTCCAGTAATAGAGATACCAAAAGAGCATATAGAATTTAATGATGGTGTAAATATGGTTTTAGAAGGGTTAAAGCCATTAGGAGAAGAATATTTAAATATTTTTAAGAATGGTGTAGAAAATGGTTGGATAGATATATATCAAAATAAAGGCAAAAGGGGAGGCGCATATTCTTGGGGTGGATATAAAACAATGCCATATGTTTTATTAAACTACAATTATGAATTACATGATGTATCCACTTTAGCACATGAGATGGGTCATTCTATCCACTCTTATTATTCAAGAAAAGAGCAGCCATATATTTATGCAGGTTATACTTTGTTTTGTGCAGAAGTAGCCTCAACTACAAATGAAGCTCTTCTTATTCATTACTTAATTAATAAAGAAACTGATAAAAAGAAAAAATTATATTTAATAAATCAAGAGTTAGAGCAAATAAGAACAACTGTATTTAGGCAACTTATGTTTGCAGAATTTGAATTATTTACTCATGAAAGCTTGGAAAAAGGAATGTCTTTAACTGCTGAAGATTATAATAAAGCTTGGCATGATTTAAATGTTAAATATTTTGGTGAAGATATGGTAGTAGATGAAGAAATTGATATTGAATGGGCTAGAATACCACATTTTTATTCAGATTTTTATGTTTATCAATATGCTACAGGATATGCAGCAGCTTCAGCCTTTGCAAAATCAATACTAGAAGGAAAGGAAGATTCTGTTTCTAAATATATTGAATTCTTAAAAAGTGGTGGAAGTGATTATCCAATAGAGATATTAAAAAAAGCAGGAGTTGATATGACTACGTCACAACCTCTAGAAGCAACTGTTGAAAGATTTAATGAACTTTTAGATATGCTAGATAAAGAAATAAATTTCAATTAACAATTTATTTCATTTTATGATTTACAAGGTATAGTTCACAACTTTTTGCGGTAAATTTTGGAGAAGTTTATTAATAGTAAGCAATTAATAATTTTTATTAATTGCTTACTAATATTTTTATTGCGCTAATTAAGGGGGATGGACTTTGAAGAATTTTGAAAAAATATTTTTTGGTTTATTAACTAAAGAACTAAACTTTTTTATGAGAAGTTATTATAGCGAATTTCATAAAGAAGAAAGATGGATAGGGTTAATTGATTTAAATGAAGTAGTAGTTTCAGTTGTTGTATCAAATGATATGAATGAAGAAGTAGATTTTAATGAAGCAAAAGAGTATCTTTTAAAATCTTTAAATAAAAGATTTGTAGTAAATTTAATAATTTTAGCTTCAGAAGAATATATAAATTATAATAAAAATAATTATTACAATAAACTAATATTTTCAGTAAAAGATAAGAAAATACTATATTCTAGTGAAGGTTCTAAAGCATTTATTCCTATTATAAATTACATGATAAATGAAAATAATAAGAAGAAAATAAATTTCAAAAATATAAAGTTACATATACAATAATTATTTTAAATATTTTAGTGTATTTGATTGAAATTATTAAATCAAGAAATTTAATTGATATTAACATATATACTTTGATTCAAATGGGTGCAAAAGTTAATATTTTAATTAATAGAGGGGAAATATATAGATTAATAACATCTACTTTTTTACATGGTGGAATAATGCATATTTTATTTAATATGAGTGCACTTAATATAATAGGAAAAGAAGTTGAATATATATATGGAAGTAAAAAATATATATTAATTTATATTTTGTCTGCTTTATCGGGATCATTATTTAGTTATTTATTTAATCCAAATAGTGTATCGGTTGGAGCATCAGGTGCTATATTTGGACTTTTGGGTGCTATGTTAGTATTTGGATTAAAAGAAAAAAATAAAATTGGAAAACAATATGTAAAAAATATATTAGAGACTCTAGCTATAAATGTAATTATAGGAATAACTATATCTAATATAGATAATTACGCACATTTGGGTGGTTTAATAATGGGGCAATATCAGCATTAATTTTATTTAAAAGTAAAAAGACAATCAGTTAAATAAAATTATAAATTCTAGAGGTGATAATAGTGAAAGAAAAAAATCATAACAATGAACTTATATTTGCTATTTCATTTATTGGAGTACTATTAGCAACTTCAATATATTACTTAATAAATATAGATATAGAAAAACTTTTCAGAATAGGCCTTACGTTTATAACTATTCTTGGAGTATATTCGTTATATATAAGAACCTTTCTCAAGGGAGCAAAAGTTATATATTATATTAATATGCTGTTCATTTTTTTATCAATGTATTTAGCTAGTGTTTTAGATTTTTATTCTATAACTAACTATGATAAATTTCTACATCTATTATCAGGAGCGATAATTGCTATAATTGGCTATGTTTTATTTTTATATTTAACAAATGAAAAAGTAAGAAAAGAAATACATCCATTAATTTCTGTTATCTTTGTAATATTATTTGCTACATCTGCAGCTGCAGTATGGGAAATATGGGAATTTACAACTGATTCTCTTTTTGGATTAAAGGCTCAGAATGGAAGTTTAAATGATACTATGTGGGATATAATTTGTGGAACTTTAGTAGGGGTAATAACATCTATTCCTATATATTTATATAATAAAGGTAAAAATATTAAATTTATTAAATATATAATAGAAGATATTGAACGAAACAAAAAA
>NZ_ASRV01000168.1 GCF_000401215.1 Clostridium sartagoforme AAU1 | reverse complement strand
AAGATATGTTAATAAAAATAACATATCTTTTTGTAATTTTTATATTTACATTTACTCATGAAAAGATGTATAATATTAATAATTTAACAATAATAGAGAGTAAATAGAAAAAATATATCAAAAAATATATCAATATGCTAATATAAAGGAATTATTGGGGACAAAGGAGTTTTGAATATGATTGGAAGAAAATATGTAGATGAAATTATTAGTAAAGTGGAAAAAAGAAATTTTGGGGAAGAAGAATTTTTAAATGCTATAAAGGAAGTGCTTAATTCACTTGTACCAGTATTTAATAAACATCCTGAATATATAGAAGAAGGAATATTAGAACGAATAGTAGAACCTGAAAGACAAATATTTTTTAGAGTTCCATGGATAGATGATAATGGAAAAGTACAAGTTAATAGAGGATTTAGAGTTCAATTTAATAGTGCGATAGGACCTTATAAAGGTGGTTTGAGATTTCATCCATCAGTAAATCAAAGTATAATAAAATTTTTAGGATTTGAACAAACTTTTAAAAATTCACTAACTGGATTGCCAATAGGTGGAGGAAAAGGTGGTTCAGATTTTGATCCAAAAGGAAAATCAGATAGAGAAGTAATGAGATTTTGTCAAAGTTTTATGGCAGAATTATACAAGCATATAGGACTTGATACAGACGTTCCAGCAGGTGATATAGGAGTTGGAGCAAGAGAAATAGGATATATGTATGGGTATTACAAGAAAATAAAAAATGCAAATGATCAAGGGGTATTAACAGGTAAAGGACTTGCCTATGGTGGGAGTTTAGTAAGAAAAGAAGCAACTGGATATGGACTAGTGTACTTTACAGAAAAAATGTTAAGTGATAATAATTTAAGTTTTAAAGATAAAACAGTAGTAATATCAGGATCAGGTAATGTTGCTATATATGCTTGTGAAAAAGCAAATGAATTAGGTGCAAAAGTAGTAGCATTAAGTGATTCTAATGGATATATATATGATGAAAATGGAATAAATTTAGATATAATAAAACAAATTAAGGAAGTTAATAGAGGAAGAATTAAAGAATATTTAGACTATGTACCAAATGCTAAATATACAGAAGGATTTAGAGGAATTTGGGAAATTAAATGTGATATTGCACTTCCTTGTGCAACACAAGGGGAAATAAATAAAGAAGCAGCAGAAATTTTAATTAAAAATGGTATTAAAGTTGTTTCAGAAGGTGCAAATATGCCAACAGACTTAGATGCAATAGAGTTGCTTCAAAAGTCTGGAGTAATGTTTGGTCCAGCAAAGGCTGCAAATGCTGGTGGAGTTGCTTGTTCGGCATTAGAAATGTCACAAAATAGTTCAAGATTATCTTGGGATTTTGAAGAAGTTGATTCAAAACTTAAAGACATAATGGTCAACATATATATAAATTCTAAAAATGCAGCACAAGAATATGGTGAGCCAGGTAATATATTAATGGGAGCTAATATAGCAGGCTTTATAAAGGTTGCAGAAGCCATGATGTCTCAAGGTATAGTTTAATGTTATAAATCTCAAAAATAGCAACCCCTATTTTGAGTTTATTAATAAAAAGCCATTTAGTTGTAAAATATATTTATAACTAAATGGCTTTTCTTTTAATTAAACTTGTAATATTTTGTGAAGCAAAATATTACAAGTGAAAAGTGTAAGAGTGAAAAGTTGAGGAAAAAATCCTTACAGGATTTTGGAGTAAAGGTGCTTTGCATCTATGTATTTAAAATTTTTTTTCATAGAAGGCATTGAATACTTGCGGAATATAATTTCTGTACATCTGAACTTAGTATGAAAGCCACCTACTGAAGCTTGCCTGAAGTAGATGTACCTTAATTCTTTCACTTTTCACTATTAACTTTTCACTAGATAAAATGCTTCGCAATTATAAGGAAATTATTACATGAGTATATTAATTATATCTTTATTTATATAGGATAAAATAATATATATAAAGATATAATTAATATTAAGATAAATATACTAATCAATAATAAATCAATAAACTATTTATAAAATTTATATGTAGTAATATTAATGAATTTTTAAGATTTCAGTACTTGATTTTTTACCCCTATTAGAATATATTTAATAAAGATGTCAAAGATAATGTACTAAATAGTAATATAAGGAAAATATCCTTTATTTATAGGAGTGGATGTAATGAAAGAAATTATTTTAGCTGTGACAGGTGTATTTCAGGTTATTGTCTTTGCAATGATGATGTATTATTTTGTTTTAGCTTTTTTTGGCTTAATAAGAAAGACAGAAAAGAAAAATTATACACCTACAAAAAAGTTTGCAATGATAGTTGCAGCTCATAATGAAGAAGTTGTTATCGGAAAACTAGTGGAAAGTATGTTAAATCAAGATTACCCGAGAGAGCTATATGATGTATTTGTGATTGCTGATAATTGTGATGATAATACTGCTAAAATAGCAAGAAAATATGGTGTTTATGTTTATGAAAGATTCAATAAAGATCAAAAGGGTAAAGGATATGCATTAGAGTGGTTATTTGATAAGATATTTAAAATGCAAAAGAAATATGATGCGGTTGCAGTATTTGATGCTGACAATTTAGTATCAAAAAATTGGTGTAAAGAAATTAATTCAAAAATGCTAGAAGGTTATAAAGTAGTACAAGGCTACATAGATAGTAAAAATCCTAATGATTCATGGATAGCTACTTCATATTCAATAGCTTTCTGGACTCAGAATAGAATGTATCAACTAGCAAGAGCGAATATTGGATTATCAAATCAAATTGGTGGAACAGGATTTGCTATAGATACAGAGATTTTACAAGAATTTGGATGGGGAGCTACATGCTTAACCGAAGATTTAGAGTTTAGTTGTAAGTTAATTTTGAATGGAGAAAAAGTTGGATGGGCACATGATGCTATTATTTATGATGAAAAACCTCTTACTCTAAAACAATCATGGGTTCAAAGAAGAAGATGGATGCAAGGATTTACAGATGTAGCATCTAGATATTTCTTTAAGCTACTTAAAAAGGGATTTAAAGAAAGAAAATGGTTTGTTTTAGATTGTGCTTTATACGTAATTCAACCTTTCTTTACTTTAATGATTGGTATATCAACGGTTTTAAGCTTTGTACAAGGCATGAGTCCAGAAGGACTTAATATTTTCTTAATTAGCTATCTGACTGGAGATTTTTCATTTAAAGTTATTGGTGTTATGCAATTTTTAATTACTCCTTTAATTATGAGATTAGATAAAAAAATATCACCAGGATTGTTTGTTATGCTTATATTTTATTCATTAAGTGTATTTATACTACCAATTTTTGCAACTAAGGTAGATAATTATTCAACGGTTTTATTAATAGATATAGTTTATAATTTAGCATTTTTATTAGCAACGGCATTATTCTTAGGAAAAAAGAAACTAATTTTATTCTTTAGATTTTTATTATATTCTTTATATACATTAACATGGATTCCAATAACTATTGAAGGTATGCTAAGAAAAAATAATAAAGAATGGAATCCGACAAAGCATGTTAGAAATATAGAAATTTGTGATGTTCAGTAAAAAACATTGTTTTGAAATCAGATTTTTCTTAAAGTGAAATTTCTAGAATATATAGCTGTATTAAATTGATTTTAAAATTAATTTAATACAGCTTTTTAATTGATAAAATAAAAAAATATAAAGAGTTTACCTTGAATCTATCTCGAACATTTGTTTGACATTTTCTTTAGAAAGATTTATATTTTTATTTATAGATTAATTATGATAAAATTAAAAAGATTATAATGAGAAGGTATGGTTAAACTAAGGTATAAGTTTAGTTTAACGCAATAATAGTGATTTTGGAGGTTTGTATGAGTGAAGATTTGATGAAAGGATATGATGTTACTGATTTAACTTCCTTAGAAAAGCTTGAACCAGTTAGAGTAAGACCTGGAATGTATATAGGATCTACAGGAACTAAAGGATTACATCATTGTGTTTGGGAGATTTTAGATAATTCTATAGATGAAATATCTAATGGATATGGAAATAAAGCTACAATAATAATAAATAAAGATAAAAGTATTACTATAATAGACAATGGAAGAGGAATTCCAACAGGGATACATCCAGTTAAGAAAAAATCTGGAGTAGAGATGGTTTTTACGGAGTTACATACTGGAGGAAAATTTAATAATAAAAACTACAAAACATCAGGAGGGTTGCATGGTGTTGGTGCAGCTGTAGTTAATGCGTTATCTTCTTGGTTAGAAGTAGAGGTACATCAAAGTGGAAATATATATAAACAAAGATTTGAATATGCTTATGATAAAGAGCTAAAAAGAGATATGCCAGGAACAGCTGTAACAAAACTAGAAATAGTTGGCAAAACCAAGGAAACAGGAACAAGAGTTACTTTTATGCCAGATAAGGATGTTTTTTCTAGCACAGATTTTAAAGTTGACATAATAGATGAAAGATTACAAGAATTAGCATTTCAAAATAAAGGAATGTATTTAGAATTAATAGATTTAAGAAAAGATGAGTTTAGAAAAGAGTATTACTCAGAAAGAGGGCTTTTAGATTTTATAGAATATTTAAATGAAAGTAAAACTACACTTCATGATAATCCAATTTACTTTGAAGGGGAAAGAAGCGTTAATAATATACAAATGTTTGGAGAGTTATGTGTACAATTTACAGATTCTACTACAGAAAATATAGCGAGTTATGTTAATAATATACCAACAAAAGAAGCAGGAACCCATGAAACTGGATTTAAAACAGGAATGACAAGAGCATTTAAAGAAGGTGCTAAGAAACTTGGACTTGTAAAAGAAAAAGATAAGGATTTTGAAGGTGACGACTTAAGAGAAGGAATGACAGCTATCTTAAGAATAAAGATTACAAATCCCATATTTGAAGGACAAACCAAAACTAAACTAGGGAGTACTGAAGCTTATACAATGATGAATGACTTAGCTTACACAAAGTTTAATGAGTGGATAGAAGATAACAAAGAAGTTGCTTCTATGCTTATAAACAATGCGCTTCAAGCAGCTCAAAGAAGAGAAAAAATAAAAAAAATAAATGAAGCTGAAAAAAGAAAAGTAGGAAAAGGTGCAGCACCTCTTGCAGGAAAAGTTGCTGTTTGCACACTGAAAGATAATACTGTAAATGAATTTATTGTTGTTGAGGGAGATTCAGCAGGGGGTTCGGCAAAACAAGCAAGAGATAGAAGATTTCAAACTATAATGCCTTCAAAAGGTAAGATAATGAATACAGAAAAACAAAAGCTAGAAAATGTATTAGCATCAGAGGAACTTAAGATATTTAATACAGCATTAGGCACAGGTACCTTAGATAATTATAAAGAAGAAGATTTAAAGTACGATAAAATTATAATTATGAGTGATGCAGATGTAGATGGATATCATATAAGAACTTTATGGATGACTTATATATATAGATATATGAGACCTCTAATTGCAAATGGGCATTTATATTTAGCTCAGCCACCATTATATAAAGTGTATAAAAGTGTTAAAGGGAAAGAAGTTCATAAATATGCATATAGTGATGATGAGCTTGAAAGTGTAAAAAAGGAAATAGGAAAAGGAGCACTTATACAAAGATATAAAGGGCTTGGAGAAATGAATCCAGATCAATTATGGCAAACTACACTAAACCCAGAAACAAGAACTTTACTTCAAGTAACGATTGAAGATGCTGCTAAAGCTGAAAAGATGGTTTCATTACTTATGGGAGATATAGTTGAGCCAAGAAAAACATATATGTATAAATATGGAGAATTTTAATAAATAGGATGGAGAAAAAATATGGCGAAGAAAGTTAATGATATACCAAGGGATAATAATATAATTAGAGTTCCTTTAGAGGAGGCAATGCCTGATAACTATTTGCCTTATGCTATAGAAGTTGCAAAGGATAGAGCACTGCCAGATGTTAGGGATGGATTAAAACCAGTTCATAGAAGAATATTATATGGTGCATATCAATTAAAAGCATTTCCAGATAAACCATATTATAAGTCAGCAAGAATAGTTGGAGATATATTAGGTAAATATCACCCACATGGTGATACATCAGTTTATGATGCTATGGTTATAATGGCACAAGATTTTTCAACTAGAGAAACCCTTATAGATGGTCATGGTAACTGGGGATCTATGGATGGAGATGGAGCAGCAGCAATGAGGTATACAGAAGCAAGACTTGCTCCCATTGCCATAGAAATGCTTAGAGACATAGATAAAGATACTGTAGATATGGTTCCGAACTATTCAGATAGTGAGATGGAACCTAAGGTACTTCCTAGTAGATATCCTAATCTTCTAGTTAATGGTACATTTGGAATTGCGGTAGGGCTTGCGACAAATATACCTCCACATAATTTAGGAGAAGTTACGGATGGAGTATTAGCATATATAGATAATCCAGAAATAACAACTAAAGAACTTATGGAGTATGTAAAGGGACCTGATTTACCTACTGGAGGAATTTTAATAGGACAAAACTCTATACTTTCTGCTTATGAAGCGGGAGAGGGAAAGGTAACCTTAAGAGCTAAAACCAATATCGAAAGGCTTGAAAACGGGAAAATTGGAATAGTTATAACAGAGTTTCCTTTTAGAAGAAATAAGGCGAAGCTTCTTCAAACTATATCTGAGATGACTGGAGATAAAAGACATTCTAAAGCTTTAGAATCAATAATTGATATAAGAGACGAATCAGACAGAAGTGGAGTAAGAGCTGTTATAGAATTAAGAAAAGCAGCTGATGAAGAAGTAGCAGATAAGGTTTTAAAATATTTATTTAAAAGAACAGATCTTCAATGTAATTTAAGCTTTAATATGGTAGCTTTAGCAGAGGGAAAACCTCAAACTATGGGGCTTAAGACTATAATAAAGCATTATGTAAATCATCAAAAGGAAATAGTAACAAGAAGAACTATAAAAGAATTAGCAATTGCAGAAAAAAGATTTCATATAGTTGAAGGATTTATTAAAGCTATAGATGTTTTAGATGAAATTATTAAAACAATAAGAGAATCTAAGTCTAAAAAAGATGCAGGCATAAATCTTATAAATAAATTTGGATTTACAGAAATACAATCAGAAGCAATTTTAGAACTGATGCTATATAGATTAACTGGACTTGAAATAAAAGTATTCCAAAAAGAATATGCTGAATTAGAAAAAACTATCAAAAGATTAAAAAAGATATTATCAGACGAAAAAGAACTTCTTAAAGTAGTAAAAGCTGAATTAAAGGAAGTTGCAGATAAATACAGAAATCCTAGAAAAACAGCTATTATTAAGGATGACAATGAAGCTAAAATAGATGTAGAAGAGCTTATAGTAGTAGAAGATGTTATGATAACTTTATCTAAAGATGGATTTATAAAAAGGATTCCTTTAAAAACTTTCAATAGAGTTAATGCAAATGCAGAAGATATTGAGTATAGAGAAGGTGATGAATTAAAATTCTTATTTAAATCGAATACTACAGAAAACATTCTTTTGTTTACAAATAAGGGGAATATGTATCAAACAAAGGGTATAAATATTCCAGAATGTAAATGGAAAGAAAAAGGTGAAAGAGTTGATGATTTAATAAAAACATTAAATTTAGAAGATGAAACCATAGTCTATACTGCTTCAGTTTCTTCGTTTATGCCGAATAAATATGTTCAATTTATAACATCAAGAGGTGGAATTAAAAGAAGTTCCTTAGATAAATTCCAAACAAGTTACACAAAGCTACAAGCTACGAAGCTTAAGGATTTTGAAGAAGTTATAGATATAAGTCTGCTAGAGGAAGATGAATTTAAAGAATTTATAAATTTTGAAACTAAGAAGGGATTGGTATTCAATTTGCCAATTCCTAGCATAGAGGATTCTGCAAGAAATATATTACCAATAATGATGTTTAATTTATCGAATAAAGATGAAGTAACAAAAGTTGAGTATAGTGATAGTATTGATTTTATTGATTTTTCTATAGGTATAACTTCAAAGGGAACAATAAAGGGATTTAATAGTATTAAAAAAAATGATAATCTAAAAGTAAAGATAGATTCTCTAAGTAATATATTAATTTTCACAAACTTAGGAAAAGTGTTTAAAATACCAGCCTTCTTATTATCAGGAGTAAATAAAGGTGAAATTCCTCTAGAAAAAATTATAGATGATTTAGAAAAGAATGAAAAATTATAAAAGTAATATCTATAAAAAACTTTGAAGATAATAGATTTATATATTTCTTTACTAAGAAAGGTATGGTTAAAAAGACTTCATTAGTAGAATTTGATGGAAACTACTCATCACAATTGTCATATAAATTTAAGTATGATAATGATGAATTAATATCAGCAGAGATGTATAATAATAATGTAGCAGAAATAGTAATTATAACTAAAAAAGGTATGGGTATAAAGTTTTCCTCAGAAAATATAAATACCATGGGAAAAGTAGCTTCAGGAGTAACGGGAATAAGCTTAAAGGAAAATGATGAGGTTATTTATGGAAAAATAATAGCTATTCAATATGGCGAGGATTTAAATGAATTAGCGATAACATCTAATGATAAAATAATTTTAGTTTCCAAAAACAAAGAAAAGAAAGAAGTAGATATAGAAGATATAAAGCTTCAAAATAGAGCGGGAAAAGGAAGTAATATTATAACAATTGCTTTAGATGACGAGATTAAAGAAATTATATTATAGGAGGAGATTTTTTATGAAGGTAGCAATTTTATTAGCCAATGGTTTTGAAACCTTAGAAGCTTTAACAGTTGTTGACGTATTAAGAAGAGCTGAAGTAGAATGCCATACTTTTTCACTAAAAGATAAAGAGGTAACTACATCCCATAATATTATAGTGAAAGCCGATAAAAACATTGTAGATAAAGAAATCGAAGATTATGATTTTTTAGTATTACCAGGTGGAATGCCAGGAGCTAAAAATTTAAGAGATGATAATAGAGTTATTGAACTTATAAAGAAGTTCAATAATGAAAATAAATGGATTTGTGCAATTTGTGCAGGACCAATAACTTTGGCAAAAGCAGAAATAACAAATAGTAAAAACATTACATGTTATCCTGGTTTTGAGAATGAAATAGGAAACTGCAATTATAAAGAAGATTTAGTAGTTGTAGACGGAAATATAATAACAGGAAAAGGTCCAGCAGCAGCAATTCCTTTTGCTTTTGAAATATTAGATAAAATATCTAAAGATAAGGTTGAGGATATAAAAGGAAAAATGTTATTTAAATAGTCCTACTATGGAGGAAAGATGAGAGAAAATTGGATATTAGTAAATAAAAAAGAGAGCTTTTTAAGGCTCTCTAATTCTATAAATGAAAACCCATTAGTATTGAGACTTCTTGCAAATAGAGGTATAGATACTTTCGAAGAAGCTAATAGATTTTTAAATGGAACAATTGAAGATTTTTATGATGGTTATCTTATGGCAGATATGAAAAAAGGCGTACAAATAATAAAAGATGCTATTACAAATAATAAAAAAATAATAATTTATGGAGATTATGATTGTGATGGAGTAATTAGTACTACTATATTCTACAAAGCGTTAAAAATATAGGAGCAAATTATAGTTATTATATTCCAAATAGAGAAGATGAAGGCTATGGAATGCATAGTGGAAGAGTAAAAAAGCTTAAAGAAGAGGGATATGAAGTTATTTTAACTTGTGATAATGGTATAGCTGCATTTGAACAGGTAGACCTAGCTAAAGAACTTGGTATGGAAATAGTTATTACTGATCATCATGACATTCCAATTAGAGAAAATAGTGAAGGTGACTTAAAAGAAACTATACCTTATGCAGATGCTGTAATAAATCCAAAAAGAAGTGATTGTAAATATCCATTTAAAAAGCTTTGTGGAGCTGGAGTAGCATTAAAATTCTCTAAGTGCTTATATGATGAGTTTAAAATAGATGAAGAAAAGTTTTTAGAGTTAATACAATTTGCTTCTATAGCAACAGTTTGTGATGTTGTAGATTTAGTTGATGAAAATAGAATTATTGTTAAAAAAGGTTTAGAATTATTAAATGAGACAAAGAACTTTGGAATACAAGAATTGAAAAAGTCAACAGGATTAAATTCTAAAAAGATTGAAGAATATCATTTAGGATTTGTGATAGGTCCATGTATGTATATATGAAAAATATATAATTTTATCATAATGTATATAAGTTAAATTAAATAAAGGGTATAAGATAGTTTTGTATATGATATAATATTTATATCATATACAAAACTATTTTTATTTATGAGAAATATAGGATGGATTTAATTATGGATAAAGAAAAGAGAATGGTTATAAAGAAATATGTTGAAATGAAAATAAATGGAATGCACTATGTTAGAAAATTAAATGATAGTAATAAAGTATTTTCAGGAGTTCTTGTTATTGATAATTATAATAGACCTGTTAAGAGAGTATATGAATATTTGAGGTATTTAGATACAACAGGAGGGTATGGAGCATTAAACTCCAGAGTAAGAGTTGCATATGATTTGTGTTATTTCTTAGATTTCATGATGTTTAATAATTTAACAGAAGAAAAAATTAAATATGAAGATATTAGTGAGTTTATAGAAATATATTTGCTTATAATAGATGAGAAGTTTAAAGTGGATAGATCTATTCAAAGAAGTATGCTAAAGATTATTCCCATTTTAGACGTCTATAGAATAAAAAATATAAAAGTAATCAATAAAATGAATATGGGCTTAGATATCTCCTCAAAAGAAAGGATACTTAATAATATTAAGAAATACCTAGTTTTTTTGGGTAATAATAAAATTGCAGAAGTTAATTTAGAGGAATTATTTGAAAAGAAAGTTAAAAGTGTTTATAGAGAGAATGAACTAGGAAATAGAACAAGGGAATTATATTATGACTATGGTATAAAAGATCATTTAAAAAAGATAGGTATAAACAGTAAAAGAAATAAGATAGATCCAATAGAAGTATCTAAGATATTTGAACAAGATGAAGAAAAGAATTTTTTTAGCAATATAGAAAAGATACAATACAGGGTTCTATTTAATTTGTTAAATAATACAGGACTTAGGATTAGTGAGGCATTGGGATTAAAGTTAATATCATATAAAAAATCAAAAGGAAATATTGATTTAATAAGCCTAGATTCTGATATAAAACTTAAGAATAATGATGAAAACGTATGGGAAGTGTTGGTTGTACCTAGAAGTGATTCCCCACCAGATTTGAGAATTAAATTTGAGAAAAAGAGAAAAGCAGTATTTACTGATAATACACTGCTTTTTAGAAATCTATTAGAAGATTATATTATATACAGAGAATATTTATTAAAGCAAAAAAGGAAAAAACATGATTATTTATTTGTTAATAATAGAGGCGAACGCTTAAGGTATGATTCAGTATATAAAGAGATGAACAATATACTTTTGGGAAGTGAAATGAGAGTTAGAATTGGAGATTTAACGCCACATTCTTTTAGGCATACATTTGCAACTAAGTGGATTAAAAATAGTATTGAACTTGGTATAGATAAAGATTTAGATTTATTAGCAGAACAATTGGGGCATTCAAGCCCAGAAGTAACTAAAAGAACGTATTATCATATATTTGAAGAATCTAAAAAAGAATTGCTTAGAAAAATAGAAAAAGAAAATCATTATTTTAAGGGGGAAAAATAATAGTGCATGAATTTCCCAATATAAAAGAATATGTAGATTATATAGAAAAATTTTTTAGCGTAAAAAATGATAAAGAGAGAAAGCAATATATAAGTAATTACAATAGAATAATTAGTAAGTTTAGTACAGTAGAAGAATTTATAGAAATTATGATTAATAAAGTAGAGTGGAATAAATATACTAAACGTATTGGCATATTCCTAACATTGAAGTGTAAATTATTTGTATTTGAATTTATAGATCAAGTAAGTATATTTAAGGCAAAGGAAAAAGTGATTTATTGTGAAGTTGTCGATGAAAGATTAGAAAAAATTTGTGATGAAGAATTTAAAAATAATAAAAATATGAAACGAGATTTTTACAAATTTTTATTAAAAACATTTGCGTACTTTAATATAAAAAATATAAGTGAAATTGATGTGAAAAGGTTAAATGAACTTAATACAGATTTTTTAGCAATGATATACAGCGTAGAAGGCAATATATATTGTTTTTAGATAAAGTAATGGCTTTATATAACCTAAAAGGAAATGAAATAAATATAAGGCTAGAAATTAAATATAACGCAGAAATTAGAAAGTATGGAACAGATAGAAAATGTATTATTGATGTTATTAATAAATATATTGAAGAAAGATATACACTTAAAAATTATAATTCAGATAAATTCTTAAAGAATATAAGACCATTTTTAAAATGGTTACATAATAAATATAAAGATATAAAAAATTTATATGATATAAAAGAAGAGTATATTATGGAGTATTATAAAAGTGTTAAATTATCAAATAATACAAATGAAACAAAATATACTAAATGCCAACATGTATTAAAGTTTTTTATATGGAGTGAGGATAAGAAGTTTGCATCAATAGATATTAGGAAAATAGGGCATGGATTAAAAAATAGAAGGGTTGATATAGAAGATAACCCTAAAATGTTTCAAGATAGACAGCATTTTAATCAGGTATTGGCTAAGGTTCAAAAATATGAGCCAATAGATGAGGAAGAGTTTTTATTTAAAAATTATATTTTAGTACTTATGGGAACAGGTCTAAGAGTAGGGGAAGGAATTTGGCTAGATAATAAGTGCTTGAAAAAAAGGGTGAAAGTTAGTGATGAAAGTAATAATGAGGTTGGAGAAATTGTTCTTATAACCAAGGATAAAACAAAAATGGTTAACAAAAGAACTGGTATATTACCTTGGGGATTAACTGCTTTAGATGGGTTAATAGAGAGGTTTAATAGTAGAGAAAATGTATTAATTTTTAATGAAAGTTTAGATGAATATAACTATAGTTTATTTGAGTATAAAGGAAAAGTTATATCTTTACCAAAACTCAAAGTTTTTTATGAAAATGTAATTTTAGATGGTATTGAGTTTAAGGATGAAAATGGTAATAACATAGATTATAAGAATATTAAGTTTCATGCATTTAGGCATCAAAAGTTTAATGACATTTATGAAGTTACAAATGGAAATATAATGAGAGTAAAACAAGATTCTAACCATAGATCTATTAAAATGACTAAAAAATATACACGACAATCAAAGAAAAAAATGATTAGAAGAATTAGTAAGAATATAGAAAGTGGAAAGATTGTAGGAAAAGGGGTTCAAATATTACAAGAGTTATTAAATGTTGATATGCTACCAGATCAGTATTTAGAAATTCTTAAGAAGTTAAATATTGCGGAAGGGTATTCTATTGAACATATAGTTGAGAATTTTAAATTTTTAGGATTTGGATATTGTACATGCAAATGTAAATGGAGTCATTTATGTGAAGGGTGTAGATATTTTATAACTGAAGGAGAGTTTTTACCAGAATTACAAACAAGGTATTCTATAAATTTTATGATTACTATGACTTTGATTAAAAATAATGGTATAGAAGCAAAGGGTGTTAGAAATAATTTAATTTCATTAAAAAATCAAGAGAAGATATTAGAACAATTAGGAATGGATTATGAAGAAATTAAAGAATTGAGAACAGGGGAGTATATACTTAATGTTACAAGAGCGTAAAGAGAGTTTAAGTTTATCTAGAAAAAATAAAACTAAAAATACTTATATAGAAATTATAAGGAATTTAAAAATAACAAATGAAAAAAGTATTTAAGTAATGAACAACTTAAGAGTTTTATTCGTATATCTCGTGATGGATTAGTTAGCGAAATTGCACAGAAAAAATATATTGATAGCATACTTAGAGGACACAGAAGACTTATTGAAAAATTTCCAAATTTTAATGAACAGTTAAATGCTGATGGGAATGAGATAAAGAAAAGATTCATAGAGTTTAAAATATCTAAGTTATTACTTATATATATATTAAGTGGTAGGATAAGTGTTGATAATTCAATAAATATTAGTGGTTTATATGATAAAGAAAATTTACTAACTGATAATGAAATAGAGGAGATTAAAGAAGGTTGTGAACAGTATGGGTATTCACTAAGCAGGACGTATCCAGCCGTAATATTATATATTTGCAGGATAATGATTGTTAAAGATATTCCATTGAGAGATATTACGATGACTGATATTTATGATTGCTATAGAGATAAGCAAGATGCTGCAAATGCAACAACTAACGTGCTTAAGTATATGGGGATAATAGATGAAGATGAACATTATAAGATTAATAATAGAAAAAGTTTTACGAATATTAATGAAATTAATTTAACAGTTACAGATGGGTATTATTTGGAGGAGTATTTTAACTATGAGAGATATGTAGAAAGAGAAGGATGTAGTGAGTCAAATAAAGTAAATAGGAAGAGAATTGCAAAGTTATTTTTAAATTGGATAGACGATGTTTATGGAGTCATAAGTTTTGATGATATGAAATTTCAATTGGCAATTGACTTTATAGTTTATTTAAGAAAAATGAAAAATAAAAATGGAAATAGGTATAGTGATGGAACGTATCTTACTATGAGGTCTCAATTTAAAATGTTTTTAGAGTATTTAATTAGTAATGGTAAATTAAATAAGAGTTTTACATTAGATTACTATAAGACTGATATTTTTAATGGAGGAATTTTGGAGGTTATATATGAAAAGGAGTCTATAACTAAAGAAGAAATTGATAAAATTGAAAATAAAATAGTTAATTTTAACGAGTATCAATTAATGCCATACGTACCAGATATTTTAAAGTTATTATACTCTTATGGTATGAGACCAATTGAGGCGATAACTTTAAAATATGATTGTTTAAAAGGAACAGAAGAAGCACCAACGTTATATGTACATAAAAGTAAAAATGAGGAAGATAGATATATTCCATTAACAAATGAAGTATATAAAATAATTAAAAAATATATTGAGATAAATAAAGATTCATTACCTATTTATTCAGATTATGATGGACTAAATGTCAAAAGGTTATTTTCGTATAGAAATAAATTAGTGACTAAAGAAACTTTAAACAGAAGATTGAAGGAATTAGAAGTAGAGGATAGTATAGTTGATGAAGATGGTAAGGCTAAATATCCATTATATACATTAAGAAAGATAAGGATAACATTGTGGTTAGAAGCGGGACTATCAATAGAGGAAGTTGCTAGATTAGTAGGTCATAGAGATATTGAATCTCAGAGTTATTACTATATTAGCAAAGAAAATAGAATAGATAGTGCTAAAAAAGTATTTAGCGAATTTTACGAAAAATTTATGGACGAAAAAGGAAATATTGATAATGATTTATATCAATTAGATCAAGAGATAGAAGAAGAAAATTATATTAATGAATTAAAAAGAGATTTATTGGTAATAGAAGAGAAAAAGGTTTTTAGTTCTACCATTGAAATGGCAAGAAAAGATTATCCAGAGTTATTTCTTCCCTTGATGGATGGATTTTGTGGTGCAATGGTAGAAGAAGATGGTGATTTTGAATGTGAGATGTTAAAATTACCATGTTTAGAATGTGATGAATTAAAAGGTGCTGACGAAAATATAAATGTATTTGATAAGTATGCAATAAATCTATATAAAAGTAGAAACTTATCTATAAAAAAAGGTAATGATGGAATGAAAGAAAAAAGCGATAATACTATAGAAAGATTAAAAAGATTTTATGTTGAAAAACTTAAAATAGATGAAGAATTTATAGAAGAATATTTCAATAAATTAGATGAAATGTCCGTAGTAAAAAGGGGTCGTAAAAAGAAAGTTAATAGGTAAGGTGAGTATTATAATGACTATTAAGGATAATAGAGGAAGAGTAGGTGCAATTGCATTAAAGAAAGATAAAGAAGAAAAAGTAAATAAAAATATAAAAAAATTAAAAATTGAGTTAGAATTCTATAGAACAAACAATTTAAACTTTACAATAAAGGATATATCAGAAAAAACAGAATTATCTATGGCAACGTTATATAGATCACCATATAAAGAAATTATTGATTCTTATAAGAGTAAAGATAATATATTAAGTACATCAGAACAAATAGAAATATTAATTTTTGAGAGAGATGAATTAAAAAAAGAAATTAAGTTACTTAAAGAAGAAAATAGAAGGTTATTAGATGAAATAACTTATTCTAAGAATTTTTTTAAGTAGTAAAGGGGGAATGGATATGGAGAAATGGACTGTTAGAAATGTGAAATGTGAATTAAACAGTTTGATGAAATTATTAGGTGTTAATGATACAGTAGCAAAATTATTAGTCAATAGAGGAATATATAAGGTAGAGGATGCTAAAAAGTTCTTAAATCCCAAAACAGAGTATTTTTATAACTCGGATACAATGAAAGATTTATATAAATCAGTAAAGTTATTAAAGGATCATATAGATAGTGGCAAAAAGATATTAATTGTAGGGGATTATGATGTGGATGGTGTCATAAGCACATATGTCTTATATAAATGTTTGAGTAGATTAAATGCTAATGTTTATTATCATATTCCAGATAGAATTAAAGAAGGATATGGAATAAATGAAGTTATAATTAAGAATGCTAAAAAGGATGAAGTTGACTTAATAATAACATGTGATAATGGAATATCAGCGATAGATCAAATTGAATTAGCGAAAGAACTAGGAATAGCAGTTATTGTAACGGATCATCATGATGTTCCCTTTAAAGAAGATGTTGATGGAAAAAGAGAGTTTATTATTCCTAGTGCAGACTGTGTTGTAAATCCTAAACAGTTAGATTGTATGTATCCATTTAAAGGTTTGTGTGGGGCTGGTGTTGTGTATAAGTTAATGGAGGCACTATATAATGAATATAATATTGATGAATCAGAAGTCATAGATTTACTTCAATATGTTTCAATAGCCACAGTATGTGATGTGGTTGATTTAGTTGATGAAAATAGAATAATAGTTAAAAAAGGATTAGAATTATTAAATAATACAGATAACATAGGTTTAAATGCTTTGTTCGAGGAAACTGGAGTTAAAGATAAAAAAATAACTGTATATACGCTTGGATTCGTCTTGGGGCCAAGCATAAATGCCTCAGGCCGCCTCGAACAAGCGTTCTGGGCATTGGAGTTATTATTAAGCAATGATACAAAAAAGGCAAAAGAATTAGCACAAAAACTTAATGAGTTAAATAAAGAAAGACAAGATTTAACTAAAGAAGGTGTAGATAAGGCTATTCGTATAATCGAAGAAAATAAAATGCAAGACAATAAGGTTATAGTAGTATATTTAGATGATATTCATGAAAGTATAGCAGGAATAATAGCAGGTAGAGTAAGAGAGAAATATAATTTGCCTACAGTTATCCTTACAAAGGCTCACGATGGCGCTAAAGGCTCTGGAAGGTCAATAGAGGAATATAATATGTTTGAGGAGTTGTTAAAGTGTAAGGACCTGCTAGGGAAGTTTGGAGGACATCCAATGGCTGCTGGTATGTCTATACCTATTGAAAATATAGATGCTTTTAGAGATAGACTAAATGAAGTTACTACATTAACAGAAGAAGATATTATGCTTAAAGTGCAAATTGATATGGGATTACCTTTAAATAAAGTAAACTATGAATTGATAGACCAAATAACATTATTAGAACCATATGGAAAAGCAAACCCAAAACCAACCTTTGGTATGAAAAAGTTGAAGTTATTAGAGGCAAAAATATTAGGCAAAAATAGAAATGTACTTAAACTTAAATTAAGTGATGGTGGATTAGTTATTGAGGGGATATATTTTGGTGATATAGAAAAGTTTGAAGAAACTATGAAATGGGAATTTGGAGACTATGAATATGGTAGAGTTCTTAATGGAGAGCCTAATAATGTGTATTTAGATGTTATCTGTTTCCCAGAGATTAATGAATATATGGGAAATAAGAAGGTTCAGTTAGTTATAAGTAATTATAGAGTTTCTAAGTAAAGTATTTAGATATAGTTTTGAGAGGATTATATAATGCAAATTACAATTTTAGAATTATTTAAAAGTATTGTTACGATTAATAATGAAGAATCTTTAAGACCGTATGTTTTAAAGTCTATGATAGAAAATTACAATATGGATTATGGAGATCCATTGTTAATAACAGGTGTATATAGCATTTTAAGAAAAGAATCTAAAGAAATAGAATTTGATAATATTAAGTTAAATTATAATGGACCACTTGTATTTAGTTACTGTAATCATTCAGGAGAGTGGTTTATAAAAGAGTTTAAATCTTTTAAAGATGTTGAGGAATATATATTGGGTGGAGCAGGATACTTTAATATGTTTACTGGCTCAATAATAGTTTTTTACGATGGAGATATAAAAGAATTTAATGTTATAAGAAAGTTACCTAATGATGAAAAAGTGATTTTAAATCAAGGTGAGGATAAAGGTATTAATGATGTTGTAGTTGAATGGATTTTATAATATGCTCTGTTGAAGGGAACAAGTATTTTGATTTATGAAGATGGAGGGTAAATGTGGGCAGTTATTTAGAAAATGATTTTAAAGAAAGGGAAGATATTCTTAAATTAAAAGAGAGAATACTTACATCGGAAAAAGAAAGACTTAATGGTAAGGTGATGGCTATTGAAGAAGTTAGAGGAATGTTGAATAAAGAAAATAATGTATAGTTAAGATATATTAAATTTATAGTTTGATTAAGAATAGAGAAATCCAGTAAAATCATTTTGAATTTTGCTGGATTTTACTTTTTTATATAAGAGTATAAAAAGGGCGCTGACTTAAGGGAGAGACCGCGTTACACTTAAGTAGAAATTATAGATTATGATTAGGAGGAGAACAATATGAATAATAAAACTAAAGAACTCATTAAGGATTTTGAGGAGGTTGAAAGAGAATTTATTGAAGATATTATTAAAGAAATGCTTAGTGAAGGTGAGTTAGAAGTAATTGAAACAGGAGAAGGAACTATAATAACTACATTAAGAGAACTTGATAAAGAGATTCTTAAATATTTAAAAAGTAATGTAGAATATATAATAATAGGGGTAGCACATATAATTAAAGATTTAGGTGAAATGATAAAAGATTTAGAAGATGTTTTAGAAGAAAAGTCACTTGAATACATGATAGAGTACTTTAAAAGGCTTATGAACTTGAAGGTATTAACCTTAAGTAAAATAGGTTATGAATATGAATCGGTATTACAGAGGATTAAGGTTAAAGAAGAGTTAGATAATAAATATGCTATAAAAATAGATATTTCAATTGAGGAAAGAGTCCTTGATTTATTGAATATTAATATCTCTAAGATTATTAAATAATAAATTTTAAATGTGGAGTGTGGACTATTGAGACTGAAATTAAGAAATTATACATCCATTATATCGGATAAAGAAGTAATGGAATGCTTAGAATTATTACCTAAACAATATAAAGAACTAGATATTTATATAAATATTTTTGGGAGCAATATACAATATTTAAGATATTTATTAAAGAAATTTAAATTACTTTCTTTTACTGCAGAGTGTATTGATTTTATAATAGATAAAGTTTCTAAAAGTTCTACAAGTGGATATTATAACATTAGGAATAAAGAGGTATATATATTATGCTGGAACATATATAAACAAATAGATGTGCGCTTAGATAATATAGAGAAATCTAAAGGATATGAGGAGTGTAAGGATTTTGTAACTAAGGATATATTAAAATATTATAGGGAACAATGGATTAAATATATGATTATAAATATGTTGATTCATGAATTAACACATGCTATTCAGGATAAAGAAAAAAGATTAAGTAAAAGTTGGTTAAAACGCTTCTTTACAAAGTGGGAAAAAAGAGAAGAAGAAATAGAGGCTATGAGAGCAACTATTGAGTTTTCTAGTAAGAATGAGGATAAATTTCTAGAAATATTGAATGTAAAGGGAATAAAGGCAAATCATTCATTACAAGAGTTTAAGTATAAATATAATTTACAAATAACAAAGTAAAACTTGAA
>NZ_ASRV01000167.1 GCF_000401215.1 Clostridium sartagoforme AAU1 | reverse complement strand
GATTTTTCCGCTATTTCTAATGCATTTCCAGCGTAAGTTCCTGGAATATCCCCCTCAACCCTTTTAACTTTATGGACTTCATCATAAACAAGCAAAGTATTTTCATCAACTATATTTTTTATATCCTCTTTTAACGTGCTAAGCGATTCATAATTAAATAAAAATAAATTACAATTTCCAGTATCAAATTGCAAGGCCTGCTTCTTTTCTTTCGTACTCTTGTATTTGGAATCGTGGCTATTAAATACTTTTAACTTCTCTTTTCCTTTAAAACAAATATTAAATTCATCCATCCAAGAACCAAAAGCATTTTTAGGTCCAATCATTACAATTCTTTTAACTAAATTTTTAGCCTTTAGGTATGCGTAAACGCCTAGTACAGATGAAGTTTTTCCTGAACCAGGAACTGAGAAATTTCCTGACTTAGTCATAGCAAACATAAAAAAAGAATCCCACATTTGCTTTTCTCTTAATTTTCTAGATATATGGTCATTAACTATTCGTGAATATTCTTCAAATCTATCCCTTAAGGATTCATCTTGCTGTTTAATTTGAATTCCTAATTTAGCCCTTTTATCAATATAAATATTTCTTGCTTCGATATAATCTAATAATCTGTTAGTACATACAAATCTTTTTCCTAATGAGTTTGCCTTATTCTTAATTAAGTCTCTAATCTTTTCAAAATCAAGATAACTAAGGGATTCTTTAAAATAAATGATATTATCATCTATTTTATCAACATATCTTTTTAATTTTATCTTATAAAATGCACTATTTAGAATCCAATTAGTATCAGCCATATAAATTCTTAAAGAAAGGATACCCTTATAATCTAAAATAACACAGTTATCTTCTAACAAAGCTTTTTCTGTTATAATTTCATTTTTATTAAACTTCAAAATTTCATTCATAATTACATCACCTGCCTTTAATACAACAATATCTTTATGTTTATTATTCCATAATATTTCAAACTCATTTTTGCTTTTAGTGAGTATTTTCTCATAGAAGCCTTTTGAATCTAACAACCAACTACACGTTACTGTAAATCCCTCATAATTACTATTAATTGCTGCTTCAGTTTCATTATTAGAACCTCTAAAACAGATAATATTTTCATATGCGTCATAAATCAATCCACATTTATCATGAAAAATACCATTTCTAACAAATGCAATTTTAATATCGACTATACCTATTGATATAAGATAAGCTAGATTTGATATATTCTTTTCTTCATCTAAAGTTAACTTAGAATGAAAATTGGATATTAATCTCTCTCTAATACTAGACTTTAGCTCATAACCTTCTTTTATTAGTAAGTAATCTGCTTCACTTATTTCTTCTGAGACTATTAATCTATACTTATAACCATTACGAACAAAATTTTCTAATCCCTTTGCATAATAAGCTAAGGACTTAGCTGAAAAATATGCACTTATTCTATCGAATCTTACTGCATTTTTTAGAACTGGAATATAAAACTCCTCAGCTATATTATCATCGTAAGAGGAATAAATAGGCTTTATATTAATTGTTTTAAACATTTGTAGCATCCTTAATAATTTTTAAAGATTCTTCAATTTTATCAACTTGAGATAATATTGAGGATATTTGTTCTTCATTTAATTTAGAAAAAATATTTATATCAATAGTTTCTAAGTAATTTTCAATTTTCTCCAGAATTTGAGTAGGCCTGTTTCTAGTTTCACTTGATTTTGCTTTTAATTCAGCTTTCTCTAAAGACTTTTTTAATTCTTCCTTAGTATCTTCATCAGTTCTAAATACTTCTTTTATTACAGCTTTAGTAACTTGTCCAACTTCAGGTAACTTGTCCAGTACCTTTTCAGCAATATCCATTTGTTCATCGAGAAATTCAGTTAAATACTTTGATGATACTACAGTTTTAATCTTTCTTATAAATCTTGTCATATCACCATGTGGTTGCACTAGAAAATTTGTAAAAACTGAATTTTTAATATTCTCTGCTTCATCATCATTATTAATCTTACGCAGTACTCCATATAATTCACGTAATGGCCCATCTATCCCCATGTCTCTAGCAATATAAAATTGTTTAGGTGCATTAATTGTTTCTAAAAATTCTACTAATAATTTTGCTACTTCGATTTCCTTATTTACTTCTGATTCAGTCATATTTGTACTCATCGCATATTCTTTTACTGTAAGAAGTTTACTTTCAATAACATCATTATAAATACCAACTAATCTATCAATTGGGTTATAATCAACCTTACTTTCTTCCCCATGCTGAATCATAAGTTCAAGCATTTTAATTTGTTTTGAATTATTCTCTAAATTTTTTTCTAAAATTACTGTTTCAAAGTAATTAAAACGTGGACTATTCTTAGATAAATTACGTAAACATGTAAATCTCCTATTACCATCAATAATTCTTCCATCAGCTAATACAACACCTGGTTCACGTTGATCTACTAATTCAATATTAGCTTGTGTTATCTTTATTGCTTCAGGATTACTCTTAACTATAAACTCTTGAATTATATCATTGTATGTTGAAATATCACTCATATCGATTTTATTAATATTATTATCAGCTTTGTATTGACTTATCCAAGTTGCAATTCTATCATTCTGATCGTTATAAAACAAATAATCTAATTTCACCTTATATACTGGATAAGCCTCTGTATGCCCATCAATAGTTATCTTTCTTGATAAATTTGTTTTTAATACTCCTCCATTTTCAATACCATCTTTTAATAAATTCATGTTATACCTCCTCAAAATACTCATCATAGTCAATATATATTTTTTCCATTATAGCATCGTAGTACAACTCTTTTTCACTAGCTATATAGGAAATTTTCCCTCTATTAATCCTAATACCATACTCTTCATACACATAATCTATTAAATCATACATATCTATCTTTCTAAATTTTGTTACTATATGTTCAACTAAATCATTTAATGTTACTGCATCATTAGATTTTTTTAATATAACATTACCTTCAACTCTTCTTGATTTATATTTTTCATTGCATTTTAATATAGAGCTATAAAACCATTCGTCAAAACCTAAATCGTCTAAATAGTGTTTAAATCCCCTTTTTCTCAAGTATTTTATTGTAAAAATCTCTTCATCAATAAACTCATCTACAGATTTTACAAAATCAAGCAAATCATTTTTAGTTATTCTATTTCTCTCTAATCGCTCTATAGTAATAAATATATTCGGTTCAAATTCTATAATTTCATATTCAAATTTCTTAGATCTGATAACATTATAAAAGGATTGGTAGTTTCCAAATCGCTTCATTAAATTAGTTGCGTCAAAAATTTCATTATTTAAAATTTTATTTTTTATACAATCTTCTAACGAATTAAACTTATCCGAATAAATAAAGAGTGATGTAACCTTAAAGCCAAGACATCTTAAACTGTAAGGATTTATTGTTGTAATATCACCTTGTGGAAAATTCTTTTCATATATACCTTTTAACTCACTTAATAAATAAATATCATCATTTAATATTTTCTTCATTTCTCCTAATTCATATTGATTTAAACATTTATAATCTATTGAATATATACCTTCATTATAATACTCTTCTATAGCCTTGAAATAATTGGCTAAAGCCGTTTCTACTTTTACTCCATACTCCATTTCGTAAAGTTTGGCTAATTCATAATTTGGGATTGGTGAAGACTGAATTAATAATTCTAAAACTTGCATATCTCTATCTGCATTACCAAATTCAATATTTGGCATACGCAAAAACTTAATACCTAAATTATTTTTATCTCCAATAACTTTTTTCATTAAATTATGGAGTTCATATTCATCTCTAATTCCCCATTCTTTCATTACTTCATTATAATCATTAAAAATCTTTAAAGTTGATATCTCTACATTTTTATAATTTTCTAGACTTAATGAGGAAATTATTTTTTGTTCATCAAAGTCACTAAAATCAAAATATCTAAGTCGTTTTTTAAATTTCCATAATACTCTATTACTATTAGCTAAAGTAGATTCAAAATATCTAACAGGATACTTAAATTCCTCTGCATCTAAATTAAAATCTTCTAAAAACATTATATAGATATCATTTAAATCCTCAACTGAAATATCATCTTTACAGAATGATTTTAAAACATAATCTAAAATATGTTGTTTTTCTTTTTTTATTCTTACATTACCTATTAGCAAGTAATCCTTATAAATAAGGCCTTCAAGCCTTTGTCTAACCTTAACTGGAATAGTATTATCTTCTAATGCTTTATTTAATTCTACTGTTCCTTTTTTATATTTATAATTTAGATAATTATAAACTTTAATACTAACTTCAAATGCATGCAAAAATGTTTCTGTGGTCCAATTATAACTTTGAAAAATATTTATAAATCTATCTTCTTTAACTCTTGGTATTTTCCTCATAATTTTTATTTCTTTTTGTCGTACTCCTTCTCTCGTAATATTCAGCATGCTTCCAACTTGTTCCAAGGTTTTTCCTAAAAGTCTATTTTCTATGATAAACTTATCTCTCTTATCTGAAATATTATCAATAATTTCAGATAAAGCTGGATAATAAACACTATATTTTCCTTCAAATTTTTCAATAATATTTTCTTTAATCATATCGTTAATCAAATTTAATATATAATTAGTTTTTTTAATATGATTAGGAAAAAAGCTTACAATATCTTCAATGGTAGATTTACCACCAATATTATTAATATTTCTAGTTATTTCCCCTTTAAAGAATGATATAAAAAATTGACTTTTATAAATAATATTAATATTATCTTCAATTAAGAAATTTTCCACATCATTTCCTTCTAAAGAATTTTCATTAGCAACTCTTTTTAAATTTGGAATGATGTTAGCTCTAAAGTTTGTTAGATTAAAGTTAATTTTACTATCACAAAAATCATCAATAAGCCAGTCTAAATATTTTTCTAAATTTATAGCAGAGTTTCTTGATTTATCTCTTTCTTTATATGTAATATAAATGCATTCGTTAATTAATTTCAAAATCTCATTTCTACTTTTCTTACCTAAATTCTTTATTGCATTAAATTCTAAATATGTAAGTTCTAATAATTCTGAAATATAATTGAACCCTGAGTTTCTTAATGCATTTTTAGACCTAACTGAAAGATTTAAATCTTTAATTGTTAAATCCTCTACATACCCCCAATATGAATTATAAAAAAATATATTTTCTCTTTCTTTTCTTTCATCACTTATTGCATCTATTAACTTTATCTCATTAAAATCCAAATTATTTGAATTATCATTTATAATGTCCTTCAAAGGTATTATTCCATCCTCTACACTTCTTTTTAAATTTTTTATTTCTTCCAAGGATTTGTTACCTAAATTTCTTATTTTGGTTAAATCATCATCATTTAAAATCATTAATTCATTTAATTTATTTATATTTGAGTTTTTTAAACAATTGTAAGCCCTTACTGATAATTTTATTTTTTCTATTTCAATATTTTCTTTAAGTACTAAACACATATCCCCTCCAAATAAATGATTTTTCCTTTACTATTATTAACCTTTAGTTTACTATATTATAAAATATTTACATAGACAATATCAAGAAATGTATAGGTAAATTTGGAATATTTGTAACATAAGTAATAGATATCTTATATTGCTTTATAATAATTCCAATTACTATTTCATCATATGAATACCTAATCTAGTATTTAATTATATATATCTGTAAAATTATATTTTCGCTAAGTACAAACATAGAAATATGATTCTTCGTGCTCTTATAAAACTATGTTTTAAAATGATTATATAAAAATATAACAAAACAGCTACTGCTAAAATATGAATACTAAGCAATAGCTGTTTATTTTATTTATCTAAAATTTATTTTTTATTCTAAATTCTTGATAAGAATCCTCATAGTTATCAGAAAGCTTATAGCAAAATATATTATCAAATGTATTCTCAATTAAATATTCTTGCTCATTCATCAAATTGTAAAACGCTTCTTGTGAATTTTCCCCTTTTGAAATACCTATAACTTGTAAATTCTCTATATCAGGTATATCAGAGTTTGACTTAGCTTGATAAGTACATCCCTCAGCTGTTAAAAATATATAATTATACATTTATGTTCTCCTTACATTAAAATATCAAATTTAATTTTATAAAAGAAGAAATCTAAACTTAAGTAATATTATTTATCTTCCTTTTCTATGATACTATGTAATTTCTTTCCCATGTGTTCTACTAAATTTACAACTAGCGCATTCCCCATACAGAAATATCTAAATGAATTAGTCATTCCTGTATTAGTCCAATTATCTGGAAATCCGTTTATTCTCTCACATTCAATAGGAGTTAATAGCCTTAGTTTTCCAGTTTCAATGTCTCTAACAACATGGGTACTTCTATTTTTACTACCTTCACTTGTCAACATCGTACGTGCAGGTTTATCTATAGGATCCGGAAAAGCTATTCCACCTTCTCTAAATACATATTTATGACCATCTTTAGAAGTTCTCTCAATAGCCTTTGGTCCTTTCATATAAGTCCATTTTTCCAAATCATCTTCAGATAATATATATTTTTCATCCACAGTTTTCTCTAGAATATCTTCTAACGTTATTGGCTTATTTACCAATAAATTGTTTGGAGTGGTTTCTACTGTATATATTACTCCATTTCTATATATACCAGAATTCTTAAATCCAAATGCAAAATTATTAGAAATTTCGAGTATATCTAAACTATACTTTTCTTTTATATCTATACTACTAATAGCATCTTCAGGAAATTTTTCTACGTTAAATGTAGAACTAAAGAATCCATAAGATTGAAGTTCTTCATATGGGCTTTGATTCTGCAACTCTTTGAAGTACTTAGTTGTATTATGTACTGCAAAAATAAATATACGTCTTCTTCTTTGTTGGAACCCATATTCAGCTGCATTTATTACTCTCCATTCAACTGAATATCCTAATTTAGCAAAACAACTTATTATAATTCCAAAATCTCTCCCACGTTGACTAGATGGCGATTTTAATAATCTATCAACATTTTCTAAAATCACAAATGGTGGTCTCTTTGCCTCCAAAATTCTTTCAATCTCCCACCAAAGTACTCCTTTTTTTCCTTGTATCCCACGAGCACCAGTACTAGCAACCGAATAATCTTGGCATGGAAATCCACCAACTAACAATGTATGATTTGGAATATGTTCTACAGGAACTTGAGCTATATCTATATTACTATATTTATCTATCCCACCAGAGGTTTCAAAATGACTCTTATAACATTCAAAAGCGTGCTGAACTTTTTTACTAGGTTCCCATTGGTTTGCCCACACTGTTTTCCAATCTAGTGAACTTTTTTCAAGCCCTACTCTGAATCCACCTACCCCAGCAAATAATTCACAAATTGTATGTTCCATATTGATAACCTCCTATTTAATGTATTGGATTATGCTATAATTTCAAACAAAATTTTACTAAACTAATATTAAATAAACTTTAATACTAATAAATCGCACACACCCAAACGATCGTTCTTCTTATATTTTTAGCACATTTTTAATACTTATTCAAGTATTATTTTTAATAATATTATTATATAGAAACTACTTAACTATAGTAAAAAAATAGATAACCTTAGTAACTTAGAAAATTAAAGGTTATCTATTATATAACTTATTCTACTTTGCTTACCTCACTGCTATTGTTAATAAAATTTATTTATCTGATCTTTAATATATTTAGCATTTAACCAAAAACATTTTCTTCTCTCATAACTTCCTTGAGGGGTAATAATCAAATCTTCCTTATTTCGAGCCTTCGGCCTTATATGTGCTATTTCATTATCACTTATTTTTATGAAAGATTCGTATTTAACCTTCTTAATTTTATCAACCGTATCAAGCCATACCCTATACATACTTCCTTCTAAATCAGATATAGGCATGTTCCAAAACATTACTTTATCCAAAATAATATCATCCAAACTTAATTCTGATTGTTTTTCAAAATTAATTTTACTCTTAAAAATTACCCACAAATGTTTTTTATTTTCGAATTTATCTTTTATAGTTGATGTTTCCCATTCTTCATTTACTATTTCGCAATAATCAATTTGTTCAAAGGACATAGATTCCTTTGGCATTCCATTAGGTTTAAGTACTATTGTTTTAAGCTCAATTGAAGCCTTTTTAAATTCCTCAAAATTTTCAAGCTTGTCTCCAAATACCGCTTTACATACATCATCTACCACTAATCTAATAAAATTTTTAGCCTTTCTTTCTCTATTTATTGAGTAAATACTCATTATTTCAGATACGCTTTTATTCAAAATTCCATTAAATATATTATAAATCTTTTCGTCAAATAGAATATTATCATCTGATAACGACTTTGATGCTTTTACTTTTTTATACTGCTCTTTTTCAAGTAACTCATCTATTATATAATCAACATATTGTCTTTTATAAGAAAATGCCCTTTGTTGGGCCATAATTTCTGAATTAGGCTGAGCTCTTTTACTTTTTTCTGCTGTGCTGCCTTTAGTGCACGCTCCTAGATACATTGTATCTCCTTCAGAAATCTCATGGGCTCTTCCCTCTTTAACCTTATTCGATATTATATTCCAATCTTTCTCTATAATCTTTATATCTTTTTCAGATGGACTCCATAAGCTTATAATTTTAAATATTAATTCTTCTTTTGGAATATCTTTCTCATTCATGTAGAACATTAAAAGAAGCTCTTTACATTTTTGCATTATAGAGTTATTTTCCCAAGACTCTTCATTTAGTTTAAAATAATCTATAATGCTAAGGACTATTCTTTCTTTTGCTGAATATCCAAGTTGTTCTCTCATACTATTTGATTTCGATTTCTTAGTAATATTCTTTAACGGACATACTTTTAATTCTACTCCAACTTCTTTGAAATCAGCTTCCTGTCTGCTATTAACTTTATATCCAAAATACTCCTCTTCTACAACTTGTCCTAATCTCCCCTTAGATTTTTCATTGTTAAATTTACTTTCTTTGCTACTCGTATTTATATTACTCAAACTTTTGTTAAGTAACCTTCTTGCATATTCCTCTATTGATTCTTTATCATTTCTATCATAGTTATATTTCATAATTTTTCATCCTCCACATAATAATCTCTATATAGATTATTATACTAAATATTCTATATAATTTAAAATTTCAGTATAAAACTTATAACTATTAATAAGAATGTACTCTAATTGACTCCTTTATTACTAAAATTATAGAAATCAATATCTAGTACTATATATTAATTATTTATAGGTACTTTTTAATTATATTAATAATATCTTCCCCATACTTACTTATCTTCACGTCTCCAAATCCAGATACCTTTTTTAATTCTTCATTACTTAATGGCATTTTAGAAATTAAATCATTTAATTGTTCATTATTGTATATAAAATATGGTTTTATATTTTCTTGCCTACTTTTATTTAACCGAAAAGATTTTAATTCCTTATAAATTTCTGTATCTTCTATATTTACTTTATTACTTATGTATTTATTATAAGTTTCTTTAACTATATTTATATTGCTTTTTATATAATCTGTTTTGCCATCTTCAACTAAATATTTATTATATTTTTCTAAGTAAGATATATCTTTTTCTTTATGAATTTTAAGAAAGGATTCTGCCCAAGAAAATAATGCTTTCTCTGACATTTCTAGTTCTTTAGATTTATTGTAATTATCTTTTATATAGCTAACTAATTGATCTGCCCTAATAACCTTATCCTTAATTTCTTTCTTTGCAAATCTTGAATTAAGTAAAGTTTTAGGATTAGCTAAAACTACTACTGTCTTATATGAACTTTCAAATAGCTTATCTGTAATAAATTTCATTATTACATTTGACTTATTTTCTATAGCTATTTTTTTCATTAACTTTAAGTGTCTCTCATTCTGAGTTATTGGTGAGTATATTCCTTCTTTAATTTTCTTACTACCGAAATCCATATTTCTAATAAAGTCACCTTGATTATTTATTTCTATATTTCCAAATAAATTTTTACACTCAATTACAAAACAAATCTTTTTTGTAATAACTAGATAATCTATTTGAGAACTCAAGTCATCACTTTCTATATATAAATCATGTATTATATACATTGGCATATGACTATTTCTTAGTTCAAACTCAATATTTTTTTCACCTATGATTCCATACTCAATGCATTTTATTTCTTTTTTAATTTTTTCTTTTCCTTCAGAATTTAATTTTGGTTCTAATTCCTTTAACTTTTCTATTTGCTCTATAGCTTTACTACTTTCCTTTAAAAACACAGGTTCCCTTAACCTATCAAATAACCCCATATATGCCTCTCCTCTGCGTAAAGTAAATTTTTTGTATTTGTAATATAGTTATATTTTTTACAAATGTACCCATCTAATAAAATTCTATTACAAAGTTTTTTTCATGTCAAATTTTGCAAAAACTTAATTTTGTTTGAGAAGAATGCTCTATAATGATATTTTATTAAAATCTTGGAATTTTATAATTAAATTCCCTAGTTAAAATCTATTGAACATATAAATTAAAAGTGTTATTATAATTTCATAAAGAAGAGCTAACTTGAAAAAAACTTTTTAAAAGTTCTGAAATATGCGTTAAGCTCCTATTTTGAACCTACACATTTGCTACGGGAGTTCGATATTTAGATAAGGAAATGTACCATCATGTGAGGCCCTTAGACGGCATTGAAGGAGATTGAGATATCTGTGAGGACACCCACCTATCGAGAGATAGGGATCAAAATTGGAGTACCGGTATTTTGGATAATTTTCTAGGAAAAGCTAAGACTATTACTTATTTTTAATGAGTAATAGTCTTTTTATAATTTCCTTCAGTTTTAAGTGAAAATATGTAAGTTTGCGTTGACTTGGAGCAAATCAAGGTCATAAGCAAACTTATATATTTAACTTTATCTTATAAAGTTAGTTCTAACTGTTTCTTCTCTTTTTGGATATTCTATCCCTGCATTTTTACCGGCTTCTATACATCTAAGAAGCCAAGCCATATTTTTCCCAAGAGTCCTCATTGTTTGCATTCCTTCTTTATCTTGAAGCACTTCTTCTCTTGTATTTCCATGAACCATATTCCAATATTGAGAAGATACAATTGGCATACAGCTAATTGTAAAATATTTGTTTATTTGATCGAAAGCTGAACTTGCTCCACCACGACGACAACTAACTATAGCTGCACCTGGCTTATTTTTAAATATACTACCATCACTATAATAAACTCTATCTAAAAATGAAGTTAACATTCCTGAAGCTGAAGCATAATGTACAGGTGATCCATATATAAATCCATCTGCGTCTTTAGCCTTGTCCAAAAATTCATTAACTATATCATTTCTAAAACATCTTTTACTATCTCGACATGCACCACATCCAATACATCCAGCTATAGGCTTATTTCCTAACTGAAATATTTCTGTTTCAATATTTTCTTTTTCTAATTCTTTTACTACTTCTAAAAGCGCAGTATAAGTACATCCATTTAAATGTGAACTTCCATTTACTAATAATACCTTCATATATCTTACTCCTTTATTTATCTAATAGGACAAATTCCACCTTCGCACCCTTCATTTCCAATATCAAATTCGACCTCTTCTTTTTCGTATTTAGATATTAATGAAGGTACAAAAGGCTTCATTTCTTTCACTCTCTTTTCATATTCTTCCTTATTTATAGCTTCATATGGTAATAACTCATAAAAACTATCATCTAGTGGCAGGAATGATACAGCAACAACTGAATCCCAATTATCCCATACCCACTGTTCAACTTCTTCCCACTCATGATTTCTAACATGAACAGTTATTGAACAATTATGCTCAACATAGTTTTCCATAAACATCTTGTAATTTTCAAGTTGTTCTATAGCACTTACTTCATACTTAGTTTTTCCTTCTGGAGCCTTAACTGGGAATTCCACTACTTTAGTTGTGCAATTTTCAATACTTTGGCCTACCTCTGGTACTACTGGATAGCCTAATTCCTCACATACTTTAACTAATGGATCATCACTTGATATTCTAACACGTCTTATAAAGTATGGTGAATGTGAATAATGCACTCCACTTGATACTGTAGGTAATTGAGATAATGTACCTTCTGGTTTAATTGTAGTTACTAAAAGTGGTTCATTTTGTCCTAATTCCTTAGCATACTCTAATGCGGCATCTTTTGCTGCCTTTTTTAGTTTTCTAAGCAATTCTGCTTCTTGCTCCTTAGTAAAGCTAGTTGCATTTATCATGTCTTGCCATCCAGTTAATGAACATCCAATTAATTTATCTCTTTGCTGTACTCTATCCCAGTCTGGAAGTTCAAGTTCTACACAAGTCATTCTATATCCTGCTCTTGCTGATAATCTTTGTGCTTCAAGTAATGCTTTTTCATCTAAGCTTCCATTTTCTTTAACAAAAGCAAATACATTTACAGTTGTTAAATTACATAAGCCTTGTGAATCTAATAATATTTCACCACATGGATTAACTCCATTCATATTTGGCCTTCTCTTCTCAGCAGCTTCAGCATTTATCCATCCTGGTTCCCCTGAATATCTCATTTTTTCTATATTCCATTTCAATCTTTCTCTAGATGGCTTCTTTGTATAATAAATTGAATTATTGCTCATTTGTCTATGAATTAAATCTTTATTAACACTCCACTTGCCATCTTCTTGCTTATATAAATTAGATTTTGCTTCTATACATTCTTCATCATTAGCATCAATTATTACCATTTCAGCGGTTCTTCTAACGCCACCTACTACAACATTTTCTCCAATAATGTTAGCAATGTCTAAACAGTCTATAGGTGAAAGCTTAATATTATCTTTTTCTAATAAAAGTGATTTTCTTTTTATTACCTTATCAATTTTGTAGAACATGTTTTTTAAGCTTTCATGTCCTGATGCTGTACCTCCAAAGGTTCTAAGTCTTTCTCCTTTTGGTCTTACATGAGAATAATCTATAATTATTGTATTTATATTTCTATATTGACTTCTTCCAACAAGATTTAAGAAGTGCTCTAGTGCTTGAACCCAGCCTTCTTTTGAATCTCCTATTACAATTTCAGCTGAAGTATTATTATAAAAAACCAATGATGTACTATCTTCTCTAAGGATTTTAGGCTTCTCTATATAATCCTTATGAATTAATTTATAATTAGTTCTAAGTTTAGGTATCTTATTTACATCTTCTCTAAGAACTCTTACTCCAACTCCAGAACCTATCATAAGTAAATAAAACAAATCTGTAAAAGCCTGGAATGAATCAATTTTTTGGAATGCACAATTAAAATTACTCATAGGATATTGCTTAGAAACATTTGTATTTCCTACCCAAAAAGTTCTTCCAGATAAAAATTGCCTAAGGTTAAATACATTATCATATAGTTTTTCTGCTTCTTCCTTTGATGTTGGCACTATAGAAGTATTATATTCTACAGCTCTTCTTACAGTTTCCCACCAATACTCTCTTCTTCCTTGTTCCATAAGAAATCTAGAATATGTTCTATAATAAACAAAGTTACCTAATTGACCCATAGGAGATGAATTGTGTTTGTATTTGCTTACAAAATCATCTTTTATCATCTTATAGGCTTCTTTACTTAAATTTTTTCTTCTTTCTTTTTCTTTTTCACTTCTATATATTATATATCTTTTTGCTACATCTTTTCTTTCACTATCCATCAATTTGAACTCTACAACATCTTGTATATCTTCAACTTCATGATACTTTTCAGGTCTATTAGATAAACTTATAAATACCTCATTTGCTATTTGCTCACTTAAATTATGATCTACTCCAATTTTAGTTTCTTCCATTGCCTTTTCAATTGCCTTAACTATTTTATCCTTAGTAAAATCTACTAAGTTTCCATCTCTTTTTCTTACTTTCATATTAACACCTCATAAATTATAGTTAAATTAATAATACTAGATAAATTTCATTATTTATCCATCTATATAATTATACTACATATTGTGTATTTATCCATAGTATTTTTAAAAATATACAATATATTGTTATTATGATGTGAATAAGTTAATATTAGTATCTTCTTTATCTGCAAATTGACTATTATAAAGATCTTTATAAAAACCGTCTTGCTTAATTAACTCTTCATGAGTTCCTTGCTCTATTATATTTCCATTGTTAATTACTAGTATTAAATCAGCACTTTTTATTGTTGAAAGTCTATGCGCTATAACAAAACTAGTTCTACCCTTCATTATATTTCTCATAGCTTTTTGTAGTAATAATTCTAATCTAGTATCTACCGAACTTGTAGCTTCGTCTAAAATTAATATAGCCGGATCTTTAAGTATTGCCCTAGCTATAGTTAAAAGTTGTTTTTCTCCTTGAGATATATTTGATGCCTCTTCGTTTAAAATCATATTATATCCATCTGGCAAGGTCTTAATAAAGTGATGAACATTTGCAATCTTAGCAGCTTCTATTATTTCTTCTTTTGATGCACCAAATCTACCATATTCAATATTATCATAAATACTTCCATTAAATAACCAAGTATCTTGAAGAACCATACCAAACATAGCTCTTAAATCTTCGCGTTTCATATCTTTTATATCTACACCATCAATTTTAATTGAGCCGCTTTGAATTTCATAAAATCTCATTAAAAGGTTAATTAAAGTAGTTTTACCTGCTCCAGTTGGTCCAACTATAGCTACCATTTGACCACTTTTAATCTCTGCACTTAAATCTTCTATTAATATCTTATCTTCATTGTACCCAAACTTTACATTTTCAAAACTTACATTTCCTTTTGGATTTTCAAGTTTATTAGTATTATTTGAAACTTTCACCTCTTCTTCTTCCTCTAAAAATTCAATTACCCTATGAGCTGCAGCTACTGCTGATTGTATTGCTGATGATAATTGAGTTACTTGAGATAAAGGTTGATTTATTTGCCAAATATAACGTATAAATGCTTGAAGATTACCAACAGTTATGCCTCCTGATATTACTGTTATAGCACCTACAACACCTATTGCTGCTATTCCTAAATAGCTAACAAGACTTACTAAAGGCGACATGATACTTGATATAAATTGAGCTTTAAAGCCTGCTGCACACAATTCTTCATTTGCTTCTATAAAATCACTTAATGAATCTTCTTCTTTACCATATAACTTTATTTCATTAAAGCCAGTATACATTTCTTGAACTCTTCCATTAAGTCTTCCTAAAGCTGCTTGTTGCTTATTAAATAACCCTTGTGATTTTTTTACTATTATATTAGTAATTAAAATACTTAATGGTATTATTAGAGTTGCTAATATTGCAAGTTTAACATTAATTGAGTACATCATTATAAGAGCTAAGCTTAGTGATAAAATAGCATTTATTACTTGAATAAAGCTTTGCTGTAATGCATTTGAAATAGTATCAACATCATTTGTAATTCTACTTAGCACATCACCATAACTATGACTATCAAAATATCTTATAGGAAGTCTACTTATTTTTCTTTGAACTTCATTTCTAATATCCCTCATAGTATTTTGAATTGCATTTGTTAATAAAAAGCTTGCTATAAAAGTTGAGCCAGCACTTCCTATATAAATCAGAAATAGCAATATTAATACTTTAATTATATAATTAAAGTTAACTGAAGCCCCGGTAACTCCTTTTACCATATCTTCAACATCTTTAATTAATTGAGTAATTATTAATCCTTCAGTTCTTGGCGCTATTGCTACAAAAACTGCTGATGAAATTATAAATAAAATAGCTCCGAAGAAAGACCATTTATACTTATTAACAAAAGGAGAAATCTTTTTTACTACTAACTTGAATTTATTCATTATGCTAATTCCTCCTCTGTAAGTTGTGATATTGCAATTTCATGGTATATTTCACAATTTTTTAAAAGTTCCTTATGAGCACCTATTCCTACAACTTCTCCTTCATTTAATACAATAATTTTGTCAGCATCCATTATAGAACCTATTCTTTGAGCCACTATTAATACTACCGAATCCCTTGTCTCAGCTTTAAGCCTTTTTCTTAAAACTGCATCTGTTTTAAAATCTAAAGCTGAAAAACTATCATCAAAAATATATATTTCTGGCTTTCTAACTATAGCCCTGGCTATTGAAAGCCTCTGCTTTTGTCCTCCTGATACATTTGATCCACCTTCACTTATTGGTTCATCAAACTTTTTGGGTTTACTAGAAATAAAATCATATGCTTGAGCAACTTTAGCTGAATATTCTATTTCTCCAGTTTTGGCATTCTTCTTACCAAATTTTATGTTGCTTGCAATACTACCTGTAAACAAAAGATTTTTCTGTGGAATAAAACCTATCTTTTTACGTAAAGCCTTTAAATCATATTCTCTTACATCTATTCCGTCTATTTTTATACTTCCTTTGGTAACATCATAAAATCTTGGTATTAAATTAATCAATGTACTTTTACCACTACCTGTACTTCCTATAAAAGCAATAGTTTCTCCCTTTTCAGCTTTAAAGGATATATCTTTAAGAACAGGAACTTCTCCATTTGGATAAGTAAATGATACATTATCAAATTCAATAACACCCTTTATTTCTGTTTTCTTAATCCCATTTTCAGGATTTTTTATTATAGGATTTTCATTTAAAATCTCGGTAATTCTATTAGCAGATACTTGAGCTTTAGGATACATAACAAATACCATTGAAAATAGCATAATAGAAAACATTGCATGGAATAAATACTCTATAAAAGCTACTAATTGACCAACTTGAAGTACTCCTATATTTATCATCTTACTTGAAACCCAAAATATAACAATAATTGCTATGTTAAGTAAGAAAAAGAAGGTAGGCTGAGACTGCCATAAGCTTATTTAACTTTTTAGATGTATCTGCATACAAATCATTAGTTTTCTCAAATCTTTTTCCTTCATATTTATCATTTCCAAAAGCTCTAATTACCCTTATTCCTGTTAGATTTTCTCTAGAAATTCTATTTAGTTTATCTAACCTCTCTTGTAATTTTTCTGATAAAGGTTCTGAAGTTTTTACTATTACTACAACTCCTAAAATTATAAATGGAATTACTACGGCTAAAATCAGAGATAATGATAAACTGGTTCTAAGTATCATTATTAAACTTACAGTAAACATTACAGGTGTAAGTAAAGCTGTTCTTAAAAGTGTATTAGTAAACTGTAAAAGAACAAAAGCATCATTTGTAGTTCTTGTTATAAGTGATGACACTCCAAATTTATCGTATTCTGTATGCGAAAATTCCTGTGCTTTTTTAAATATATCATTTCTTATATCTCTAGTAATACCTGTTGAAATTCTAGATGAACAATACCCTAATAATATTGTTCCAATAACTCCAATTATAGATATAAATGCTATAACAAATCCCATTTTTCTTATATAAGTAATATCATTATTGATTATTCCATTGTCTATAACCTTAGCCATAATAGTAGGAATTCCAAGCTCTACTAAAGCAAATCCAAATACCGATATTATGTTTAAAAGAATAAATGGCTTATAGTTTTTAAATATTTTAGTATTAATTTCATTACTGTATTTCACTTCCTTTCTTTAATTGAATCAATATAAAATAAAAATGAAATTTCTTCATTAATAACATTTTAATTTTCTTATAATACTTAATTCAAATTATCCCAACATTTTATCATAAGTTATGTTAAAAGCTATTTTTATAAATATTGTAAAACATAGATATATGTAATCTTTTTATTCATTGCTTTTAGGTAATCTAAATTTAAATAAAATTATAGCTTTTTATCCTTATTGCAATTTATTGCCCCCTTTGATAAACTGAATTTATGATGATGAAAGGGGGATATTTATTGTTAGATTCTATTGATAATGAGGTTTTAAGTAATCTCACTAAAAGTGAATTATCCATATTACAATATATTGATAATAATGCATCTAAAGTCCTAAGTATGAGTATCCATGAGTTATCTGAGAATGTATTTTCATCAACAGCTACAATTTTACGTTTATGTAAAAAGCTAAATTTTAGTGGCTATTCGGAATTAAAATTTGTATTAAAAAATAACCTTGCTTCTAAAAAAACTTTAAATAGTAATCCTTTGTCTGATGATAACATATTATTAGATTTATATTCTCAAGTTGAAAATACTGGTCGTCTTCTAAATACTAAGAATATAGAATCAGTAATAAGTTACCTCTTGAGTGATAAAAAAATCCATTTATTTTCTACTGGGATAACAAATGTAATTTCTGAATATATGCAAAGATATCTCTTGGCAGTTGATCGATCTGTAATCTTATATAAAATAGATAAATTGTCTTTGGATTCTACTATTAGTTTTACTAAAAATGATGTTTTAATTTTAGTAAGTGTTACTGGAAATGAACCATCTATATTAAAAATTGCTAGACTTGCCCAAAGCAATAACGTTCCTATTATAGCTATTGCTCCACTTACAAGCAGTCCTTTATCGCAGATAGCTAATATTACTCTATACTTTTATTCAAAAGAACGTTCTTTTTCTAATTATGATATATCAAATAGAATTTCTATTTTTATATAGTTGATATGTTATTAGAGTATTATTTCTATCATTTAAGTAATTCTAAAAATAATAATAATGTTTAAAGGAAGGAGAGATAAAGTGCTTAATAATTTTGATTCTGATGCTGTTAAATCTTTAACTTCAAATGAGGATATTATATTACAATATATTATTTCTCATAAGGATGAAGTTATAAAAATGAATATTAATCAATTAGCACAAAATACTTATGTATCTACTGCGACTATCTCTCGTTTATGCCATAAATTAAATTTAAAAGGATTTAGTGATTTAAAATTCAAATTAAAATCTGATAATTTACATAAAAATGATTTATTATCTAATAATACATTAGAAAATAAATCTTCTGAAATAAATGATATAATTCCAAATAGCCTTAAAAGATTAAAGAACACTGTTGAGAAGCTCAATGTAGAGGATTTAAATTATATAGTAAATTGCTTATGTAGTGATAAAAATATTCATATTTTTGCTAGAGGTCTTACACAAATGCCTCTAGAATATCTCTCTAATACGCTATTATCCTTAAATAGATCTTCTACATTTTATATTGATCCACCACTTATTTATCGTGCTGCTTCTCGTATGACTTCAAATGATATTATGATTATTGGGAGCTCAGGTGGAGCTACAATACCAATTATAAAGACAGCAGCCCTAAGTAAATCCAATTCTGCTATCGTAATTGCAATCACCTCAGACCCTTCTAGCGAATTAGCTAGTATAGCTGATATAACCTTATATGGTGAAATTGAACGGAAGGACTTTTTTGGAATAGATATTAATTCAAGATTATCAATTCAGTTCATTATAGAAGCTATTTTAGAACTTTATATTAATAAATTAAAAGCTAACAACATTTTATAATTATTGAATAAAAAAAGAGCAACATAAAAGTTGCCCTTTTTTATAATCTATCTTTTCATTGCGTCTTTTACTTGCTTAGCAATTTTTTCAATCTTTGGTCCATAAACCACTTGAATATGAGTATCTGATGGTTTAACTATTCCCATTGAACCTGTAGATTTTAAAAGTGCTTCATCTATTAAAGACATATCTTTAACATCTACTCTTAATCTTGATATACAATTGTTTACAGCAATTATATTATCATATCCGCCTAGTCCATCGATGATTTTTATTGCTAAACTTGTTACTCCTCCAACATTTTCTTCTTTAGAAAGCTCTTCTTCATCTTCACTAACATCTATTGAAATATTTCTGCTTGAAAAATACCATTTGAAAACAAAATAGTATATAACTGCAAATACTATACCAACTAAAACTATTACATACCATCTTGAACCTGGAACTAAAACACCATAGATTAAAAAGTCTATAACTCCGCCTCCTGTATTACCAACTCCAACACCTAATAAGCTTAGTAGTCCAAAAGAAATTCCTCCCATAACAGCATGGAATAAAAATAATTGTGGAGCGATAAACATAAATGCAAATTCTAAGGGTTCAGTAATTCCTGATACAAAACATGCAGCTACTCCTGCAATCATTAATGCTTTTACTTTTGACTTTTTCTCTATTGGAGAAGTCTTGTAAATGGCATATGCTGCTGCTGGCAGACCAAACATCATAAATGGCATTTTACCTTGACCTAAGAAAGCTGTAAATTGTCTTAATTCTGAAATAGGAACTGAATCAAAGAACTTTAAGAAAATATTTAAGCACCCTTCAACTCCTTGATATACTCCACCAACAGATGTAGTACGGAATACTCCATTTAAAACATGATGTAATCCAGTTGGAATTAATATTCTTTCTAAGAAACCAAATATAAATACTCCTACTGATCCTAAACTTGCTATTAAAGATCCTAACCAGTTAATTACTGATGAAACTGGAACCCAAATAAATGGCATTACTTGTCCTAAAAGCGTCATAGCTCCAATAACTACAATAGCAACAAATCTTTTTCCTCCATAGAAAGCGATTGCAACAGGAAAATCAACATTAAAAAACTTATTATGAAGAACTGCGGTTAATATACCTGTTATCATCCCTGCAAATGCACCCATCTCTATTGTATCTGCTATACCTAAGATAGTTGACATTTTTAGTGAACTAAAATCAAAGAATCCTGATCCTATTACTAAAGATGCACTTAATAGAAAAACATAATATCCTATAAATCCTGCAAATGCAGCAATTTCTTTTTCTTCTTTTGCTAGTCCAAATGCTATACATATTGAAAATAATACCGGAATCATACCAAATACAGTTGAAGTAATCGTTTTTATAACGGTTATTATATAATTAAATGATTGTAATTTTAAAAATGGTAGCAAATCTTGAACTTGTGGTTTTAGAAGTGCAGATGTTAATCCTAATAATAGCCCTGCTGCTGCTAAAGTAGCTATTGGTAACATTAAGCTTCTACCAAGAGCTGAAAAAAAACCCATAACTTTATTATTATTTTTTCTCATTTATAATTCCCCTTTTCTAAATTTATTTTAAAGGCTTTTATAGCATGAGCTGCCAAATTGATATACAATTCAAAGCTTTCAATATAGGCAGCTCCATACACAATTACTATTTAAACTCTGGCCAGTAGCCTTTGTTTGCTTCTATTAATGCATCTAATACTTTTCTTGCTTTCTTAGCATCATTAACTAATCTATTTAAAGTAAATGCTTGAAGTGCTTTAGAATATGATTTTTCATAATAAGCATCCACTAGTAATTTTTCACTTGATACTTGATTAACTAATAATCCTAAGTAAAATTGAGGTATGTTTCCAACCCCCATAGGTCTTGGTCCATTTATACCAAGTTCTGCAACTACTTCTACCATTGCATCATCTTGCATATTGTTTATTGATCCATTATTTTCTGTTATTATAATATATCTTCTATTTTGATTGTAAGCTATTGATTGAGCTACTTCTATCATCATTTCAGCATGAGCATCACTTTCAATTTTTACTCTGCCTTCTGTTGTACCCGCAGCTGCAACTTCTCTACATTCATTAAATACACGATTTTCTCTATTAGCCATAACTTCATCAGCTCTTGTAAAGTTTGGATCAAGATGTGAAACTTTATATTCTGGATATAAATAATATTGATCATAAGTGTTTGGTAAGTAATCAGGGAAGTCTTCCATTATTGTTTGGACCATTCCATAAGTATCTAACCAAGATTTATCTCTTTGCTCTGCATCTTGAGGTAAAAATCCTCTTTCTTTTATTAATTGCTTTAATTTAGGTAATAAATCTTCTCCTGTCTTTCTATCATATATATTAGTAAACCATCCATAGTGATTTAATCCAAAATATACAGGATCTAAATCCTTCCAGTCACATCCTAATAGTCTACTGCATGAACGTACAACATTTTCAGGTTGATCGCATATGTTTAAAATTTTCTTATCATTTGGAAATTCTCTTCTTAATGCTTCTGCAACTATAGCTGCTGGATTAGAATAATTTAATATCCATGCATTTGGAGAATATTTTCTTATATCATAAACAGCTTCAATCATTCCTACTATAGATCTTAATCCATAAGCCATTCCACCAGCTCCACAGGTTTCTTGTCCAATAAGCCCCATACTTAATGGAATATGTTCATCTTGGGCTCTCATCTTAAGTCCACCTACACGCATTTGCATAAATACAAAATCCATATCAGTATAAGCTTCTTCGATATCTGTAGTATAGCTAAATTCAACCTCTGGATATCTTTCCTTCATTAATATTTTTCCAAACTCACCAATTGGTTCTTGTCTTTCTGCATCTATATCAAATAAAACTAATTTATTTAATGGAAATTCTTCCTTCAATCTACAAAATGATTTTAAAAATCCTGGTGTAAATGTACTTCCACCACCAACTATAACAACATTATATCTTTTCATAACAATCACTCCTAATATTAATTTTATAATTACTGCGACTAAGTTTTAAATTATAACTAAAATTTATAAAAACGGCCGTTTCTTTTCTATACTCATATTCTATATTCTGATATCGTTTTAATCAATAAGTTACAAGCTTATAGTCATGAATGATTCAATATGTTATTTGTGACATGAAAAGTAATTTTTTACTCTATTTATCTTATTTATAATAAGTAAAAATAAGTATAGTAAAAGGAGCCATATTTTTAGGCTCCTTTTATTATATTTATGGAATTCTATAATAACTCTTTTCTTAATTCTTCAGCTGATTTTGGTGATAAATAGCTAAATGGTATATCTAGTACAGTACGAGCTCCCCTTTGACCTTCTTTATATAATCTATAAACTGCTCTTGCATAAGCTACTAACACGCTTGAAGTAAACTCTGGATTACTATCAAGTTTTAAACTGAATTCCATTCTTTGATTTGTACTTTCTCCAGTAATTCCTGTACGAATAACAAACCCACCATGTGGCATCCCTTTATGATTCTTATTCATTTCTTCTTCAGTTATAAAGTTCACTGTTGTGTTATAGTGCGCAAAATAGTTTGGCATATTTTCAATTTCATTTTTTATGTCCTCTAAATTAGCCCCATCCTCTGGCACGACATAACAAATTCTTTCATGTTTTTCTTTAATTGAAAGTTCTTTATTTTTTCCAGTACGAACCATTTCAATAGCACTCTCAATTGGTACCGTATATTGAACTCCATTTTTAACACCTTTTACTCTTCTAATTGCATCTGAGTGCCCTTGACTTACACCTTTTCCCCAAAAAGTATAATCTTTTCCTCTTGGAAGTACTACCTCCCCTAAAAGACGATTTAATGAAAATAATCCTGGATCCCAACCAACTGATATAAGTCCAATAGTACCAGAGCTTTTTGCTACATCATCTAACATACTAAAATATTCTGGTATCTTAGCATGAGTGTCAAAACTATCTACCGTATTAAACATTTTTACAATCTCCGGCGTCTGTTGTGGCAAATCAGTGGCAGAACCTCCACAAAGAATCATAACATCAATTTTCCCCTTATAATTCTCAATTTCTGAAATATGTAACATTTTTGAAGTTGCTACTAACTTATCTGGATTTCTCCTTGTAAAAATAGCCTCTAATTCAAAATCTGAATTTTGTGCTAAGGATAATTCTACACCTTTTCCAAGGTTTCCATACCCTACAATACCTACTCTAATCTTATTGCTCATAAATTTTCCTGACTATAAAGTCAGGTGCCCCCTTTCTATAATTTATATTTTTAATTTAGCCATTCTTCTATTAAATTTATAATAGCTATATCATGTGATATGTTTAATTTTTTACATTTGTCATCAAATTTTTCATATAGTTCATTTGGTACATTTATAAAGAACTTCGATTCGTCTTGTGATATATTCCTCTTTATACTAATGTCATCATTATTGATATTATCATTATTAATATAATTATTATTATATTCTACAATAGCATTTTTAGCAGTTTCATCTGCTAAGTCATTATATATACTTTCGTTACTATGAGCTTTAACTTTTATAAAACATATTTCAATTTCATTACTAAATTTCTCAATATTTTTTACATATTCTTGTGTATATTCATTTTTGGCTTGCCATTCTCCGCTAGCCCATAATGAAATGTTTTTCAAATCATGATATATTGCTACTCTTTTAGCCTTATATTCTTCTTTTGCTATATTTAAAGCTAATTTTGTTGCCTCTAACTCTCCTACGATATTCCATTGATTCCATTTATCATAACCAGCACAAGAATAAAGCTTATGCTCATTATTGGCTAAATCTAATACTACTACACCTGAGCCATATGTTTTGCTTTCTTTATCATAACTACCATCTACAAATGCAATAAATTCATATTTATCTTTTAATTCATTGTAATCTATATAAGATTTAAAAACATTTATTTTAGCAGAACTTCTGATTGGTGTAATAAGGCTTTCTTTCTCTAAATTATACTCTACTTTTTTCTCTTTACTTTTTATATCCTCTTTAGAAATAACTATTCCTAAAAATTCGTTAGCTTCTTCAAGTGTTGAAAATCCTTGATATTTTGCTCCTGGAAAACCATCTATGCTTTTTTTACACTCATTCCAATTATCAAATATACCTATTTCTCTACCTACTTTAACTGCATAAACCTTTTTTTTAGCCATATTTAACTCTTCCTTCTTTTTTATTATATTTAACATAACTATCTATAAATATAAGATTAAATTTTAAATTACTCTATATTTAAATTTTGCTTATATTCTTTGAAAATAGCCTTTATTTTCATTTTATCATATAAATTAAATTTAAGACTATTTATTTTAGTTTATACTTTTCAGACTTTCTACTTTTGTAACGAAAAATACCTTTCTTTTTTCAAATTTACTTCTAAAGGTAGTATATAGATATATTCTTATTGAAACTATGAAAAACTGGGCACAAAATGTAAAAACTCCAAGATATTATTTTTTATTAAATATCTTAGAGTTTAATTTTTTAAGAAATCTTACTAAAAAACCTATTGTTTTATTTTTCCGTAATAAATCTTTAATATTAAGGATCTCATTTCTTCATGTGTAGGTTTTACTGGAGTGAATGGTGTACAAACATCTCCAAAAGCCTTTTCTATTAATGTATCTAACTTCTCTAGGACATCCTTATCATTGGGAACTACAGCCTTCATAGTAGGAGGTATATCTACTCTCTTTCTCAGTTTCAAAATTCCTTGTAGAAGAGAAGTTTCACCTACATAATGTGCTAATTGATCATATCGCTCCTTTGTTTCCTTACTGCTAGAATTAAACTCTATAACATAAGGTAAAACTATGGCATTTGCCAAACCATGAGGTATATTATATTCTGCTCCAAATGTATGGGCTATACTGTGAACAAGTCCCAAAGCACAGTTGGAGAAGGCTATTCCCCCCATACAAGAAGCTGCTAGCATTTTTCCTCTAGCCTCCATATTATTTCCATTTTCATAACATTCTGCTAAATTTTCATAACCATTAATGAATGAAGCTAATGCCATAGCATCAGAATAAGGATTAGCTAATGGAGTAACATAAGACTCTATAGCATGTGTTAGTGCATCCATTCCTGAAGCTGCTGTTAGGCTTTTTGGCATTGATACAGTAAAAATTGGATCAAGGATAGCAACGTCTGGAACCATTCTTCCATTCATACAACGAATAGAATACTTTTTCCTTTTTACAGGATCTTTAATTAGGGCAGCTCTTGTAGCTTCACTACCAGTTCCTGCAGAGGTAGGAATGCAAGCAATCCTAGCTTTTACTTTAAGATTCTTTATTTCATTAGGAGGCATAACATCCTCAATTTGTGTATATTCTGGGTTCTCATAGAATACCCACATGGCTTTTGCAGCATCCATAGCAGAGCCTCCCCCAAAACCAATTATCCAGTCCGGTTCAAATTCCTTCATATCAGTTGCACCACGGAGAACACTTTGGAAACTTGGCTCTGCTTCAACATCAGTATAGGTCTTCCATTTAAAGCCAGCCTCTTCTAAAACATCAGTTACAATTTTTAAAGATCCTATATCTTGTAATATGGTACCGCTCATAACTATATATGCCTTTTTTCGCTCAGCTGGTAAATTCTTTAATCCCATTACGGCATTTTCACCACAGAACATTCTTTCACAACCAAATTTAATAGAATACATTTATCTTCTTCTCCTTTATCTATGGATATACAATACAATTCTTTATTACTTTTCCTGATGCATGCTCCCTAATAGCTAACTCTAAATCTTCAAGTTTATATTCATTTTGAATAAAATCTTCACTAGATATAACTCCCATCTTAAGAAGCTCCAGGGCAGTCATGACATGGAGTGGTGTAGTGTGAAAAACACCCTTTATAGTTATCTGTGAATAATGAAGTAGAGTGGCATCTACATGTAGGATGCTGTTGGACTTAGTTCCACCAAAAAGTAGTACAAAGCCACCCTTACGAGCCATCTTTACACTTTTTTCCCATACATCAATGATACCAGTAGCCTCAATAACTACATCACACCCTCTATTATTATCAGTTAAAGCTTTTATAGCTTCCACACTATCTTCTAGCCCACTAACATTTACGGTTTTCCAAACCCCAAGCTTTGAAGCTAATTTAAGTCTATTATCCATCATGTCTGTTACTATTACTTTTGCGCCAGATATAACTGCCAACCTTGCAAACATAAGACCTATTGGACCCGCTCCATTAACTACTATCACATCTCCAGGATGAATAGGACAATTATCTATTCCGTAGACAGCACAAGAGAATGGTTCCATTAAAGAAGCCGTTTTATATGAAATAGAATTATCTAGAAGAAACATATTTTGCTTTACTATTCTTTCAGGAACCTTAACATATTCTGAATAAGCTCCTCTATTAAATAACATATCTTCGCACATAGAAGGAAGTCCCTTTTTGCAGAAGTAGCATTGGTTACAGGGAGCTGTATTATGAACAGCAACCCTATCCCCTTCTTTAAATCCATTTACATCTTTTCCTACAGCAGCAATTATCCCTGAAAATTCATGACCAAAAGGATGAGGCGGCTTTAGCAGAGGATATCCACGTTTGTATATTTTAACATCAGTACCGCAGGTGGTAGAAATCTCATTTTTTACTAAAACATCTCCCGGACCTATCTCGGGTATGGGACATTCTTCTATACGAAGATCTTCTTCTTTATATAAAACAGCACGCAACATAGGCATTCTCCCTTAATAGCTATTGCCATCCTTATTTTCTTCAGATTTTTTTGCTGGTTGTCCATAGGATTTAAAGCATTCCATAACATGGTCCATTTCCTTATCTTCTAGAACAACAGGTTTTCCTACTGCCATTCCACGCCATTGCATTTCTGCTACGAACTCCATATTTACTGCTAAACCAAAAGCTTTTTTAAGGCTAGGACCACAGGTAACAAGACCATGATTTGCTAAAAGTACTGCCTTTCCCTTACTACAAGCAGTGATTACATTGTGAGCAAGTTCTGGTGAACCAAATGTTGCATATTCAGCACAAGGTACTGTAGCCACTCCAGCTCCTCCTATTACATAGTGAACTGCCTTTAACGGCTGATTTAAACATGCAAAAGTTGTACAATAGGTAGAGTGAGTATGAACAACAGCCCTAGCATCAGGTTTTTCTTTATAAAATATGCTATGAAGATCATGCTCACTAGAGGGTTTCTTTGTACCATCAATTATATTTCCATCTAAATCCATAATTACAACATCTTCAGGCTGAGTTTCAAAGTAGCCTATACCAGATGGGCTTATTGCCATGTATCCAGTTTTCGGATTATATATACTTATATTTCCACTTGTTCCTTTGCTAAGACCAGAGGAACTCATTAATTTTCCATATTCAACAACTTCTAATCTCTCTTTTTCCATTAACATAATTATTACTTCCTTCCATATTTCTATTTATTTAAATTAATTACCATATCACTTTTACCTGTTTTCCAAAAATCATTTATAGTTCTTGCAAGCAGCAGCGGTGACTTTGGCAGAGCATCTACAACATTACCTGCATTATGAGGAGTTAAAGTTATATTGTCTAACTGTAAAATTGGATCTTCTGAAGATAATGGTTCTTCCCAAAAAACATCTAAGGCAGCACCACCTATTATTTTCTTTTCCAAGGCATTAACTAAAGCATTCTTATCTAATACCCCTGCTCTTGATGTGTTTATTAAATAAGCTGTAGGCTTCATTAATTTGATTAAATCTTCATTGACAAAGTTTTTAGTAGCAGGAGTAACCCTTAGGTGCAAAGATACAATATCAGAGGTTTTAAATATATCTTCACAAGAAACCATTGTTACCTTTAATCCTATATCATTTATTTTTCCTTGAGTTATAAATGGATCATAAGCTATAACCTTCATTCCTATTCCGATACATTTTTCAGCTACTAGCTTTCCTATATGACCTAAACCTACAATACCTACAGTCATATCTCTCATTGATGTAGTATAATTATTATTAATATAATCCTTTCTCCAATTACCATTTTTTATTGCTGCATGAGCTCTTGCAATATTTCTTGTTTCAGCAAACATTAATCCTACAGCAAAATCTGAAGTAGCCTCTGCGTTACGAATACAATGTATAACTGGTATGTTTTTTGCTGTAGCAGCATCAATATCTATATGCTCCATACCACCACGGCAAGTACCTATTAGCTTTAATTGCCTACCTTTATCTATTAAATCTTTAGGAACTGGGCAAAAGTGTGTTAGTAATATATCTGTATCTTCTATTTCTTTATATGCCTCTACTGGAATCTCTTCTGCTTCAGGACCACTTTTTTCTATGTTTAATGCTTTCTTTTGAAAATCCTGCCTGCTCTCACTATCCCAAAGGATTTCTTTTATAGTAACTTCTTCATTAATAGAAAGAGTTTGTGCAGCTTCAACTAGAAGTTCACAGCTTACGATACGATCACCTATAACTAATATTTTCATTGTTTATTCTCCTTTCAATATTGCGATCATTTATATATCTTATAAAACTTTAATCTTCTGTAAATAAGATACTGTTTGTCTTTTTTTAAGAATCAAACAGTATCTTTAATAAAATAAATTATATAATTTAGCTAACTACTGTTGATTCAGAATCCTGGTTACCAAGAGCTAAGTTTTCAAGATATTCATGAACAGAAGCTTTGTTCTTTTTAAATAATACATATAATACAAGATAAGCTACTACTACAGCTCCGATTATAATAGGATTCATTGTTAAAAATGCCATGGTTATAAGTCCAGCTGTACAGTTTGACATTATAAATCCAATTATTAATGTACCCCCAGCTAATGCTGTTATAGCAGACTCAAAACCTGCATTAGCAGCAACTTGAGTAAATGTGCCTGCCCAATATGAAGCCATAAGAATCTTTGCTATAAATACTATACATGCCATTACCCACGACTTCATAATATTACCATTAGATAAACAAACAGGAACTTCTACCATATAAGGTAATGAAGGCAATACCATAACAGGGATAACTACATTTCCAGGTAATAAGAAAGCTATTAATACAGCAAACGGAATAACTAATAATCCAGTAGTAAGAGTAGCAGCTTCTCCATACCCTAAGGCATCGTTTACAGATATTATAAATTCTCTATTCTTTCCATATTTACTCTTTTTAAGAGTTTTTCTTGAATAGTCTGTTAAAGCTGTGAATCCAGAAGCAAATATACCAGCTATTTTAGGGAATATTGCCATTACTGCGGAGCAGGTAACAGTTACATTAGCAATTTGGCCCCAAGCCTTCATAGTACCAAGATTACTAAAGTTTCCTACTACTCCTAAAATAAGACCAACTATTATTCCTATATACATTGGTTCTCCTAAGAATCCAATTCTCTTACGGATAGTGTCCGGATTTACCTTTATTTTATCCATACCTAATTTACTGAAGATGATATTAAGACCAAGATACATTGGTGCATCACCCATATGGTGAGGAGCTGTCATAGCACAACCTGGATATTTGTAGTACACAGACCAACGCTTTTGTACTACTTCTGAAATTAATAGTGTTACTAAATTTATGAAAAGCATTAAAGCAAAGGCTAAGATTAGATTATTCCTAAGTTGGAATAACATTGACCCCCATACTATAATTGAATAATTATTCCATAAATCTGAAGGCATAAATATATCTGTCCATTTTATAAGCCATAATATTATTTGAAAAATAAGTCCTACACCGATGAACATCATACCTATATTAGTGGAATAAGCAACGGACGCAACAGCTTGCCAACCTATATCAAGAGCAGGAAGGCTTAAACCTGTATAATCAACAATTTGTTTAACCAATTCTGAAAGAACACTTCCAAAAGCACTAGTAATAAATGCCATACCCTTTAGACCTACACCGATTAATACTGCTGATGCAAATGCTTTTTTAACAGGCGCCTTAAAGAACAAACAAATTACAAAAATGATTATAGGCACTGTTATATAGTTACCAAAAGTATCAAAAAAGGATTTCAAAAAATCAAAAATTGACATTATATTCTCTCCTTACAAATTATATTTTTGTATTTTTTATAAATTTAAGCCTTTTAGTATTTCTAACAATTGTTCAACGAATTCATCTTCATTGATTCCTACTAAGAATTGAGTAGCATTTAATACTGGAACTCCATAGTTCCCATCTACAGGGCTTGTATATGCTATTAAATCATATTTACCTGCTTGCATTGCAAGAGGTACACCACCAGGAGCAACTTCTGTTGCATCCATAGAATAGCCATTTTCCTCCAAAACATCCTCTAGCTTTGATGAAAGCATTGCAGAACTAACTGTACCTGAACCACAAACTGATAAAATTTTTACTGGTCTCATAATAAATTCCCCCTTCTATTTTTTTATTTTTAATTCTCTTCTAGAGAAATTAAACACGCTAATATTTCTTCTTTACTCTTGGAGTCCCGAATCATCTTAAGTAACTCTCCATTTTGAATAATTTTCATCATTTTTTTTAGCATATTTATTTGCATATGTGAATCAAAAACCACTAAAGGAATAATAATCTCACAATCCAAAATTTCATCATCTGTACCCATCATAGTAAATTTAATAGGCTTTTTAGGAATAATTACCGCAATACCTGGCTTATTTACAAGTTTATTATTAGTGTGTGGAATTGCAATGTTAATTCCTTTACCAGGAAGCCCTGTGGGGTAATTTTTTTCCCTCTCAACAACAGCATCTCCATAGCCTTCCTTTACATATCCATACTTAAGGAATAAGTCTGCTGCTAATCTTATACCTTGTTCAGCTGAAAATACATCAGCGTTCATAATAATTAAATCTTTATTTAGTAATTTCATTTACTTTTCTCCTTAAAAACTTTTCTATTTTCCTATAGATTATAGAATTAATAATTCACTATTAATATAATGCTAAATGCTGCTATAAGAAGGCTAATAACCTTCGTAACTTTAACTGTCTTTTTAATTCCCAATCCTTGATACCTAATATAGCGGGTAAAAATTAAGGGGTAAAAGTAAACAGCAGTAGCCATAAACAAAAGCGGTAAATTTCTCCACCTAGAATCAAAATTAAATCCAATAAAAATTAAATTTAAAATAACAAAGGCAAATAACATGATGTATAGCTTCATTCTATTATGACTATCCCAATCAATAAATTTCCTAACCTCCTGCATACATTCAGTGCTGCAACAAGGCAGTTCCTCCCTTGCTTTAGGATTTATTATAAATTTTCTGTTATCAGTCTTCTCTCCGCAGTAAAGACAAGGAATTTTATCTATCTCTTTTCTCATAACATCACCTCCATATAGAAAGAGATTTCATTAATTAATCTATTAAGTTATTAATAAAACTAGATATAACTTCTAAAGCTTCTACTTCATCTTCTCCTTCCGTACAGAGAGTAATTTTTGTTCCTTGAGATATACCAGAAGATAAAAGATTTATTATACTCTTTGCATTAATTTCCTTATCATCAGTTTTAATGTATACTTTACTTTTAAATCGAGAGCACTCTTTCACCAGTTGAGAAGCTGGGCGAGCATGAATGCCTGTTTTATTTTTTACTGTTAATTTTTTCTCCACCATAACTTACTCCTTTACCAATTATTTTTATATTTATAATTGTTTATTAATTATCTGATTCAGTTTTAGATGTAAAAATAAACCAAATCTTTCTATGGCTTAATTATATATTCAAAAAAATATATAGAAAAGGGCAATGAAATTACTTGTTTTATGAAAAATATTGAACTTTTATAACTGGTTAAAAATTTTCTCTAATTTATGAATAGTTTTAACTTCAAAAATATATAAATATACTGAAAACAGTTACAATACTGATCAAACTTATCTTATAATAGTTTTATATACTAGAATTTAAGGTTATAGAGGGGGATTTCATATGAATAATAAGGTTTACGAGTTATTAGTTTTTTTAATAAATAATAGGAATAAAGAGTTTCATTTATCAGAGCTTGGAAATTACTTCAATGTTAATGTTCGTACAATTAGGAACTATATATCTATAATAGAAGAACTTTTAATAGATAATAGTTTCAAAGGTGCACTGTTAAGAGATGGAAGTAATGTATCCTTTATAGGCACTGATACTGAAATAAAAGAAATATTAAATATTGCAACGAAAAATGACTTTTATGATTATAGACTTTCTTCCGAAGAAAGGCAAATAATAATATCTATAATGCTTTTATTGTCAGACACCCCAATAACCATTGCAGACCTTGAAGATACTCTATTTGCTAGTAGAAGTACAATAAAGAAGGATATTTCTTCCGCTGGTGATATATTAAGTAAACATGGTATATTTTTCTCCGAAAATAAAAGACATGGTTATATTTTAGATATAGATGAAAGTATCAGAAGAAACGTGATATATAGCTTCTTAAAAGAAAAGGAGCTTTCTAATATAAACTCCTTAGATAATACTTCAGTAGATATATGTCTTTCTTATATAAAGAATCAGATTAACTTTGATTTTTACAAATCTATGGTTGAAAATGCTCTTTGCATTCTTGAACCGCACTTCCAGGTAGTCATGACAGATATAGATTTTAATGAAATATTAATACTTCTTTGTATTGTATGCTATAGATTAGATAAAAATAGAAATATAGAAGAATCCTATGTAATAAATAATAACTCCAATGATATCTTCTATGAAATATCCGGCTATGTATTAAAGTTAATTATGGGTGATAGAGAATTCTCTAGAGGAGATATTCTATACTTAGCTGATAAATTAAGATATAAAATAACTTATAAAAATACCACCCCTGTTAATCAAGATATGATGAATTACTATATAATAGTTAAGGGATTTTTGTATAACTTATCTCAAGATTTCAATATAAGCCTTCAAGAAGAATATAAGTTACAGGAATTTTTAACAGCTCATGTAGCTAGAGTTTGCCACAGAATAAAAGAAGGAGACACTTTAATAAATCCATATAAGGGACAGCTTATTGCCACCTATCCTGAAGATTTTAAAATAATTAGGGATAATATTAGCTTTTTGGAGGAAAATCTTAATGTAAGAATTAATGAAGATGAAAGTTCTTACATATTAATGCATATAGAAGCTTCCCTAGAAAAGATGAGACAAAATCTTATTATTCCTAATGTAATTATTGTTTGCCATGTAGGCTTTGGAACTTCACACTTTTTAGCTGAAAGATTATCAAAGCACTTTAAATTAAATATACTGGAGATAATATCTTCACATAAGCTGAAGGAATATGTGGACAAGGATAAGATAAATTGTGATTTAATTATTAGTACTATTCCTTTAGTTAGTATATCTAGCCCTTGGATTCAAGTAAACCCTATTTTATCTGATAAGGATATAGCACATATTAATATAATAATATCTAATTTTCTCAATAAAATAAGATTGAATAAAGTCGTTGAAAAGAGAGAAGAAACTAAAGAATCCATGATAAATAACTTTTCCAACAATAGAAATGAAGTGAAGGAAATGATAAATAAAGTTCAAGGTGAAAATAGGTTTTCTTCTCTTTTAACAGAGGAATTAATTATTTTAGATAAAGAGGTAGAAAATTGGAAGGAATCAATTATTTTATCTGGAGAACCGCTTCTATGGAAAGATATAATAACACCAGATTATATTAGAGCTGTAGTTAATAATGTAATAGACAACGGACCTTATTTTGTATTTGCACCAGGAATTGCTATTGCCCATGCAGCTCCTAAAGATGGAGCGAAAAAGCTAGGGGCCTCCTTTGTAAGGTTAAAAAGTCCTGTGGAGTTTGGTCACAAAACTAATGATCCGATAAAGATAATAATTATGCTTTCTATTATAGATACTAAGAAAAATCTTAATATGCTTTTCACTACAATGAATACTCTTTGTAACCCTATAGCAGTGGATAAGATTATGGCTGCTAAAAGCAAAAGAGAGATTGTTGATATATTTAGATATTATGAAGATAATGAAGTAAAAAAAGAAAAAAAGTTATAAGATAGCAATATAAAGTTAAAGAAAATACACTCTATATCATTTGTCAAAAACAATAAAAAAAGACCTAAACAGCATTGGAAAGATGATTTCTGTATTTAACAGAAGTCATCTTTTTAAATTCCATTGTTAAATATTCAAAAAGCAATTTCTAAAACAACTCTTTGTCCATTTGCAATAGGAAAAGCTGCCTAAAATATAGAAGTATTATTTATGTATGATATAAGTTATATACTAATAAATAACTTATTAAAAGACTAATATTCATTATTAATCTATTCGTGTTAATTTTAAGGTTTCTCCATTACCTATGATGATAGGAACTTTCTCTATTCTAACAATACTAGTATCTATTCCAAACCATTTCTCTGGTGAAACAGTTAATTTCTTTATTAATAATTTAGTACTTGTAACAAAATTATCCCATCTAGATAATTCACTTTCATTTGAAAGTATTTCTTGTAATAATACAAATTTAAAATCTCCAACAAGATGTTTATTACTATGACCTATCATATATTCCTTTGGAGTATATTTTATCTCCTCACTAAGTACAAGGTCTTGAATAACTTGATATAAAAATATATTTATCTTTTGTTCTACACGAAATCCAAGGTTAAATTGAATATAAAATGCTTCATGTGGTACTATTGTTTTTACATTATATTCTTTTGTATATGGTTCATCTGTTACCTTAACATTTACAAACCAATAAAACTTTGCACGCTTAGGTTGCTTATTAAAAATGGAAAAGATTATTTTACTTTCAATTTCTTCATAATTTTGAGATTCTGTTAAATATACAAGATTTGTTGCAAATAAAGGTAGTTCCTTATCATCTTTTAATGATCTAAAGTGCTTTTTAAAACATAATATACCAACGTACTGACTAAATCTCTTTCTTATAACTGTACCATAAATCCATATATACATTAAAAATATCAATGCACCAGCAATTATAATTGTTACATATCCACCATTAATAAATTTAAATAAGTTAGCATACAAGAAAGCAGCCTCTATAATAGTAAAAACAATAAAAATCATTATTGCCATTGATGATTTCTTTTTAATATACCTTATGTATTGAGATAATAATATAGTTGTCATAAGCATTGTTATTGTAATTGCTAGTCCATATGCAGCTTCCATATGTTCTGATTTTTGAAATTTTAGTACTAATAGTACACATCCAATATAAAGTAACATGTTTACTGCTGGTATATAAACTTTGCCCTTATCTTCATTTGGATATCTAACTTGAAGCTTTGGAAATAAATTCAACTTAATAGCTTCAGAAACTAATGTAAATGAACCAGTTATAAGGGCTTGACTAGCTATTATTGCTGCAATTGTAGCTATTATAGTGCCAGGTATTATAAACCATTCCGGCATAATTAAGAAAAATGGATTTTCTTTAATCACATTTCCTTCTCTTAACATAAGCCATGCACCTTGACCTAAGTAATTAAATATTAAACTTATTTTTACAAATACCCATGTATAATGAATATTTCTTTTACCACAATGCCCAAGATCTGAATAAAGAGCTTCTGCTCCTGTAGTACAAAGAAATACTGCGCCTAAAATATATACACTTCTAGGACTTGTTATTAATAAGTGTATACCATAATAAGGATTTATAGCCTTTATTATACCAGGGAATTGTGCTACTTGAACTATACCTAAAATAAATAACATTACAAACCATATAACCATCATAGGTCCAAAGACTTTTCCTATTACATCTGTTCCAAATCTTTGAAGCAAAAATAATAGTGTTAATATAGTTATTACAATTATAATTATACCTCTTGTTTCAATTGGTATAACTAAGTTTAGTCCTTCTATTGCAGAAGTTACAGTTACAGGTGGTGTAATCATTCCATCTGCAAGTAATGTTGCCCCCCCTACAACAGCAGGTATTATTAGCCATTTAGCCTTTTTTCTTACCAAGGTATATAATGAAAATATTCCTCCTTCACCTTTATTATCAGCTTCTAAAGTTATCATTACATACTTTATTGTTGTTTGAAGGGTCAATGTCCATATAACAAGAGACACCCCTCCTAAAATAAGATCTTTTGATACATGTCCATTGTCTACCATAAGCATTGATTTCATAACATAAAGCGGTGATGTTCCTATATCTCCATACACAATACCTAGTGCTACTAAAAGAGATGCTATACTAACTTTTTTGTTAACTTTCATTTTGTATACCTTCCTACATTTCTTACAATATTAATTCATATAACTACATATTACGCAATTTTTTTAATCTCTATTTGTAAAAGTTATTATTTTATAGAATAATGTCGCTCTCAAAATCAATATTTTATAGCAATATTATATTTAAAACAACATGCTTATATCCTTATATGAACGTTAATTTTATCTATCTATCCCCGTTATCTCAAATCTTGCATATATTATCTCTTTATTTATATTTTTTATGCTGATTTTCTTTAGTTTTTATAAAAAAAGGACTGTGAAATAATATATTTTTAATATTATTTCCACAGGCCTTATACTTCTGTCATATTAACTTTTATATATTAGTGTAACGTCTTCCTCTTGGTACTATAAATGGTGAAGAGGATATTCAATCTGTTAATATATATTCTCCTTATCTATTTTATTGATAGCTTAACAGCAGCTGCTAATGCTACTCCAGAAGATTATCACAGTTTAGTAGTGAATTCCTCTTTCTTAATTAGAATAGTCATTTTAGTTCCTTCACCTATTTTACTTTCACAGTATATTTTCCCACCTAAAAGCTCTAATATCCTTTTTACAATAGAAAGGCCAAGACCATTTCCTAAATTTTTATGCGATTCATCACACTGATAAAACCTTTCAAAGATTCTAGTTGTTTTTTCTTCTGAAATACCAATTCCTTCATCACAAATTATTACCTCTACATTATCATCTATAGAAGTTAATATAATTTTAATAGTACTTTTAGGCCTTGAGTATTTAATTGCATTATCAATTAAATTTGTCCATACCTGATAAAGTAAATCATAATTACTCTTAATAATGACTTTATCTAGCTGCAGATCAAAATTATTCTCTCTGTTATCCCATTTTTCTGATAACATAATTATGCATTTACGAAGCTGTTCATCTAAAGAAAATTCTTTGTTCTTATCAACAATAGACTGATTGTCTAACCTAGAAAGCTGTAACATATTTTCAGATAGTTTTGATAATCTTACTGATTCATTATATACATATCCTAAATACTCTTGTTCTTCTTCTTTACTTAATCCACCATCCATAAGTAGTTCTGAAAATCCTGTAATAGCAGCAACAGGAGTCTTTACCTCATGGGATACATTGCTCATAAAGTCTTTTCGCATATAATCCATTCCACTTAATTCAGCTGACATCTTATTAACACTTTCAGCAAGTTCATCAATCTCATTGCTATACTCGTATTTTCCTCTTAATTTTTCATTTCTCTTAATTTTAACTGTAAAATCACCTTCTGAAACTTTTTTTACTGCATTACTAACTTCTATAATAGGCTTTATAAAATGTGCTGTACCTACCCAAAGAAGTATTCCACCTAATACAATCGTCATAATACAAGCAAAAATGCACATAAAGATTGATATTGGCATTGTAACTTCACCCTTATAAAAAAGCTTCATGCCTAGCAGTACAATAACACAAGAAATAATACATGAAAAAGTCAGTGTAGCAATTGCTACTAATGAAAAGTGTATTCTTAATGACATTTTTAATTTTTTTTGCTTTTTCTTAGTTCTAATATTACTTAGTTTCTTCATAATTCTCTCCATTTAAAGCTTTGCCTTGTATCCTAATCCCCTGACTGTTACAATTTCAAAATCATTACTTTTTTCAAATTTTCTTCTAAGCTTTTTAATATGTGAATCAACAGTACGATCATTAATATCATTTTCCATTCCCCATATTTCATCCATCAATTCATACCTTGTGAATATTTTATTGGGATTGCTAAGTAATTTAAATAGTAAATAAAATTCCTTTGGTGGCATATCATAACTTTCAGTATCTGTATTAACAGTTAATGCATCATAATCTAATATAGTATTTCCAACTATTATCTTTTTTCATTTGCAATTTGTGCTCTTCTAAGAAGTGCCTTTACTCTAAGGACCATTTCTTTCATATTAATAGGTTTTATCATATAATCATCACTACCTACCATAAAGCCCTTTTCCATATCTTCCATTTGGTCCTTTGCTGTAACCATTAGAATTGGTAGCATATATGAAGCATTTCTTAATTCTTTAACAAGTTCATATCCATTTTTATTTGGCATCATTATATCGCTAATAATTAAATCGATATGGTTTTTATCCATAATATCTAATGCTTGCTGTCCATCAAAGGAGGAAAAAACCTGGTAGTTTTCTTTTTTTAATTTTGCAGATATCATCTTATTTAGAGTCATATCATCTTCAACAACAAGAATAGAAAACAATACCTCCACCAACCTCTCTATGTTAGTTTTCTTTTAATTATCTCTCACTAATATTCCTTTGTCCATACGATAAATTACATCTACTAAGTCTAAAATACGTTCATCATGTGTTACCATAACTGCAGCTTTATTATGCTTCATTACTTCTTTTTTAATCATTTCAACTACCTGTCTGCCTCTAGTTCCATCTAAACTAGCTGTAGGTTCATCTGCTAAGATAACATCTGGATTATTCATAAATGCCCTAGCTATAGCAATTCTTTGTTTTTCCCCACCAGACATATTACTTGGATATTTTTTTGCACAATCTTTTAATCCAAGCTCTTTTAATGTTTCATTTACATCAAGAGAAACTTTTTTATTCATATTTTTAACTAATTTCAATTGGTCTTCAACAGTAAGATAAGGTAGTAACTGATGATTTTGAAAAATGAACCCAATTTGCTTTCTTCTAATTTTAGTCCAATTTTTTTGTTTTTCATCTGATAAGCATTTACCATTTAAAACTATCTCCCCACTATTTGGAGATAAAAGCATCCCCGCTATGGAAAGCAGTGTACTTTTCCCAGAACCTGATGGCCCAACTATTGCTACAAATTCTCCATGTTTTACATTTAGAGAAATATCTTTTAAAACTATATTTTCACTTTCTCCATCATGATATTTTTTTGTTATATTCTTAAGCTGTAATGCATATTCATTCATTATTCGTTACCTCCACCTATTGTAATCATTGGATCTACTTTTGCTACTTTTCTTGTAGAAATAATACTACATAAAATTGATATTAAAATAAATATAACTGAAATTGAACATGCAGAGCTTACTTTTAAATAAAAAGGCATACTACTTGGAAGTATTGATGCTATACCAAAAGCTAATGCATTTCCAAAAACAACTCCTATTAATGCTAGCATTATAACTTGGCTAACAATAAAATTAGTTAATTCTTTCATCTCCATTCCAATTGCTTTTAACACTCCAAACTGCTTTTCTTTTTGAATAGTTATAACATAAAAGAAAACACCTAATATTGCTGCTGAAATAACTACTAAAACCCATAATATCATTTTTATTGTAGTTTGCTCTGCAGAATAACCTGGAATATTTTCAATAATAGTTCCCTTATCAACTACCTTTACTCCATCAATATTAATTTCTTCTATATTTTCACCTTGTACTGCAATTGCATTATATTGTAGTTCGTAATTAGGATTCAATTCTTTTCTTATATCTATATATGTTTTTATAGATATAAACCCAACTGGTGTATGACCATACATTTCATCACTTGTAAAACCTACTACTGTCATTTTAATTCCTGTTGATGAATCTTCTACTATATCACCTATTATTATGCCCTCTTCTTTAAAAGAATCATTTAAAACAATCGTATTTTCAGAATCCGTATCTATAAATGCAGTCCCTTCTGTAATTTTAGGCAATATGAAGCTTTCTGTATCAATTGCAAAATATGTTAAATTAATCTTACTTTCTTCACCTGATTTTAAAATATACATTCTCTGCATATTTAATACTGCTACATTATTTTGTGTCTTGTCTCTAATCATTTCATAATCCTCTGTAGATAAATTAGAAACTGTAATTAGATTTTCAGAATCCTCACTAATTATAAAATTCTTTGCATCTACATTATCAATTGCTGAACTTACTGCTCTTCCAAGTCCATTTGCAAGCCCTGATAAAAAGAGTACCATAAATATCATTAAAACTAATATCATCTCAACTAATAAATATTTCTTCTTATTGTATTTTAATTCTTTCCATGCTAATTTCATTTGTTACCTCTTTCTCTATGTTTAATATTTTTAACTTAATATAGTTCAAGAATATGACCTGAATATGACGCAAAAAAACCTTTCTAAATTATTAGAAAGGTTTTTTAATAAATTTAAATTAATGTTCTAACAACATTTTCTACTGTTTTTTCTAAATTTTTTGCTCCATCTTTTAGTGCTTCATCTAAAGAAGTTAATCCTCTTAGTATTCCAAAAATAGAAGTTATTCCTATATCATATAGATTTTCTGATCCATCTTCTACTTTACCAGCAAAAGCAATAGTTTTTACCCCTTGTCTTTTTGCTGCTGACGCAACCCCCATGGGAGTTTTTCCAAATATAGTTTGACTATCTATACCCCCTTCACCAGTAAATACAAAGTCGGCTCCTTCTATTTTGGATTCAAGGTCGGTATGTTTGATTATTAATTCTATTCCTCTTAAAAGCTTTGCATTAAGAAATGCTAAAAGTGCCGCTCCAAGGCCTCCTGCTGCACCTGCTCCTTCAATATAAGCAACATCTTTTCCTAAATCATTTTTTATTACATTAGCATAGTTTTCTAAAGCTTTATCTAAAGATACTATCATTTCTTCTGTAGCACCTTTTTGAGGACCAAATATTCTTGATGCTCCCTTTTCTCCTATTAATGGATTAGTAACATCACAAGCAACTTCAAAGGTCACTCCGTTAAGACTTTCATTTAAATTACTTAAATCTATCTTATTAAGCTTTGATAAAGCAGCTCCACCAAAATGAAGTTCATTGCCCTTATCATCTAATAAGTGTCCACCTAAAGCTTGTATCATACCAGCTCCACCATCGTTAGTAGCACTTCCTCCTATTCCAATTAAGATATGCTTTGCTCCATTTTTTATTGCATCTAATATTAGTTCCCCTGTTCCAAAGGTTGTAGCTATTAAAGGATTTCTTTCTTCTCTTTTTACAAGTTGTATTCCGCTTGCACTTGCCATTTCTATTATAGCCTTACTTCCATCTCCAAGAAGTCCATAAGTTGCCTTTACTTTTTCTTTTCCAATTGGAGGAGTTACAAATGTTTCTACAAGTTTTCCTTCTGTAGCCATAACTAAAGCTTCTACAGTACCTTCTCCGCCATCTGCCATTGGAACCTTTATACATTCTGCATCTTTAACAACTTTTTTTATAGCTCTTTCCATTGCATCACAGGCTTCTTTTGCTGTCATACTTTCTTTAAATGAGTCTGGTGCTAATACGAATTTCATTTTTTCTACCTCCACTTTTAACAGTTAACAATTAATACTTAACCATTAATAATTTTCTATATTTACTATTCTATAAAATTACTCCAAATACTATTGTTGATACTATTGTCATTACTAAACCTACTAAAGATTCATAAGGTATAAGTTTTAATCTTTCTTTTATTTCCATGCCTACACTTCCACCTGTTGCATGAAAGAAGCTTCCATGTGGAAGATGATCTAGTACAGTAGCTCCACTATGTATCATAGCTGCTGCATTTAATCCTGGTATTCCAAGTTCAAGGATTGTAGGTCCAAATACCGATGTTCCAACCGCTGTTCCTGAGGTAGTTGATGCTGTTGCTGCTGACATTAATATACCAGCTATTGGTGCTAATAATATACTAGGCAAACCAACTTTATCAACTCCATTTATAATTAAATCTTTTAATTGTGAGTTAGAAATTATACCTGCTAAAGTTCCTGTTCCAAGTAAAAGAATTGCAACACCACTCATTTTATTTAAACCAACTACTGCATAATCTGAAATATATTTTCCCTTACCCATTATTATTGCTCCAATTATACCTCCAACTGGTAGCGCTATTAATGGATCTATAACTATTCCTGAAATAGGTCTTAACATAAGTAATATTATTGTTATTATAGGACCTGAAATTGCTGCTATAAAGCTTGGTAACTCTTTAGATTCTTTTTCTTCACCTTCTATATTTTGAATTTTTACACCTTTTTTATCTATCCATTTTGCTAACATACAAGTTACTATAACTCCAAATATTGCTGGTATAATTCCTGCAATCATTAAGCTTGTTAGAGGTACTTGTAAGTTTTCTGATGCTACTATAGCATTTGGATTTGGTGACATCAAATTCCCTGCTTTTCCTCCACCTATCATAGCTAACAAAATTGCTGGCTTACTAAGATTTGCTTTCTTTGCAATTGCTATAGCTATTGGAGAAACTGTAATAACTGCTACATCTATAAATACTCCAACCATAGTTAAAAGCATTGTAGCTATTGCTAATGCTATAAGTGCTCTTTGCTGACCTATTTTACTAACTATTGTTTCTGCTATTTTAATAGCTGCTCCTGATTCAATAAGAACTCCTGCTAAAACACCCGCTGTTAAAATTCTAAGGATAGCAGTTATCATTCCCTTTGCCCCATCCATCATGAAATTAACAGTATTAATTAATGAAACTCCACCTACTAAGCCCCCAATTAATGCTCCTAAAATTAGTGCATATGCTGGATGAATTTTTTTAATAATTAAAGTGATTGAAATTATAAGTGCAACTATTGCACCTAACGCTGATACTGAAATAACATCCATTTTCTAAACCCTTCTTTCAAATCTTTTATTAATAATTACAATTTTATTGTAGCTTCATTAGAAAATGTTTTCATTGTGAACTTGCACAATCTTTATTTAAATATCTTTGTTAATGTGAATATATATTGTAATAAATATAAGTGTTTATTAATCTAAAAATATCAATGGAATTATTAAAGGATAACCCTGTTAATTCTTCTATTTTAGATAACCTATAGCTTAAAGTATTTCTATGAATATGTAATAATTCTGCTACCTTACCCCTTTCAAAATTTTCACTTACAAAAACTCTAAAAGTATCTATAAGCTCTTCTCCACCTTCTTGTATCTTCTCTAATAATAATTTTGAATCTTTATTTTTTACTATTTTCTCTATTTCAGAATAAAAAATAGCATCTTCATCTCTTATTACTTTTTTCTTTATACCTAAAGCCATTGCTATATTTACAGTACTTATTCCTTTATAAAAGGTCTTTGATAATATATCTGATTTTTTAAAAATATTATTAAATTTATTTCTTCTCTTCCTTTTTCAAGTAAATCCTCTATTAAATT
>NZ_ASRV01000166.1 GCF_000401215.1 Clostridium sartagoforme AAU1 | reverse complement strand
ATATAATTCTCCTCATAAATTATTAATATTCTTTAATTAAATTAATATCATAAAAAACACTTTATATTTTATCACATTTAAATCATTAGATATATTTTTATAGAATATAGACTTATATTTTTCATTTTGTCTATGATAAGATAATGTAAATATATTATTCTACTAAAAAGGACAATTCATATGAGTATTGAAAACAAATTAACTACTGCCTCTAAATCAGATATAATTTTAGATAACGGACCTTTTTATCATGGAACAAAGTCTCACATTATTTAACGGATAAAAGACTTTCAGGAAATCCTACTAGTTCTTATCGTACAGCCTTCCCATTAAAAGTAATTGGAGAAATAACTGAATGGAAAGGCCATTCACAAGAAGAACTTAAAAATATGAAAGATAATTTAAATAAACTAAAAGAACAAGGAATTGAAGCTATTAATGAATAAAGGGAGAGGTTAGTCCTTCCCTTTCTTTATATTCTCTTACGAAAGAGCTATTTTATTGTTAAGTTTTATGTCGTAATATAGCTTCTTAACTTCAATAAATTCACTATTACTTTTATTAAAAATCGCTCTTGTGTATTTAAGTTCCTTTATAATAAAATAAAATTGCGTTATTTTATACTAATATTATTTTAAAGAGGAGTACTTATGAACCTAAATATAGAATCAAATCAAAGAACAAATTTTTTAGAATTTATAAAAAAAGAAATAGTATTAATTATCTCTATATCTTTAGCTATACTTAGTTGTGTATTTTCAGTTCCAAAGTTATCTTATATTGATTTTAGGGTTTTAATACTTTTATTCAATTTAATGATAGTTGTTTCTTCCTTCAATGAATTAAAGGTACTAGATTCTATTGCAACTAAAATATTAAAAAGATGTACATCTTATACTTCTATAACTTTCACCTTAGTTTTTATTACTTTAATATCATCTATGTTTGTAACAAATGATGTAGCTTTATTAACCTTTATTCCCTTAACTATAATAATAGGCAAAAAAACAAATTTGAGCCCACTAAAAATAGTTATATTTCAGACTATTGCAGCTAATCTTGGAAGTAGCTTCACCCCTATGGGTAATCCACAAAATCTTTTTATTTATTCCTTTTATAAATTAGGAATTATGGAATTTTTTAAAGCAACTTTTCCATTATTATTAATATCAATTATTTTATTAATATTTTCATATTAAAAGAAAAAAATAAAAAATTAAAAATTCAATTAAAAACTATAAATATTAAAAACAAAAAAGAAGTTATTGTTTTTTCAATTCTATTCTTTATAATTTTGCTATCCGTATTCCATTTAGTAGATTATAGATTCACATTTTTAATTACTATACTTACTGTATTATTGTTTAATAAAAGCTTATTTTTTAAAGTAGATTACTCTCTTTTATTAACTTTTATCGGATTCTTTGTATTCATTGGCAATATATCTACTTTAGATAGTGTAAAAAACTTTATGGAACAAATATTAAATAGTAAACAATCTACCTTTACTTACTCAATTATTGTAAGTCAAGTAATTAGTAATGTACCTGCGACTATGCTATTATCAGGATTTACAAACTCAGTTAGAGAGTTACTTCTTGGAGTTAATATAGGCGGCCTAGGAACATTAATTGCTTCACTTGCTAGTGTCATTTCCTTTAAACTTTATATAAATGAATTTCCAGAAGAAAGTAATAAGTATTTAAAATCTTTTACATTTTATAATATTTTAGGACTAGCTATAATAATTCCTTTGATTTACTTAATACTATTTTGTATTTAATATTAACTTTTTAATTTCTATAAAAATCCACCTCAAATACTAAGTATAAATACCTAATATTTGAGGTGAACTTTATAAGTTGTTTCTATTAGACTGAACTTATTTGGAAAGTCCTACAATTCCAAATGAACCTGGTCCTCCATGAGTTGTAATTACACAGCCTGTTTGCATCCATGTAACTTTTTCAAATCCCATTTCCTTTACTTTATCTTCAGCCAATTTACGGATGGCCTCTGATAATCCTATTGACCACAATAGATACACTTCTTTTTTATCTAAATTTTTATCATTGCTGTATTCTTCTATTAGTTTGGGAATTATACTTTCCATTTTTCCCCTATACTTTTTCTTGGCTACTAAATATCCATTTTCAATTTCAATTGATGGATGTATTCTTAGTATTTTACCACCTATAAATACGGCATTACTTACACGGCCTCCTGCTCTAAGGTACTCCAATTCAGCAGGAACAAAACACATTTTAGTATTATCACTTATTCTGCTTACTTCTTTTAATAATTCTTCCATAGTAACATCAGGATTTTCTTTTAGATATTTAGCTGTTTGAATAACAACTGCCGCCTGACCAACTGATACATTCTTAGTATCAAAGCTTGTAACATAATCTCTATGCTCTGCAGCTATTAGTGCACTTTGGTAAGAACAAGTTGTTACCGCTGAATATGCCAAATGTAATATTTGTTTATCTGGATATAATCTGTGAATATCATCAAATACCTTTTCAAAATCCTGTGGTGAACTTCCACTTGTCTTTGGTATTTTATTTGTATTGTTATAATACTCACAAATTTTTTCTACTGGAAAAGTTCCATCATCATAAGTATTATCTCCCATAGTAACATGCATTGGAACAAGGAAAATCCCCATTTCTTTTGCAATGTCTTTTGTAATATCTGAACCTGTTTCTGCTACTAATATAATATTATTCATCCTTAATTACCCTTCTATTGTTTATTTGTATATAATCAACTTTACATATATATTTATATTATACCATTGTTTTTATAATTTTATAATTTTTTCTTACTTTCTAATATCTCTACAAACTTTGTAGAAGCTAGTGAAAGTGGAACCTTCTTTAAATAGCATACACCAATACTTCTGCTTGGTATTTCTTCTAAAATCTTAACTTCATAAAGCAATCCTTTTTCTAAATATTCTTTTGAAAATTCTTTTACTACACAAGCAATACCTAAGTTTATTTTTGCAAACTCTAATAATAAATCAAAAGATCCAAGTTCAAACTCTGGAGATATTTTTATCCCTTTTGATAACATGAACTTCTCTACATACTTTCTTGAATTTGAACTAGGTTCTAGAAATATCAAAGGATATTTAACCATTTCTTCTAATGAAATTTTTTTCTTTGTTAAGTCTTTATATTTTTCTCCACAAACAAAAATATCTTTAACCTTTCCACAGGGTATTACTTCTAATGAAGATTCATTAATTGGAAGATTACAAATTGCAATATCAATTTCTCCACTCTTAATTAAATCACAAAGTTCTGATGTAGTTCCATTTATAATTTTAAATTTAAGATTAGGATATTTATTATGAAATACTTCTAAATATGAAAGCAAAAAATATTTAGATATAGTGTCTCCTACTCCAATTTTCAGCTCTCCCACAGTTAAATCCTTAGATTCTAATATTTTTTCTTCTCCTGAACTTATTAAGTTAATTGCTGAGTTTACATATTCAAATAAAAGTTTTCCTTCATTAGTTAAAGATACCCCTTTTGGTGTTCTATTAAAAAGTCTAATATCTAATTCTCTTTCTAACTGCATTACAGCCTGACTTACAGCTGGTTGTGTCATATAAAGCTCTTTTGATGCTTTTGAAAAGCTTTTGCTCTTTGCCACCTGACAAAATACTTTATATAAGTCTAATTTAGCAATCATATAAGTACTCCTTATATCATTTATTAATTCTATTTATTTTACTTATACCACTTATTGTTGTATAGTACAAGAGTATTAAGTATTTAAAACAAATTTAAAATTGTTAGGAGAGATTGTTTTGGAAAGAGTTGTTGGTACAGTTGTTAGAGGACTTCGTTGCCCTATCATTAAAGAAGGGGATAAAATTGAAGATATCGTTGTAGAAAGTGTACTTAAAGCTTCTGAAGCTGAGGGCTTTACTATAAATGATAAAGATATAGTTACTGTAACTGAATCAATAGTTGCACGTGCTCAAGGAAATTATGCTTCAATAGATAATATAGCTACAGATATTAAAGCTAAATTTGGTGACGATACTATTGGTGTAATATTTCCAATTCTAAGTCGTAACCGTTTTGCAATTTGTCTTCGTGGTATAGCAAAGGGAGCTAAAAAGATAGTATTAATGCTAAGTTATCCATCTGATGAAGTTGGAAATCACTTAGTTGATTTAGATATGTTAGATGATAAAGGTGTTAATCCTTGGACAGATGTTTTAACAGAAAAAGATTTCCGTAATTTATTTGGACATAATAAACATCCTTTCACAGGTGTTGATTATATTGATTATTATAAATCTTTAGTAGAGGAATATGGTGTTGAGTGTGAAGTAATATTCTCAAACAATCCTAAAACTATATTAAATTATACAAAGAGTGTTCTTACTTGTGACATTCACACAAGATTTAGAACTAAGAAAATTTTAAAAGCAAATGGCGGAGAAAAAATTTATAGTCTTGATAATATATTATGTGAATCTATTGATGGAAGTGGATGTAATGAAGCTTATGGATTATTAGGTTCAAATAAATCAACTGAAAATACTATTAAACTATTCCCAAGAAACTGTCAACCTGTAGTTGATAAGATTCAATCAATCTTAAAAGAAAAGACTGGTAAGACAGTTGAAGTTATGATTTATGGGGATGGCGCTTTTAAAGATCCTGTAGGTAAGATTTGGGAACTAGCTGATCCAGTAGTTTCACCAGCCTTCACTAAAGGACTTGAAGGTCAACCAAATGAAATTAAACTTAAATATTTAGCAGATAATGAATTTGCAAACCTTAAAGGTGAAGAACTTAAAAATGCAATTTCAGAATATATTAAAAATAAAGATTCTGATTTAACTGGTAATATGGCTTCACAAGGAACTACTCCTAGAAGACTTACTGACCTTATAGGTTCATTATCAGATTTAACTTCAGGAAGTGGAGATAAGGGAACTCCTATTATATTTATTCAAGGTTATTTCGATAATTATACAAAGTAATAAATTAAAAAGTATCTACTACGAACAGATAAAAAATCTATTAGTAGTAGGTACTTTTTAATTAAAAATATTTTTAAAATTGTTTTTATAAGTATTTATTAGTTGCCTATTTATCCATATGACTTATCTATCAATATCCTAATAATCTAGCTTATTACTTTCAATAACACCTAAAACATTTTTATTTGTAGTAACTACTCTTGGTATCTTAATTTGATTTTTAGAGATTCCTTTCATAAATAAAAATTCTTTTACCTTGTTAAAAGTTCCTTCTTCAAGCATTATTACTTTTGGCATTGCTAATCCACTTTTACTTCTAAAGCGCTTGTACGCTAAATTGCAATTTCTAAGTTCTTCATCTAGCGTAATCTCTATACTTCTAACTAATTCTTTTGTAACTTTTCCTTTAACTTCAAAGTAAAATTGATATCTACCTGGTGTTATTGAATTATCAGCCACTGTTGTATAATCTATTAAATCAAGTTTTAGTCTATTTTTTGTATTTCTAATTGCATCTGTTAAATGTTCCTCTGTTGTTTTCTCTGATACCATGTTTAACACTTGATTTCTTCTATATAAAAATTCTATTTCAGGTGAATTATTATAAAAGCCTACTACCTTAACAACATCACCTATCCTATATCTATAAAGACCTGTGTAAGTAGTAATAACTATTTCATAACTTTTTCCTATTTCTAGTTCATCTGAGCAAAATGTTTTGGGATTATTTTCACTTAATTCTTCTGATGGAATAAACTCATAAAAAACTGTATCTGGTATTATTACATATCTTATATCTTTAACATATGGATTTATTCCCATAATACCTTCTGATGCAGCATAACAAGGTGAATATATTTGAACTGGTCCTAAATAATACTTTACCGCCTCATCATAAATTGTAAAATTAGCCCCTGTAACAGAAGCTATATACTGTAAGTTTGGCCATACTCTTTTGCATATTCCTTTAAATCCCTTTTTAAATTCATTTTCTAATTCATCTGCTCTGCTTGCATTTGGTGTTAAGTATTTATTTAATTCTTTTCTAGTTTCTTCATTAATATTCAGTGTTTTACTTATCCTTCCTTGGCGGATATCTTTTACTAATTTATCTGAATTCTTTTCCATAACTCTTAATAAATCTAGTATATTTGAAATAAAAACCCCAGATATATATAATAATTTTTTCTCTTTTAACCCAAAAAGTACGTGTAAATAAAGTGCTACTTCTTTCTCTTTAATCTCCATAACTTCATAAGGTGAAGTATATAAATATGGTAATAGAGTTTTTATACCATTAATTCCACCTGAAGTAGCTGAACAAATAGGGATTCCCCCCTTAGTATAAGTACTCATAACAATATCTGCAATCATTAATCCCTTACCATAATTCCAATCTTCTTTTAAGTTATTATAAGAAAATCTACTTATTAATAATGCCATATATTTTGCAGCCTTCATCCTACTAGATTTTGTTACAGGAACTAACTTTTGTTTGCCTGTTGTCCCTGAAGTATGACCAAAATATTCAACCTTTTCTGTTATTAATATATTTTCTTCACCATTAGCCATACGTTTAATATAATTATCATAATAAAAATATTCAGTTAATGGTACTTTCATCTTGAAATCCTCTACTGAAAATATATTTATAAACTTGAATTTTTTTCCTATTTCACTACTAACATTTTTAGATAAAATATTAAGTAGTAATTCATTATTTACTTTCTTAAAGCTTTTAGTTTCTTTATTAAACTTTTTTTCTACAACTCCTCCACAGCCAATAATTGTCCTATAAAGTAAATTACTTATTATGGACATACTTGTACACTTCCTATGATAGTTTTTCATAAGCATTATATGAAGCTGGTTTAAAACTGTTAATAAATTGTTACAATAGAAATCTCAAATTTTCATGTGCAATACGTTTTAACTATATTTATTACTTATTCTTATTTCTAACAACATATAATAATTTATCTACATATCTTTTATCCATTTGTACATACCTTGAGCCATTTTCACTAGAAGTTTTTCAGCTTCCACTATCCATAATATATTGATCTATATCAACATATTCTTGCCATGAATCATTTTCATATTTATCAGAAGGCTGAGTCATAGATGGGTAAGCCAATTTTATCTTTTTACTATCTTTCAATTGAATATTATAAAAGAATTCTCCCTTATTTTTTCCTCTATCAACAAATCCAGTATCTACATATTCTATATCGCTAAAATTGTATTTGTTACCCTTTAAGTTATAAAAGCTATAATCATAAATACCATCTTCTGTAACTACCACTACGCTAGTTATTACTATGTATATAAGTGGAATTATTATTAATATCAAAAATTTATTAACTCTTCCCCATAGAACTAAACCTTGATTCCTAGAATGCTCTTTTTACTTTTCTTAAAAATAACATTCTAATTCTAATAGCCACTATTGCTAGTATTACAAATAATAGATATGAGTATGGATATTTTATAAAGTAAGTTAAATACTCTCCTTTTACAAATAACTTTCTTTGTATAAATGCAATTCCTATATAAAATGCTATAAAGGATATTACTATTACTGCTATCAATAGAATGTAAAATATAAAGGATACTATATGCCTTAGCAAATCTACTGAAGCACTGTATCTTTTATTGTACACTTTTAAATAATTTCTGATATTATAAGCAACTAAAGTAAGTCCAAGTATAACAAAAACTATGTTCAACACTATATTTTCATAATTTTTATCACATATGTTTATAAATAGCCAAAGTACTGGCCCCAAAGCTATAAGTATAGATGAGAATAGTCCATATTTAATATACTTTTCATCTTTCATTTATATCACTCCTTAAAGTTTTTTTCATTATAACTCTTAAGTACTTCATCTAAATCTTTTCCTTTAAGTAACTTTATAACTAAGGGGGCTAATAAAAATATGGCATCTTTATAACCTAGTTGTATATTTCTTTCTATAACCTCTTTCTTTATTCTTAAAGCACCTATTCCACTAAGGATTTCAAGAGGTTCAGAGGGATAGATTTCAATTATATTATTTTTAAATCCTTCTTTATTTATTTTGTTCTTGTAGGATAAATGTACGACTAGTATAATATCTAAATCATAGTTCTTCATGGGATAAAGTGGCACATTATCTACATTAATTTTACTATAAAGAGGAGATTGTATTCCTCCATCTGCATATCTTATTCCATTAATTGATAAAGGTTTAAAAAGATGTGGTATAGCACAAGAAGCCAAAACTTTAAGTTTCAATTCTTCTTCATTACATTCATTTAACCTAAAATATTCTGGTTTTTCTTCATCTATATTGTAGGCTGTAGCATAAAGATCTTTATTAGAACTTTTTATTAAATTAACATCAGCATATTCATCAATAAATTCTTTTATTCCTCTTTGAGAAAGTAGTCCTATATCATAAAGTCTAACTTGCTCTAAAATATTTGTTTCTATATTAATACTTTTTATTTTTTCTAATAATTTCCCAGTTTTTCTTTCTCTTGATTCTTCTTGTCTAATCAAAAAACGTGAATAATTTAAACTTCCCCAGCTCACATCAACTATCTTTGGATCATCCATAGAAAAAAGAAGTCCATTTATTGCACCAATTGAAGTTCCTGATATAACTTTTATATTTTCTACTAACTCTAATTCCTTTAAAGCTTTGTAAACACCAACTTCATAAGCCCCCTTAGCTCCACCCCCTGATAAGACTAATCCAATTTCAATATTTGGTAAATCCTTTTGCATCTTCCTCTCCTCCTTTCACATATATTTTATATTATATATATTTTTATTATATCCTTAACAAGCAATTTATTTTTTATTCTTTTAAAATATTCTACATTCTAAATAACTTAATAAAGTCTTTCCTCAAAGTATATATTATATAGGTTCTATTTTAGAAATTACTCTATGTATTTATTAATCAAATCTATCTATCTTAAAAAGTTCTAAATCTTTATCTACTTCTCCTAAGTATAATTTACTTAACATCATTCCACCTAAAATAGCAAATAAAATTCCATTTGCACCATATCCTAAGCAATACCACAATTTTTTATTTTTAGGATCTTTACCTAAAAACCCCAAATTATCTTGAGTAGATGCAAAAGCCCCACAGTATTTATATTCTATTCCTATATCTAGACTTGGAAACATACTTTTTAGTCTTTGTTCTAACTTTTCATAACTTTTATTACATAGCTCTTCATTAAATATATCTGGCAAAAAATTTATATCTTCTCCTCCAATTATTATTCTATTATCATCTGTGGTTCTTAAGTAATTATAAGGATCTTCATTGTCTCTAATAACTGTATTCTTATAAATATCTTCTATATTGTTTAGTGGCTTTGTTGCAATATTAAAGGTTGTAGTTTTAATACCAAGGTTTCTTTTTGTAAAAAGAGTTGTATTATATCCCGTAGCCACAATAAGTATTTTTCCTTTAACTTTATGACCATAAACTGTTTCTGCTATTACTCCATCTTCATTGTATTGAATTTTTATAACTTCAGTATTTTCATATACCTTTAAACCCTTTTTAGTACTTACATCTAGCAAGGCATGAGTATATTTATAAGGATCGAAGTGTGCTCCTCCAGCCTTACTTGAAACACCAGCTTTTACATCTAAAGAAAATGGATTATTCTCTTTATTAATAAATTCTACATCTAATCCACCCTCTTTTCTGATTTCATATTCTTCTTCCATTTCTTTTATTTCTAAATTCTTTGCTGTATATAAAAAACTATCTACTCTTTTAAAATCACAGGCATTACCATATTCATTAATGAACTCTTCAATTTCATTTAATGCCTTTAACCCTAACTTATAAGATTTTATAACATTATCAATAGATGTATAAGATTTTAACTCCAGAGCATTACTATCTAATTCATATTGAAGAAGAGATGTTGTTATACTAGTACTTCCATGAGCTATTCTAGACTTTTCTAAAATTACTGCATTAATATTATTTTTAGTAAAATAATATCCTAAAATAGCTCCTGTTACTCCTCCTCCTACTATTATTACGTCTGTATTTATGTCTTCAGTTAAATAATCATATTGCTTAGTTACTTTGTTTATTCTAGTAAAAATACAATCTCCTTGTACATATTGAATATCTATAATAATCCCCTGCCTTCTTATCATAATCAATTTATATATTTGTTTATATTTGATATTTATTATTTCAAACATTATTATTTTTTTAAATTTCACTTTATTTATACATTGGTAGCTTTATATTCTTATAAAAAAATTAAGCAATTATCTAGGTTAACTTTTAAGAATTTTTTAATTAATTAATTAATTAATAGAATTCTAGAATAACTTGTAATTTATAATATTTTCTACTAAAAATCAAATACTATTATTAGGAGGTGAAGATTTGAGAGCAATAAAAGTTAGAATAAAAGACAAACATATAATTAGTTATTTAAAAGATAAAATTCTTATTACTCAACATCTTGAAAATATGATGATAATTTTAATTAATCAAGATTTAAATCAAAATAATGGTAACAACTTTAAATTTTTAACCAACGGAAGAGTTATGAGAGCCGTATTCACAAATAGTAGTGGTGGCAAATTGAAAAAAGATGTGGATTATATTAAAAACTATTATAAAAATAATTCTCTAATGAATGATATAATAGATGTTACTAAGGAATTAAAAATCCATAACATTGTTGAACAAATTAAAAATATAAGAAAGAATTATATATCTACTTATACCAAATCACAAATGGGTGATTTCAAAGCAAATAAACCATCTACCAAATCATTAGCTCTTGCAAATCATATAACATTATATATGGATGGTTATAAATCTATGACATTTAAAAGGAAAAATATAATAGGCCTAAATTTAAATGATAAAATGATTTATACTCATGTAAAGCATGAGCCCTTATTGAGAATAGTAAAAGATTTAAATAATATAAAAAATATTAACTTGAACTATTCAAATGGTTATATTTATATGATAATAAATTATACCCATCCTAAAATACATATTATTCCTGCTGAAAAAGTAAAATATGCCGGATTAGATATTGGAATTAAAAATTTAGCTTCAATATATGTGCACGATAACACGACTAAATCATTAATAATTAGTGGAAAAAAATTTATTAGCTATAATTCTAGCTTTAATAAACTAATTTCAAAATTAGATAAGGATATTAATGAACTTGAAAAGACTAGCAACTTCGAAAAAGTTAACTATTTAAATTATTATAAAAAATTTCTTTATGAAAAAAAATATTTCTTTTTTTCAGAATTTCATAAACTCTCAAAATACATATTAATATATTTAAAAGATAACGATGTAACACATTTAGTATTATCAAAAACAATAAACGAATTAAAAAACAATGGTAAATGTAAAATATCAAAAAATATAAAGAACCATTTTCTTCAAATACCTATAGTAAAATTAATAAATGATATTTGTTTAAAAGCTCCAAGTTTTAATATAAACGTAATAGAAATTGATGAATCATATACATCTAAGACTTCGTGTTTAAGTGGTGACATTTTCGAAGTAAAATCAAAAGCCTTTAACAATTCAATCTCAACTGATGTTTTCGGAGGAAGACGAGTTAAAAGAGGATTGTTTAAAGACTATAAATACAATAAAATAATAAATGCTGATTTAAATGCAGCCTTTAATATTTGTAAGTATGGTAGCTTTGAAATAAATAATTTTGAAAATATTAAAATTCATTACTATAAATTATGTAATCCCATAAAAATATATACGATGGCAATCTAATATTAGTAGCTTAATCGAATAAAAGGATTTTTCCTAACGTAAAATGTTTACGGCGAGGGGTCAAAGCAGAAATTGAATATTTCAGTCAAAGCCTACTTATTAATAATTTTAAATACTTATTATTTTTACATAGAAATTTATGAATAATATATTATTTAAAAGTTATACTATTAGTATCTAATTAAATATATAAATAAGCCGTGAATTTCTTCACGGCTTATTATGGTGGAGGCGAGGGGTATCGAACCCCTGTCCGAAAGCAGACCAGCCTGACTTTCTACGAGCGTAGTTTGTGACTAAAATTTCGGTCCTTAGTTCGCTCACAAACAAACTCCTAATTTCCTAGCTTCATGAATACCCCTTTAGCTCAAAGCTTTGCTAAACTTCGTTTCCCACTTCAATGACACCAGTGATCCAGAGCGTGGGCACCCTGGGCTGATGAACAGCTATATTAAGCTGCTAATGCAAAATTGTCTTCTGCGTTTATCTTTAATGCATACTTTATTATCGAGGTGACATGCTTGCCTCGGCCCGCTTATCAAACCCATCTTACCCCCGTCGAAGCCAAAACGCCCCCATGTTAGGTAAATTAGTTTAACGCGAAATATTCAATTTTGACTATGTGTAAATTATATATTATATAATTTACTGTGTCAACTTAGATTAAATCCTTGATTCCCATGATTTTCTTATAATCTAAAGTTAACTTTATATAATGTATAACTTTTATATACTTATATTATAATACTTTATATTTATTTTAAAGTTAATTTTATTAGCATTTTGGGAAAAAGCTTCTTATATTTCTATTTTTATAGTTAGCTTAATAGTAAAAACAAGA
>NZ_ASRV01000165.1 GCF_000401215.1 Clostridium sartagoforme AAU1 | reverse complement strand
GGAAAAAGCTTCTTATATTTCTATTTTTATAGTTAGCTTAATAGTAAAAACAAGAAAAAGCTATTGCACTAATTGAGATTAATCTGTTAATGCAATAGCTTACTTCTATTAATTGTTATTCTTTGAAGAATTCTTATTTTCTGTTTTATTAACTTCACTTTTATTTGAGTTATTAGTTTTTTCATTATTTTCTTTTATGTTATCTTTATTTGCTGCATTGTTTGTTTTTTCTTCATTTTTTTCTAAGTTTACATTGTTATCTTTATTTGAAGAATTCTCATTATTCTTTTGATTTTCTTTGTTAGTGTTTCCTTTATCATTAGAGTTTATTGACTCTTTTGTCTCTTCTAAATTTTGATTTTCTTCAGTTTCTGTTTTGCTATTTTCTATCTTACTTTCCTCTTTTGCTTCAACTCTTTGTTCTTTTATTTTTTTCATAATATCTTTAACTGATGAGTTTGCATAATCATCTAAGTTAGCTTCTGGTAATACTGCTTGAAGCTTTTGAATTAAATTTACTTTTCCAGGTGATATTCCTAATCTTTCAGCTTCATCAAATCTTTCCTTATTAATATTTTCTTTTATTATTTCAGTGTTTTCTATTTCTTCTTCTTTTAAGCCTTCGTCTACACCATTTTCTGCTTCATCTAATATCTCATCACTAGTTGAAGCAAGCATAACTGCGTTTTCATCATCTTTAGCTATGTAGCCATTGTCTACCGCTGATTCTACCAATAACTTAATAGCTTCTTTAACATTTTTATTCTTTATCTTTAACTCTTTACTTATAGTTTCTCCATCTGAATTTAATGCTTCTGCCTTTATTACTTTATCATATCTATTAGTAGTTAGTTTTACACTTGGATTTATATCTAGTGTTAAATAATCCTTTGGAGCTGCATAAGAGTATCCATATCCCCCTACTCCAGCTAATAATACACATGTCATTGCAAATACTATACCTTTTTTCATAGCTAATCCCTCATTTCTTTCATATTCATCGCCAACTTTTAAATTCAATTTATTTTTAATTTTCTTAAATCTACCTTTATTATCAAGAACAATCATATTATTATCATTTATTTCTACCACTAAGGCTTTTTTCATATCAAACCTCCAAATTTATATATTCTTTTATATATTGATAATCGCCTAAAAGTATTATCAGTACTGATATTATATATTTTCGCGATCTCTCTATTGTTTTTCGGGGTACACTAGTATTTTTTTGAATTTTTAATATTGGAATTTTATTATTTAGATATATTTCTTCAATAATCTCCCCATCTTTTATTATGTAATTAATTATTTCATTATATTGTTTTCTAGTAGATTTCCATTTAGGAGAAGCTTTTATTAACTCTTTAAAAGTTATGTTATATTTTGATAGTTCATCAATTAAACTTTCTATTTCAAGTTTCCTTAAATATGAAACATCTTGCCTCTGATAACTTTCTATAGACTTACTTAGTAAAAATTTATCTTTATTATCTTCATCTTCTTCTAAGGATTTTTCATTTGATACTTTTTTATTTTTTCTATAATAATCTATTAATCTAAACTTTATAACTCTTTGGGCATATGAAAAGAAATTTCCTTTATTTATGTCATAACTTTTTATAGATTCAAAAAAAGCCATAAGAGCTATGCTATACTCATCATCATTATTTGTATCTATGTACCTATTTAGTGACTTATTACAATAAGCTATAATAAACTGTTTATAATTATCTATAAAAATATTTATTTTCTCTTTATCATTTTTAATCATCATGATTTCTTCATTTATATTTTCTAACATAACTCACCTCTTTTAATAAAATTCGTATGATTGAATACCTTTTTAAGGTAACTAGAAAAATATTTATCTTATTGTATTATTATTTAATTTATAAACAATATACTTTTAAATATAAAAAATAAACCAGACATTATCTGGTTTATTTTCATACTATTAAAAGTCCCACTGTCCTTGCAGTTTTAACTTCTGCATATAAGGAAATTTCTTGTCAAATTCTTCTACTTTTTCTTCGATTAACTCTTCAAACACTTTAGATTCATAAAACCTTCCATGTACATCCTTAAGTCCATTTGGCACAAGTTCAATTGCCATAAATGCAGGAAAGTTTTTAGAATCTTTGGTAGTTATTCCAAAGTTATCACAAGTTTTAAAACCATACCTTGGATAATATTCTGGTTCCCCGTATATTATAATTGCCCTATGTCCATCTTTCTTTGCTAACTCCATAGTTGTTTCTAATAAAGCTTTGCCTATACCTTTATTTTGATAACTTGGCTCTACACATAAAGGGCCAAAGGTTAAAACCTCGGTGCTATCTGTTTCATTTATAACATAAGATTTTGTGTACATTATTGTTCCAACAATTTCTCCATTAAGTTCAGCTACCCTACTTAAATCCTCAATATAATCATCACTTTTCCTGAGAATATTAACTAAATAATGCTCACTACATCCAGGTACATGCAAATTCCAAAAAGCCTTCTTAGTCATATATTCAACATTAAAATAATCATCTTTTCTTTCTTTTCTAATTATTAAATTTTCCAAATCATCATCCCATTTTTTCAAATTCATTTTATTATATTATTGTCCATTTAAATCCTCAATTATTAATTTACTTCTATATTTTCTTAACAATTGCATTCATCTTTAAGTAATACATATTCATAAGTATCTTTCCAAATTAGATTACCATCTTCATCAGATAAATATCATCATATAAATCCTCACCATCAGTTTCCCTAAAACCTCGTATTAATAAATGCTCTGTTACTAAATCCTTCAAAATTCCTATGCCATAACTCCAACTGTGAACCGTGCCTTGTGCACTGTGAACTATAAACCTGTTACCTGTTACCTGTTACCTAACCCAACTGTGAACCGTACCTTGTGCACTGTGAACTAAAAACCTGTTACTTGTCACTTGTTCCCTGTTACCTAACCCAACTGTCAACTGTCAACTAACCCAAGTCTGCTGGATAAACAACTCCAATTTGTTTTCTTGCTTCTTCAATAACTTCAATTGTATTTCTTGAAACTTCTAAAGAATTTATCTTAGATTCTCTTTCTTTATTTTTAATCAAGTTAGCGAATTCTTCTACTTCATAACACATATTTGCTTCTTTATGTTCTAGTGTTAAATCTTCTTCTCTGCCATCTCTATATATTATTTTTACATTTTCAAAGGTATTGATTTTATTTATTATAATGCTGCCCTCTTCTCCTTGAATTTCTGATGGGAGATATGAATTGCTTATTTTAGAGTATATAACAACTCCTTCCATATCATCATATCCAAAAACTATACTGCCTTCTCCATCTACTCCAGTTTTCAGCATTATTCCATTTGCTTTTACTGTATTTGGTTTTCCAAAAAGATTAACCATTGGTGATATACAGTAAACACCTATATCCATAATAGCTCCATTTGATAATTCTTTCTTAAAAGCATTTAAAACTTCTCCAGCTTTATACTTATCATATCTTGAAGAGTATTGGCAGTAGCTTGCAAAATACTTTCTAACTTTACCAATCTTATGAAGATTATCTTTTATAACTCTAAAGTTTGGTAGTAATGTTGTTTTCATAGCTTCCATTAAAACAACATCATTTTCCTTTGCTGCTTTTATCATTTCATCAACTTCTTTAGTATTTGATGCAAAAGCTTTTTCCCCTAAAACATGCTTTTTATGCTTTAAAAACAATATAGCTTGCTTAGCATGCATTGAATTAGGTGAAGCTATATATACTGCATCTATTAGATCACTTTTAGCCATTTCCTCTAGATCTGTAAATATGTTTTTTATATCAAATTTATTTGCAAACTCTTTTGCCTTCTCCTCTGTTCTTGAATAAACAGCAGATATATTTACTCCTTCAACTTCTCTAGCTCCAGCTATTAACCACTCAGTTATAAAATTAGTTCCTATAACACCAATATTAATCATAAATTATCTCTCCAACTCATTAGTAACCGTTTTTATTTTTATTATATCCTATATTGTTATCATTATCTATTAACACTTTAACACTATTTTTGCAATTTTTAATTTTTTAAAATATTTATCCATTTTATGCACATACTACTATTATTAATTTATATTTAATTGTTAATGGTTATTTGTTAATTAGAATATGGAGGTTTTTATATGAAAAACATCTTTAAGGATTTAGAAAAGAAAAAAGTATTAATTGCAATAAGCTATGCTTTATTTTCAATTTTTCTTGTAGGTAATTTTATTTTCTTTATTTCTAAGACCTCAACTTCATCTTTTGTGCCTTCTGTTTTTTTTAGCGAAGGTTATGATAATGAACCAATTGCAAATGTTGGTACTTTTATAACTGATGCTGATGAAAATGTTGAAAGTTCAATTATTTCATTTTTAAATGATTTATATGATACTAGAAATGAATCTTTTACAACTGGTAATGTTGAGGAGCTTTATAAATTTTATGATACTTCTCAAACTTTTAGCTGCTATTCTTTAAATCATGAATTCAAAAGAATTGCTTATTTAAGAGATTGGGCTAATGAAAGGGATGTAACCTTTAAAAATATAGAATCTATACCTAAAATTAAAGCATTAAAAATTAAAGACAATACTTATAATTTAACTTTAAGTGAAGAATATAAATTTGATTACATATATAATAATGTGCCTGAAAAAGTTAATAGTTTTGGGGTTTCTTTGATTCATACTTTAGAATTAAAAGAATTTGGAAAGTCCTTTATCGTAACTAAGGATTATTATCAAGATTGTTTTGAAGGTGGTCTTGAAGGTTATAACTTTAATTTAACTGAAAAAATATTCCTTTAACTAAATTTAAAACATATAATTTAAATTTCAATATTGATGATAGTACTGAATATAGTGGAATTTATAATCGAAAGGCTGCTGTGGACTATGCTAATAAGTATTCTGGAGTATCTCTTTCTACTAATTTAAATAATACTTATAATTCAAATTATTATACTTATGTTGCTGGATCAGGAAATTCAACTAATTTTATCTCTCAATGTTTAGCTGATAATATTGAGGGGGGTGGGCTTTCTCAGGATAAAGACTGGTCTTATAAATATACTGTATCAAAAGGTGTAATGGCTAGTGATACTTGGGTTAATTCTGAAAAGCTTTTAGATTATCTTTTATCTAGTAATAAGGCTTTTGTATCTTTTTCTGGTACTTTTGATGAAATACTAGAAAATATGTCTAGCTCAAATGATAAAATTAAAATTGGTGACTTAATAATGTATAAGTATGGTGATTATATAGAACATAGCGCTATAATTACAGGATTTGATAACTTTGGATATCCCTTAGTAAATTCAAATTCTATTGATAAATATAAGATTCCTTTTGATTTAGGTTGGAAAAACTCCTCCTGTGAATTTTATGTAGTTTCCTTAAGATAAACATCTCTAAAGAGAAAATGAGCTATAATTACATTATTGTTCTTATAGCTTATTTTCCTTTTTAACTTCTTCGCTTCTTAATAACTAAATAAAAAATAATTAACTAAATGGTCTGATATGACTTTAATTTTAATAATAAATTTATTAATTTCTTAAATTATTGCCTAACTTTTATGTTATACGCTTATATTTTCTTGCTTAAGCAAATCTTGAAGTGTATATTGTGAAAATTCATTTAAAAAAGCACTTAATGAATTTTGCATTATTCCTTTTAGTTTGCAACCTGAATTTATAAATGGACAGCAATCATCTTTATTGAAGCATTGTGCAATATTTAGATTGTCTTCTGTTACAAGAATAACTTCCCCTAAGTTGATATTTTGTGGATCTAGCCCCAGCTTTAATCCCCCTGTTCTTCCTTTCATAGATATTATCAAGTCTGTCTTTGCAAGCTTATGAATAATCTTTTTTAAATGATGTTCTGAAATTTCTAGCTTTTTTGCTAACTCTTCTACTGTGCATAGCTTGTCTCTGTTTTCTGCTAAATATACTAATGCCCTAAATGAGTAATCAGTAAATTTTGATAAGTACATGGAAAATCCCCCTCTTTCGTATATAAGTGGCGCTTATCCTTTAAGTATATATTCCATTCATTTTGTTGTGTTTCTCAAATAAGTCTATTTAGTATTTAATATATGAATATAAATTGAAACATATATCATAAAGTAAGCATGAATATTTATTCGTAAACTTAAACAAATTATTTTTTTCAGCTAAGGTAAATCAACTAGTTTAACCTTTACATATTAAATATTCACTATGTATAAAAATTTAATTGCTTTGATTATACTATAAAGTAACATTAAATTACTAAAAGATATAAAAATATTTACAAATTCTTAACATTTAACTATTTATTTAAGTATTTAGTTATTAAGTTCATATTTAAGTATACTAAAAAGAGTTATTCCTAGCAACTTATATTAATAAGTATTATGCTAGAAATAACTTCTTTGTCAATTATTTTTCATTTAAATATTTATCTATAGCTTCTGCAGCTTTTTTTCCAGCTCCCATTGCTAAAATAACAGTTGCTGCCCCTGTAACAGCATCTCCTCCTGCATAAACTCCTTCTTTTGTTGTAAGTCCATCTTCATCTGCAATTATACATTTCCACTTATTAGTTTCAAGTCCTTTTGTTGTTGAAGATATAAGCGGATTTGGTGAAGTTCCAAGAGACATTATAACTGTATCTACATCCATAATATATTCTGAACCTTCTTTAACTACTGGTTTTCTTCTTCCTGATTCATCGGGCTCTCCAAGCTCCATTTCAACACATTTCATCCCTTTAACCCAGCCATTTTCATCTACTAAAATTTCTGTTGGATTTGTTAATACATCAAAAATTACCCCTTCTTCCTTAGCATGATGTACTTCTTCAACTCTTGCTGGAAGTTCAGATTCACTTCTTCTATATACTATATGTGATTCTGATCCTAATCTTAATGCTGTTCTTGCAGCATCCATAGCAACATTTCCACCACCTACTATTGCTACTTTTTTACCTATTTTAACTGGTGTATGATATTCTTCCTTAAATGCCTTCATTAAATTTACTCTTGTTAAAAATTCATTTGCTGATAAAACTCCATTTGCATTTTCACCTGGTATTCCCATAAATTTAGGAAGTCCAGCACCTGAGCCTATAAACACAGCTTCGAATCCTTCTTCTTCAATAAGCTCATCTATAGTTATAGTTCTGCCTATTATAACATTAGTTTCTATTTTTGCACCTAATTTTTTTATATTTTCAATTTCTGGTCTAACTACATCATCTTTAGGCAATCTAAACTCAGGAATTCCATAAACTAAAACTCCACCTGGTTCATGCAGTGCTTCAAATATAGTCACATCATATCCTCTTTTAGCCAAATCACCTGCACAAGTTAAGCCCGCTGGTCCACTTCCTATAACTGCAACCTTTTTTTCTTTAGATTCTTCTGTTTCTGCAAGCTCTATATTATTTTTTCTTGACCAATCTGCTATAAATCTTTCTAGTTTACCAATAGAAACTGGCTCACCCTTAATTCCTAATACACATTTACCTTCACATTGACTTTCTTGTGGGCAGACTCTTCCGCAAACTGCTGGTAATGCACTGTATTTTGCTACTTCTTTAGCTGCGTTTTCAAATTCTTCTTTCTTTATATATGATATAAAGCCTGGAATATTTATTGATACTGGGCATCCATCTACACATTTTGGATTTTTACAATTTAAACATCTATTTGCTTCTCTTACAGCTTCTTCATCTAAATATCCTAAGCATACTTCTTCAAAGTTTTTTGCTCTAACTTCTGGAGCTTGTTCTGAAACAGGTACTTTTTTCATTCTATCTTGTATATTCATAATTATTCCACCTTGCATCCACAACCGCCATGATTATGAGTGTCCCCTTCCTCAATTTTTAACTGAGATCTTCCTTCCTCAGATTTATACATAGTTTGTCTTCTCATTGATTCATCAAAATCAACTAAATGTCCATCAAATTCTGGTCCATCTACACAAGCAAACTTTACTTTTCCTCCTACAGTAACTCTACATGCTCCACACATTCCTGTTCCATCTACCATAATTGGATTTAAGCTTACTGTTGTTGGTATATTTAATTCTTTAGTTAGTAAACTCATAAACTTCATCATTATCATAGGTCCAATTACTATTGCATGATCATATTTATTTCCTTTTTCTTCAACTAAATATTTTAAACAATCTGTAACTCTACCATTAAAACCATATGTTCCGTCATCAGTTGATATATATAAATTTCCCGCTACATTCTTCATTTCATCTTCTAATATTAGCAAGTCTTTAGTTCTACTACCTACTATTACGTCGCAATCAATACCATTTTCATGCATCCATTTAACTTGTGGATATACCGGTGCTGCCCCCACACCACCTGCAATAAATATTATGTTCTTATTTTTAAGATCTTCTAAATTTTCATGTATAAATTCACTAGGTTGTCCTAAAGGTCCAACAAAATCAGCAACATAATCTCCTTCTTCGAAATTAGCTAATTCCTTTGTTCCTCTTCCTACTGCTTGAAATACTATAGTTACAGTTCCTTCTAATCTGTTATAATCTGCTATAGTTAAAGGTATTCTTTCACCTTTATCATCATTTTTTATTATTATAAATTGACCTGGTTTAGCAGATTTGGCAACTCTTGGTGCTTCTATATCCATAAGATATATATTGTCTGTGAGTTCTCTTTTCTTAACTACTTTATACATGTTTGTACCCCCTGACTTATTTTTCCTAATAATATAATCTTATCATTTTTTAAATATTCATACAATTAATTACTGTAAATATTATTATATATTACTAAATACTTTAAATTTTTGATTATTTATACTATAAATAAAAACTTTAAATTAAGGTTACCTCAAAAAGAAGAAACTTCTGTTTAAGATAACCTTAAAATTCAATTTATTATATACTATAAAATTTAACCTATTTTAGAAATTAACTTTAGTTCCATAATATGTGCATTCAAATAGTTTTTCCATTGTTGCATCGTCAATTTCTCTTGGGTTAGATCCTGTACATGCATCTAAAACTGCATTATGAGAAATAAATTGTAGATTTGCTTTAAAGTCTTCTTCTGTTACTCCGTATTCTTTAACTGTATGTGGAATATTTAATTCTGTATTTAAATTGTTTATCATTTCTATTAATGAATCTGTTAGTTCTGCATCTGTTTTGCCTTCTAATTTTAACATTTTAGCTATATCTGCATATCTATTTTCACATTTAGCTCTGTTATATTGAATTACATATGGTAAGAATATTGCATTTGCACATCCATGAGGAATATGGAATACTGCACCTGTTTTATGAGCCATTGAGTGAACTATTCCAAGTAAAGCATTAGAGAATGCCATTCCTGCTAAACATTGAGCTTCATGCATTAAATTTCTAGCTTCTTTATCACCTTTATAAGATTCAACTAAGCTTTCTTTAACCATTTCTATAGCCTTCATAGCTAATGGATCTGAGAAATTAGATCTAAGTGATGCAGTATATGCCTCTATAGCATGAGTTAATGCATCCATTCCAGTATGTGCTACTAATTTTGCTGGCATAGTTTGTGCTAAATCTGGATCTACTATGGCAATGTCTGGAGTTATGTTAAAATCTGCTAGAGGATATTTAATTTTTGCTTTATAATCTGTTATAACTGAGAAAGCTGTTACTTCTGTAGCTGTACCACTTGTTGATGGAATTGCTACAAATTTAGCTTTTTGTCTAAGTTCAGGTAATCCAAATGGAACAACTGCTTGCTCAAATGTAAAGTCAGGATATTCATAGAAAATCCACATTGCTTTAGCTGCATCTATTGGTGAACCACCACCCATAGCAACTATCCAATCTGGTTCAAACTTTCTCATAGCTTCTGCACCACTCATAACAGTTTCAACTGATGGATCTGGTTCCACGCCTTCAAAAAGTTCAACTTCCATTCCTGCTTCTTTTAAATAACTTTCAACTTTATCTAAGAATCCAAAGCGCTTCATTGAGCCTCCACCAACTACAACCATCGCTTTCTTTCCCTTTAATGTCTTTAATACTTCTAAGGAACCTTCTCCATGATATAAATCTCTTGGTAATGTAAAACGTGCCATAATAAAAACCTCCTAAAATATATATAATTTATTTCTTACTTATTTACACTTAATATAATAGCAATACTCATGCCAAAAGTTTTTTATTTAACAATATTGTTAAATTATTGACTTTCCTAAGATATATTTTTTCTGCAAAAATAAATATGTCCTAAAATAAAACAACTTTCAAAATAAAATCGTTCTATTTTAGGACACTGTCCTGTTATAATACAGTTGGCTAGTTCACAGTGCACAATTCACAGTTTAGGATAAAACTACTGTGTAGTTTTTAAAATTTAGTTTCTTTTAACTATTTTAAAGTTATTAAAAAATTTCTTAATTCAGCTCTGCTGAATTATTTCAATAACTGTGAACTGTGAATTGTGAACCGTGAACTAAAATAAATTGTGAAGCAATTTATTTGACGTCAATATTATATTTTTTTATTTTAAGGTAAAGTGTATTTCTACTTATTCCTAAAGCCTTTGCTGTCTTTGTCATATTGTGCTTGTTACTATCTATTGCATTTATTATTGTTCTTTTTTCTATTTCTTCTAAGTTAAATGATTTTTCTTTTATATTTTCTTTTATATTTTCTTCTAAGATTTCTTTATTATCTATAGTTAAGTTTGTACTTACTTTTTCTTCGTATTCATCTATTATATCTACTGAAAGTTCTCCATTTAAGTTAACTATATTTTCTATGGAATTTTCTAATTGTCTTATATTACCTGGCCAATTATATCCAAGTAACTTATTGTATAACTCATTACTTATTACAGGAATATCTTTATCTAATTTTATTGATTTCATATTAAGGAAGTATTCAATAAGCTTTGTTATATCTCCTTTTCGTTCTTTTAAAGGTGGTAGTTTTATTGGAATTACACATAATCTATAATATAAATCTTCCCTAAATTTTCCTCTTTTAACTTCTTTTTTTAAATCCTTATTTGTTGCTGCTATCACTCTCATATCTACAGATATTTCTTTGCCTCCTCCAAGTCTAGTTACTCTTCCCTCTTGAAGTACTCTAAGTAGCTTAACTTGCATATCAAGTGGCATTTCTCCTATTTCATCTAAAAATAAGGTTCCTCCATTTGCAAGTTCAATTTTTCCTATCCTTCCACCCTTTTTACCACCAGTAAAAGTTCCATCTTCATATCCAAAGAGCTCACTTTCAATTATATTGGCTGGTATAGCTCCACAATTTATAGCTATAAATTTATTATTTTTTCTTAAACTATAATTATGAATTGATTGTGCTAAAACTTCTTTTCCTGTTCCACTTTCTCCTTGTATTAAAACTGTTGATGGACTATTAGCTATAATCTTACAATTTGTTATTACATTTTTAATTGCATCACTTTCTCCTATAATATCATTAAATGTAAAAAATGCCCCTGTAAAATTATTGCCTTTGTTTTCTTCTTTTAACCTAGTTAAGGTAGCTACAATCCCTATTACTTTTTCATTATGCTTAATACCTTTGAATGTAACTTCTGTTTTATATTTACTAGCATGACTTAATTTTATTTCCTTTGTTATGGGTTTGTTGTTTTTTGATATTTTATCAACTACATTTTGAAAATTCGGTATTATGTGATTTATATCTTCATTTATTAAATTATGATTTCTCTTATCTAAAATATTTAAGCCAAGTTCATTTATATTTATGATTTTTCCATGAGTATCAACAATCATTATACCTTTGTCCACATTTTCTATGACAGTTTTCATATAATTGTAAGTTTGATTTAATATATAATTTGCTTTAATTCTATATAATTCATTTTCTATTGCTGTTACTCCAAAAATAACTAATCCTAAAGTGTGTGGATGTTTCATATTACTTTTTCCTGTTAAATTTAATGTACCTATTATTTCACCTTTACTATTATGGATAGGTGCTGCAGAGCAGGTTAAACTTTGAAATATATTAACATAATGCTCTTTTGCTGTTATTTGAATACATCTATTTTCTTTTATGGCTGTTCCCATTGCATTGGTTCCAATATTTTTTTCATCCATATAAGCTCCAATTTTTAAGTTTAGCTTGCCTAATTCATCTTTTATTTCATTGGCTCCCTTAATATAAAGAATACATCCATTATTATCTGTTAAAATTATTATAAAATCTCTATCTTCAACAGATTCAACTACCATGTCTATATAAGGCTTTGATATTTCTATTAATTCTTTATTTAATTCTAATGCTTTCCTAAGTTCATCTCCATGCAATATCATCTTTGAATGATTACTATCTTTTTCAATACCATAATCTTCACTTCTTTTATGAGAATTCTCAATCAATAAACTCTTATTATACATACCCATACCCCTTAGCCTTTTTATATTAATATCTATGTCTGTTTATGCCTATAATATAAGTTTACTATTAGATTGATAATTTTTCTACAAATAAATAAAACTATAATCTATTTTTAAATTTATAGATTATAGTTTTATACATATAAGTTCACGTTATTGAACTATTAACTTTTCTTAAATAGAATAGACTTCAAATAAGTTTAACTAATTTTAAATATTTATTGCTTTTATATAATTTTTAATTTTAATATCTTGTAGAATTCTTTAATTGTCTTTCTATATCTCTTTTATGAGCTTTTTCTAACATAGAATCTCTCTTATCATAATTCTTTTTACCTCTACAAAGGCCAAGTGCAACCTTTACTTTACCATTTTTCAAATATAATGATAATGGCACTAAAGTAAAACCTTGTTGTGATACAAGCCCTGCAAATCTTGATATTTGCTCTTTATGAAGTAAAAGCTTTCTTTCTCTTAATGGATCTACATTAAAAATATTACCTTGTTCATAAGGACTTATGTGCATACCTTTTATAGTAATTTCACCATTTTCTACATCTGCATAAGATTCTTTTAAGTTACATTTTCCTGCTCTTATTGATTTAACTTCTGTACCAACTAAAGCTATCCCCGCTTCTATAGTTTCTTCCACAAAATAATCATGCCTAGCTTTTCTATTTTCAGCTAGCGTATTACTATTTTTCTTTCTTACCATACTCTCACCACTCATCTTATTTTTCTTTAAGTATAACAGAATTGATATAAATTGCGAAGCAATTTCTTTAGTTCACAGTTTACAGTGCACAATTCACAGTTGTTTTCATTTGGTAGGGAACAGGTATCAGCTAACAAGTATTAAGTTTAAACTCTAATTAAAAATTAAGGAAGAAATTAAGATTTTCCTTATATATCTAGTAATTATTTTGCTCTAAAAAATCTAATACTTGTTACCTGCTCCCTGACACCTGTTACTTTTTTAAAAAACTGTGAACTGTGAATTGTGCACCGTGAACTGAGTAAAAATGCTTTTCATTTTTTACAGTTCTTCAGTGCTGTTATCTTCTTCTATTAATTCACTTTTCATTTCTTCTTTTACTTCTTGAATCTTTTCGCTAAGCTTTTCGCTAGGTATTATTTCTTTTTTAGGTTCTTCTTCTACTAAATCAAAGTAAACCTCTCTATTATCAATGTCAACTCTAGTACATTTTACTTTAACTTCATCCCCTAATCTGTATATCTTTTTAGTTCTTTCACCAATTAAACATAAATGAGCTTCATCGTAAATATAGTAATCGTCATCTAAAGCTGTTATGTGAATTAATCCTTCTATTGTATTCGGAAGCTCTGCAAACAACCCAAAAGATGTAACAGATGATATAATTGCTGAGAATTCTTCTCCAATTCTTTCTTGCATGTATTCTGCTTTCTTTAAATCATCTACTTCTCTTTCTGCTTCTTGTGCTAATCTTTCCATTTCTGATGATTGTTTTGATGCTATTTCAACAATATTTGTTAATCTTCCAGCTCTCTTTTCATCTATTTTTCCATTTAATTGTTCCTTTATGATTCTATGAATTTGAAGATCTGGATATCTTCTTATTGGTGATGTAAAGTGACAATAGTACTTAGCTGCAAGCCCAAAGTGTCCTACACATTCTGGAGAATATTTAGCTTGCATCATTGAACGTAGTAAAAGTGTACTTACTACTGTTTCTTCTTTTTTGCCCTTTACTTTTTCTAATATATCTTGAAGAGCTCTTGGATGAGCTTCTTGACCCCATCTTACTACATAACCTAAGTTATATACAAACTCTTTAAACTTTTCTAATTTTTCTTCATCTGGTTCTTCATGAATTCTATATACAAACGGTAAATTAGTCCAGAACATATGCTCAGCTATTGTTTCATTACATACAAGCATAAATTCTTCTATTATTCTATTTGCAATTGCTCTATCATAAGGCTTAATATCTATTGGCTTTCCTAGATCATTTAAAATTATTTTTGATTCTTCAAAGTTAAAATCTATAGCTCCCCTCTTCATTCTTTTTTCACGAAGAATAATACATAGTTCTTCCATAGCTTTAAAATCATCTACTAAATAATCATATCTTTTTATAAGCTCTTCATCATTATTTTCTAAAATTTTTGTTACATCTGTATAAGTCATTCTTTCACTAGTTTTTATAACTGTTTCTTCTATTTCATGTTGAATAACTTTTCCACTCTTATCAATAACCATGAAGCAGCTCAAAGCTAATCTATCTACCTTAGGATTTAATGAACAAATACCATTTGATAATTTTCTAGGAAGCATTGGGATAACCCTATCTATCAAATATACTGAAGTTCCTCTTTTTAAAGCTTCTTTATCTAGAGGATTCTTTTCTCTTACATAATGAGTTACATCCGCAATATGAACTCCTAATCTAAATTTGCCATTATTAAGTCTTTCTATTGAAACAGCATCATCTAAATCTTTAGCATCTTCTCCATCTATTGTTACCATTCTTAAATTTCTAAGATCTTTTCTTCTTGCATATTCCTTATCTTCTATTTTTTCCTCAATATTTTCTGCATAGCTTAAAACCTTTTCCGGGAATTCTTCTGGTAGACCATATTTCTTAATTATTGTAAGAATATCTAGTCCTTTATCTCCCTTTTTACCTAAAACTTCTTTAACTATTCCTTCAGGACTTCTTCTTTTATCTCCCCATTTAACTATTTCACAGATTACTACATCTCCATCTTGTGCTCCATTTCTATCCTTTTTAGATACAAATATATCTTGATTTAATCTTGTATCTTCTGGAACTACAAAACCAAAATTCTTACTATCCTCATATACGCCTATAACTTTATTATTTGCTCTTTCTAGTACTTCTTGTACTTCACCTTCTCTTTTCTTACCATTTAAATCTTCTCTTGTTATTTGAACTAAAACTCTATCTCCATTCATTGCACCCTTCATAGATGAGCTAGGAATGAAAACATCCTTTTCTCCTTCTGTATCTGGCAATAAAAATCCAAAACCTTTTTGATGAACTTCTAATTTACCTGTAATTAATCCAAGTCTTTCTGGAACACCAAATTTATCCTTCTTAGTTCTAACTATTACCCCTTCTTTTTCCATTGATTTTAATACTTTTTTAAAAGATTTATATTCATCAGGATTTATATCAAATACAGAAACCAATTCTTGTATATCCATTGGTCTATATGCTTCTTCCCTCATAAAACTTAATAATGTTTGTTTAACTCCCATATATATTATTTCCTCCATACTATTTTTTAGTGCACAGTTCACAAGGCACAGTTCACAGTTATTAAAATAATTTAAGCAAAGCTGAATTAAAAAATCCATATATAAGCTATGAAAGAGTTTATATAATTTATTTTTTAAAACTACAAAATAGTTTTATATTCAACTGTGAACTGAGCAAAATTGCTTTACAACTTACCACACTTTATATTTTAACCAACTTACTTTTATATTACACAACTTAAAGGCATTTGCCCATTGAATTCACTAATTTCCCTCCAAATGTTTTATTTACCAATATATATTTAATCAAAAAAACAGACAATTAACAACCCACATTGCCAATTGCCCATTAACACTATAAATTATAAATTTATCCATTGCGACTTTGTAGATTTATTCTACCAAAAACTCTTTATAACAACTCAGTGAAAGTGAATTATTTCCTCAACTTTTCACTCTTTCACTTTTTCATTCTTTCCTATAATTCAGTTCGCTTGAATTATCTTAGGCAGTATTCTGCTAGTACAGTTTGTAGCTCATAAATATTTAGGCTACTATTAAATTGTTTTTCTATTGGAAGAGCCGTTCCAGAAATCCATATTTTTAATTCTGCATCTAAATCAAAATGTCCTGCTGTTTCAATACTAAAGTGAGTTATTGATTTGTAAGGAATTGAATGGTATTCTGTTTTCTTTCCTGTCATACCTTGTTTATCAACTAAAAGTAACCTTTTATTGGTAAAGATAAACATATCTCTTACTAGTTTATAGGCCTTTTCTATAGTTTCTGTTGATGTTAGTATTTTTTCATACTCTTTTGATAAAGAACTTAAATTAACTTCTGATGCATTTCCCATTAGTCCATTGAATATACCCATAAAATCACTCCTAATTTTATAATATAAAAGAGCTACTAATTAAACAGCAGCCCCTTCTTATAACATTATATTAAAGATAATGTTATTGTATTCACAGCAAATAAAGTCATAGTAATAATTGTTACTTTCACTAGCATGGCTTCCTTAGTTCTTGCCTTATTCTTTGAAAAGAAAGTTTCATTTTTACTTCCTTGAATTAATCCACTTAATGCATCTGTTTTACTTGGTTGCAGTAATACTGATATTATAATTGCTATTCCTAGTATTGCTTCTAAAGCTAATAAAAAATTCTTCATAACTATACCTCCCATGGTAACTTAAAACGGTCGTATTTAGATAAGGATATCTTAACATATTAAATCCTATATTACAAGGGGATAATTACAAATTAATACCTTTATACAAAAATAAGGATAAGCTTTTTACTTATCCTTATTAATAGTTTTTTACTTACTTTTTAATATTGAAGAATGCTTTTCTTCCTCTGTATTCTGCTACATCGTCTAATTCTTCTTCAATTCTTATTAATTGGTTGTACTTAGCAACTCTTTCAGATCTTGCTGGAGCACCAGTCTTGATTTGACCAGCGTTAACAGCTACAACTAAATCAGCAATTGTAGTGTCTTCTGTTTCACCAGATCTATGAGAAATAACTGCTGTATAACCAGCTCTGTTAGCCATTTCGATAGCATTTAAAGTTTCAGTTAAAGTACCGATTTGGTTTAATTTGATTAAAATTGAGTTACCAACTCCCATGTCGATTCCTCTTTCTAATCTTTCAGTGTTTGTAACGAATAAATCATCACCAACTAATTGAACCTTCTTACCTAATCTTTCAGTTATTAGCTTCCAACCTTCCCAATCTTCTTCAGCCATACCATCTTCGATTGATATAATTGGGTATTTGTTAACCCAGTCTTCTAAGAAGTCAACCATTTCAGCTGCAGTTAAAGTTTTTCCTTCATGTTCTAATACATATTTTCCATCTTTATAGTATTCTGATGAAGCAGCATCTATAGCTATGAACATATCTTCTCCAGCTTTGTATCCAGCTTTAGTTATAGCTTCTATAATAACTTCAATAGCTTCTTCGTTTGACTTAAGGTTTGGAGCAAATCCACCTTCATCACCGATAGCTGTTGAATATCCTTTATCGTGTAAAGTCTTCTTTAATGTATGGTAAACTTCAGCACACATCTTTAATGCATCGCTAAATGTCTTAGCTCCAACTGGCATAACCATGAATTCTTGTAAATCAACTGAATTATCAGCATGTGATCCACCATTGATTATGTTCATCATAGGTACTGGTAAAACTTTTGCATTTACTCCACCTACATATTGATATAATGGTAAATCTAATGATTTAGCAGCTGCATTAGCAACAGCAAGTGAAACACCTAATATAGCATTAGCACCTAATTTGGCTTTATTTGGAGTTCCATCTAGTTCAATAAGCATTTTATCTATATATGGTTGATCATATACGTTACATCCAATTAACTCTTCTGCAATTGTATCATTTACGTTTTGAACAGCCTTTAAAACACCTTTTCCTAAGTAATTATCTTTATCTCCATCTCTTAATTCAACTGCTTCATACATACCAGTTGATGCTCCTGATGGAACTGCTGCTCTACCTACAGTACCATCTTCTAAGTAAACTTCAACTTCTACTGTAGGGAAACATCTTGAGTCAAGAATTTGTCTTGCTACAACGTCTACTATTTCACAATAATTTTTCATTATTTTTTCCTCCTTTATTTTAAATGTAATTTGTTTTTTCCTATATCTATACCTTTATTATTATTTCATTCACCAATAAAATTATTCATTAATGTGATTTCGTATAGACCTTTATAGGACCAAATAACATTTTTTAGCAAATAATAATCATTATCACATTTTCAATATTATTATACCACTTTGTCCATATTTTTCAATATGTTTTTACTTATGTATACATTTAACTAGAAACTTTTTATAATTCCCCAAAGAATAAAAAATAACCTGTAAGATGAATTGTTTTATTTCAATTCATTTTATAGGTTATATCTCACTAAATAAAATATTTGTATAACTTTATTCTAAATCATTATTTTGAGCATATTGTTGAAATTTCTTTTCCCACTCATTAGCTACCTTCTTATTTATTTGCCTAATGTCTTCAATAAAGCTTTCTAGTACTCCAACTTTATAAAGTCCCTTCATAAGATGCCTTGGATAATTTACCTTTCTCTTATAGCATTGCTTTGGATCTATTACCATAACTTTATTATCATTTGTTATGTAAATATCTCTGCATCTAGCATCTAACTTAGTAAATTCAAGTTTTTTAAATTCCTCTATCAAATAATATAGATTCTCTGCGATTTCATAATTAAAACCTTTTTTCTTAATATAATGATCTAACCTATGTCCCTCAACCTTATCTCTTACTATATAGAACTTGCCTGTATTATATATCTTAGGAAAATACTTTGACCTACTTACTTTTTTAAGTATATCTCCTTCTTCCCTGCAACATTTTGCCTCTTGAAATATCTTTATTGCTTTATTATCAGGTAGTTCATAAACAATACCATTATGACCTTCACCAAGAAAAACAGCTTCCTTAAAAAGTTCTTCAGTTTCAGAATCAAAATCTGCTGAATAAGAATAAGTTCTAGCCATATAACTCTCCTATAAAAATGTTATTATTATATATTATTAGTTCATAATCATAATGATGACAAGTTTCTTGAATGAAATTTAATAGCATTATATTTAATTTATTTTTTTATATATTTTTTAATAATAGCCTTAACTAATACTACTGATAAAAATATAAAACTCCAATTTAAGAAAGCATCTCTATAAGCTGTTTTTGATAGTTCTCAAAAAAGACAGATATAATTCCAAATTTAATCATACCTATCCTTTTTTCTATTAATTACTATATCATTTTTTTTACAAAAACTCTCTCTTCTTTGCTTTTAATTAAAAATAACTGCTTCTGGTTTTACTGTATCTCCATAAGCTGGAACTAAGGTTTTTTCAAAAGCTTCCTTAAAGAATCCTTCTGAAGTAAGAGTATCTATTTCTTTATTAACCCAATCTAAAAGTTCTGTATTTCCTTTTTTAACTGCAGGTGCTATCGCATCTTCATCTCCTAAGCTTGAAATAAAGGTTGTGTATCCTTCATTTTCTCTAGCCCAAGCAAATAGTAAAGTATTATCATGAGCTAAAGCTGCTCCTCTTCCATCTTTTAATGCTGCAAATGCTTCTGTATTTTGTTCAAATTTTACTAATTCTATATCAGGATAATTTTTTGCAAAATATGTTTCGGCAGTTGTTCCTTTATTTACTACTAATTTCTTACCCTTTAAGTCATCTACTGATTTTATAGGACTTCCATTTGATGATACTACTCCTAATGATACCTTCATATAAGGATTTGCAAAATCTACTTTTTCTTTTCTTTCTGGTGTTACTGTAAAGTTAGCTAGTATTATATCAACCTTATTTGATTGTAAATATTCAACTCTATTAGCTGCTTCAACTAATACAAATTCAACTTTATTTTCATCTCCCAATAAATCTTTGGCGATTCTTTTAGCTAAATAAACATCATACCCTTGATTTACTCCTTTTTCATCAACAAAACCAAATGGTGGTTTATCACTAAATACCCCAATTCTTATTTTTCCTGCTGCTTTAATTTCATCAATTGCTGATTTGCTTTCTTCTGCTTTACTTCCACATCCAACTAATGCTCCTAATGCTAGTACTAAAGTTAATAATAATGATAATATTTTTTTCATTTTATTTGCCCCTTCCTTTTACTTTTCTTTATATAGATCAAATGAAGCTAAAAAGCTTTTTGCTCTTTCAGTTTTTGGATTTGAGAAAAATTCTTCTGGAGTTGATACCTCTACTATAGTACCTTCCTCCATAAAAACAATTTTATCTGCTACATGTTTTGCAAACTCTAATTCATGAGTAACAACAACCATTGTCATTCCATTTTGTGCTAATTCTAATAACACTAAAAGTACTTCTCTAACCATTTCTGGATCTAATGCTGCTGTAACTTCATCAAAAAGCATTATTTCTGGATTCATACATAATGCCCTTACTATTGCTATCCTTTGTTTTTGCCCTCCTGAAAGTTCTCTTGGATATGCAAATTTTCTATTAAATAAACCTACTCTTTTTAGTAGTTCATCTGCTTGTTTTGTGACTTCTTCTTTATCTCTATTTTGTGCCTTAGTTGGTCCAAGTAGAATGTTGTTTATAACATTCATATGAGGAAATAATTCATAGCTTTGAAAAACCATTCCTATTGTGCCTCTTACTTTTTCAAATTCTACTTCCTTTCCTAAAATTCCATGTCCTTTTAAAGTTATTTCTCCTTCTTTTATATTTTCTAGTCCGTTTAAGCATCTTAAAAACGTACTTTTACCACAACCTGAAGGACCTAAAACAACTACCACTTCACCTTTTTTAACATCTAAATCTATTCCTTTTAATGCTTCTATTTCTCCATAACTCTTTTTTAAATTTCTAACTTTAAGCAATACTTCTTCCTTCATAAGATCCCCCTAATTTAATTTTTTCTCTAATGCCTTTGCTCCCAAGGATATTGGAAAACAAATTAAAAAATAAATTATCAGTAATAGTCCATAAATCCAAAATGATGCCATTGGCTCTGTTAAAACTGTTCTTTCTATAATTTGTTGTCCAACTTTAACTAAATCTACTGTTCCTATTAAAGTCATTAAAGTTGTAGTTTTAATCATTCTTGTGCTTAAATTTATAATTCCAGGTAAAACTCTTCTTATACTTATTGGAATTATTATATATCTATAGGTTTTTGCTTTATTTAATGAAAGTGCCATTGATGATTCATAATATATTTTAGGTATTGATGTAATTGCACCTCTCACTAAGTCTCCAATTTCTGCTGTTCCCCATAGTGTAAATACTATATATCCAACTATTACAGAATCTAGATGTACATCTAAAAGTGTTGGTACCCCAAAATAAAATATGAAGAGCCACACCATTATTGGAATTATTCTTATACTCTCTAGATAAATATTGCATATAATTTTTACTATCTTTTTTTTACTTGTCATAACTATTCCAAAAATTATTCCTAGAATTGTTGATAATACAACTGATACTACTGCAATATTTAAAGTTACTAGTAATCCTTCTATAAGTCTTTTTCCATTATCAAAATTAAAAATTATGTTATTGCCCAAACTCTCCATGTCTTAACCTCCTCTCTAGAATTCTACTTAGTATTGAAATAGGAAGTAATATTATAAGATAAAATATAACAACTAATATTAAGGCTTCAGTTGTTTTATAATACATTCCTATAACATCTTTAGTCACAAACATAAGCTCTGCAACTGCTATTGATCCTATTATGGAAGTTTCCTTTACTAAAAATAGACAATTTGCAGCAATAGATGGAATTGATATTGAAATACTTATAGGCAACACTATATGCCTTAATATTTGCATTTTATTTAATCCTATAGCTTGGCCGCTTTCTATTTGTGATTTCGCTACTGCATCTATTCCACCTCTAAAGGATTCAGCCATATAAGCTCCACCAAGAAATGATAATCCTATTACACCACAAGTAAATCCGCTTAAGGTTATTCCTAATTTGGTTAATCCATAATATAAGAAAAATACTTGTAATAACAAAGGGGTATTTCTCGAAAATTCTATATATGCCTTTGATATAATATTTACTAATTTTACATTGAAATATCTTGCTATTTCTATTATTAATCCAATTAAAATTGATAATATAATAGATATAAAAGCCAATTCCACCGTAATTATTGTAGCTTTTAAGAAATTTGGTAAACTACTAATTATAAAATTTAAATCCATCTCCATGTAACATCCCCCAATTTTAAAGCAATTTAAACATAAAAAAAGCTCCATCTCTAATACCTTATAAGAGACGAAGTTATACTCCGCGGTTCCACTCTAATTGAACATAGTTCCACCTTAAAAATTCGCTATAAACGGCGATCCGTTAAAATGCTACTATTATTTCACATCTTATACTCCAAAGTGCACTTCATATATTAACTGCTAAAGGTTCTCATCAATTCCTTCTTTCTGTAAGCCTCATTAAAATATTACTCTCTTCATCATCATATTATTCCCACTATTCCGATATGTTTATTTTTATTATACTATCATCTTTTTATTTGTCAATATTTTATTTACTATATTTTCCCCTTTTTTCTATTTTCATTTATATACTATGCTTTGTTTAATAAATAGGATAACAATAATTTCTTAAATAACAAAAAAACTCCCGTAGGAGTTTTCCAAATTAAATTATTTTTTAGTAATGATGACAAATTATATAATAAATTATTAATTTTTTCATATTTATAATGTTGTAATTCTATCTTTCAGTTCCTATAAATACTACTCCTAAAGTGCCTGGTCCACCATGAGTTCCTATTACTGATCCTATAGATGTAATTATTATATCCTTAACTTTAACTTCTTCAAGTATCATTTTCTTTATATCTTCTGCTTCATCCTTACAATCCGCATTACATATAAAAATTACTTGTTCTTCTGGTTTTATTGCTTTATCTTTTAGTTGTTTAACTAAGTATTTTAAAGCTTTTTTTCTTCCCTTTATTTTATCCCCTGGGATTGCTTTTCCTTCATCATCTATTTTAAGGGTTGGCTTTATTCCAAGTAAGCTTCCTACAGTAGCAACGGCTCCTGAAATACGTCCTCCTCTTTTTAAATGATTTAAATCATCTACTGTTATAGCATGTATAACATGTCTTTTAGTATTTTCTATAAATTTTACTACTTCATCTATATCTATATTGTTATTTAACATTTCATTAGCCTTATATACTAATAATCCTTCACCTACTGATGCACTTAACGAATCTATAATATATATTTTTGCATCTGGATATTCCTCTAATATCATTTCTCTTGCTGTATTAGAACTATTATATGTTCCACTTAATGCTGAAGACAATCCTATATATAAGATTGTTTCCCCTTGCTTCACATATTTTTTAAATATCTCTAAAAAAGTACCAACATTCACTTGTGTTGTGGATGGCATTGCTCCTTCTTTTATCATTTTATAAAAATCTTCATGTTTTAAACTTTGTCCTAAATCATCTGGTATAAACTTTCCATTTATATTAACCATTAATGGTGCTACTTCTATTTGGTTATTTTCTATATAATCTTATTGGTAAATCGCATGCTGAATCTGTTATAAGCCTAACCTTCATAATATTCAACTCCTATAAATTTGATTTGATATTGTATTGATATTATAACTTCCATCAATTTTATTGTCAAATGTTTTGATATTCAAAATATAAGTCTATGAAAGATATTATATCCCCATCCCCCTGACGCTATCTAAAACTTAGGAAGTCATAGAATGAACATAAGTATCTCTACTAATAAATTTATTATTTTTCTAATATTTTAATACTAGAAGCAATCACTAAAAATATTCCCATAATCGAAATTACAACTCCAATTATCTTATTGCCATTATATCCTTCTTTTCTATCTAAGCTTTTAGATGTTTTTATATGACTTAATCCACTAAATAACTGCGTTAATCCAAGCATTAAAACTATATAATTACTATCTACCTTATTAATTATTATCTCCCACCACAAATTAAGTGCACCACATTCTTCAAATCCAATATAAATACTTAACAACCATATCTATTACTTCTATATTTTTTTCATATTATAATATCAGTTGGCTAATATCTAAACAAGATCTATATTCCATAATAGTATTGAATTTTATATTATATCTGTTTTATCTTGAAGCAATACAAATAAGGCTACTGGTTGACAAGATAATAAAACAAGAATAAAATAATTTTCAACCCACATAAATGTAGAAATTATTATATTCCCTATTATCAATAAATTTATCGTACGTCTACCTTTTTTAATACGTAACTCTTTATTTACTTTATATCCTACTTTCTCCCTATAAAACACCTTATCAGGAATTTTCTTAACTAGAATACTTATGAATATCCAAAATAAAATTAGCATAAAAGAAATAAACATTTTCATTACTAAGCCCATTTAATATCCTCCTTAGCTGAATATATAAATTATATCATTATTTTAAAATGGATATCCCTCTAACCCACTCTCCAAATAATCACTTTTACCATTCTGTTATTGTATACGATTATTCTAAATTTAATTTTTATCTTTGATCCTCTAATAACACTTATATAAATACTAATTAATTTTATCTAGTTTATCAAAAAATATTGAAATTTCACCGCATATTGGGCATACAGCAGCCTTTATCTTTCCTTTAGTATCAGAAGAAAAAATTCCACTACCTTTCCCTAATACCACCGATGCAGTAGCAGTTAGATTTTCTGTCTTTAACATATAACCTTCAACCATAATTTCATTACATCTTAGGCACTTTCTCATAATATCTCCCCCATTTAAATTATAATAATAACAATTACAACACATTTCTATATGATGGATTAATTCTTGCCATTAAGTACTCATTTTCATATTTTCCATTTCTTATAGCTGCTAGACGTTTAAGACCTTCTTTTTTAAAACCAAGCTTTTCATAAAGATGAATAGCTCTTTTATTATCTTCGAAAACTCCTAACTCAACTCGAATAAGCATTAGCCAATTATCAGCAACATCAAGTAGAGCTTCCATTAAAGCAGTACCAACCCCCATATTTTGATAATCTTTATGAATCATAATTCCAATGCCACCGCTATGACGTAAACGTGGATTTGAATTTATAGTTAATCCTGCAGTTCCGATTATTTCTTCTTCACCATTTTTATTTTTAACCACAGCTACAAATTGGTGTTGGTTCCCATCCATATTCATAATAAAATCTTCATTACGTTTTACTCTTTCTGATGGAATCCCAAGTATATTTTCAAATACCCCTGGCATACGCCTAAGAGCATTTACTCCTTTGCCATCTCCTATTTCTATTGGTCTTATTAAAAACTCCATTAAAACTTGCCTCCCTCTATATGAATAGTTTTGATTCACTTTGTAATATCATACTCTTATAAACTATTCTGTTTTTCTAACTCTATCCTACTTTTAGTCATATAATTAGATGCATTTTGTCTTAAATTATTACTAAAACTTAAATTACTTTTTTCAATTTCTGTATAAGGAATTCTAAAAGGATGGCTATAGTGCATATAGTCTGCTATATTTGTTCCCAATAATGCACCTTCTTCGATATTTATTTTGTAGAAAATATATCCTCTTTGTTCTTTAGAGTTAAGGGGATAATTTATTGCACCTGTTATTCTATTTTCTTGACTTAATTGGCCAAAAATATCAGTACTATCTACAATCCCTCCATTTAATCTAGGTATTTCTGAAGCGTAGTTTATACCTTCATTTTCATATATTAATCTTCCATTTATAAGCTCTAAATCTCTTGAATTGCTAATTGCAATACCATCTTGCCAATGTGGCCCCTTTTCTCCCCAATTAAAATATTCAATTGCATACATTTTATTATACTTAAGCTCAATGAATATAGTTGTTGCTTCTAAATCTTTTTCAATATCATTATCGAAATCAAAATCAATATTAACTGTCTCTACATTTACTATATCCTTAAGAACAGCCATATCTTCATCTAAAATATCCTTAACAATTTTCAATGGAATTCCTTCATCTATTAACATATTTCTATTACTATATTCCTTAACAGGCATTACTTCAACAGAATCTAGTCTAATGTGATTAGATAGTACACAGCTAATTACAACTAAAAAAATACAACTTGTAATATATCCTATCATCAAACTTTTATCATTAAATCTTATTTTGGTATTTGAAGTCATGCAATTGATACTTTCAATATCATAGCTTAATTTATATAACAATCGAATTATATAAAAGTAATATATAATCATAGGAATAGAAATAAACCAAATTTGACCTAATTCTGTTAGAGCAATTATTGTAACTATAATTCTCCAAATTATTAACTTCATAATAGGATCTTTTTTATACTCCACATTAGCTTTACTAAAAACTTCTCGTATACCTTTTCTAAAAGCAATAAGAAAAGTAATATGAAATACTATTAATATTAATGCAGATAAAAAAATATTATTAAACTTAATACTTAAAGGTGTACTTTTATATATCAAACTTAATACATTAAATGTCAAATTTATAATAGAAAATTTCCAAGCTAATTTAAGATCTTTATTTTCTTTTCTTAAATCACGAAAGCCAATATATAAAAGCACTGCTGCTAATGTTGGTAATATGTACTGTAACCATAAGAAATTAAAAGTAAATAAAGTAAACATAAATCCAATAGCAATATTTTTTATAGCTCTACCTCTAAAAATCCTTAAAAACCTTTCATCTACATCTACATCTACTGATTTATTATTAAACTGATTCTCATAAAGCTTATCCATCAAATTCCCTTCCCCTTTAACATCTAAGCAATTATTTTATATTTAAATAAATTTAAAAATAATAACTATTTATTAATCTAGCGTCTCTCTAGTAAATTATACCATATTATTCTTAGTTAATTATAATTTTATATATTCACAATTATTTATAAAACTAAAAGTAATACTTTCTAAAATAAAAAGGGGCTGTCGCACAAACAGCCCAAATTAAGAATTAAAAATTAAAAATGAATAATTATTCATTCTTAACTTTTCATTGTGCGACAGCTCCTTTTTAGGTATTATACTTCCATATATTGAGACTTGTATAAATTATAATATAGTCCTTTTTTAGCTATCAAATCTTCATGTGTTCCTTCTTCTAATATATGCTTATCCCCAACATACATTATTTTATCTGAATTAATTATTGTTGATAATCTATGAGCTATAACAAAGGATGTTCTTCCCTTTAAAAGTTCTTCTATTCCTTCTTGCAGTAGCGCTTCTGTTTCTGTATCTATACTTGATGTTGCTTCATCTAAAATTAGTATTTTAGGATTTGATAGTAAAACTCTAGCAAAGGATATAAGTTGCTTTTGCCCAACTGAAAGGCCATTGCCTTGCTCATTTAAGTATGTGTTATATCCATCATTAAATTCTCTTATAAAATCATCTGCTCTTACTATTTTTGCTGCCTCTATAACTTCTTCATCGGTTGCATCTAATCTTCCATATCTTATGTTTTCCATTATTGTTCCTGAAAAAACAAATGGATCTTGTAACATAACTCCAATTTCTTTTCTAAGGGATTTTAATGTAACATCATTTATATCTACTCCATCAACAAGGATATTTCCTGATTTTATTTTATAGAATCTTGATAAAAGATTTACTATAGTTGTTTTTCCTGCTCCTGTCGGCCCAACTAATGCAATTTTTTCTCCTGCCTTTATATCTATATTTACATTTTCTAAAATTGGACTATTCTCTTCATATTCAAAATATACATTTTCAAAGGTTACATCACCATTTACATTTTCTAATGATATTGCATTTTCATTATCATACTCTGGCTTTTCATCCATTGCTTCAAAAATTCTTTCTAAATATGCCATAGCATTTATTAATGTATTATAAAAGTTACCTATATTAGTTATAGGTGCCCAAAATATCCAAACATAAGCTATAAATGCTACTAAAAGTCCAATGGAAACTTCACCTGAAAAAATCAATATACTAAAAATATAAATAAGCGAAACTGACATTACAGATACAGTTTCTATTGTTGGCCAAACGAGAAAATTTAAGCTTACTGCCTTCATCCAAGAATCACTACAATCTGTACATAGCTCCTCATATATTTTCATATTTTCTTTTTTTCGTGAAAAAGATTGTGTTACTTTTATTCCATTTATACTTTCGTGTATATACGCATTCAAGTTTGATTGCTTTGAGCTTAATTTTTGAAAAGCTCTTCTTTGAGCATTTTTAATAGATAGCATAACTATAAGCAATATAGGAATACATATTAATGTAACTAATGTTAGCTTTATACTTAAAAATGACATAAATATTATAGTCATAATAAGTGTAACCATATCTGCAATTAAATTTACAAATCCATTGGATAAAATATCACTTAATGAATTTATATAATTAACTACTCTTACTAAGATTTTTCCATGTGGCCTTGAGTCATAATAATTGAATGGTACATATTGCAAGTTTCTAAACAAGTCTTGCCTCATATCCACTAATATGCTTTGTCCTACTTCTCCCATCGTATACATCCTATGCTTCATTATTATTGCAACAGACATAAATACTCCTATATATAAAATCGAAATTAATACTAATCCTGTAATATTTTTATTGGGTATATAATTATCTAAAGCTTCCTTTACTATTACTGGTCCTATTAATGAAATTGAACTTGATAATAACATTAATAAAAGAGATTTTATTATCTTTTTTTATATGGATTCATGTATCCAAATAATCTTTTTAAATATCCTAAATTAAATCCTGTTTCTAATTCTTCATCAACATTATATTTATTTCTTGCCATTTATACTCCCTCCATCTTTAAATTTAAATTACCATATTGAGTATAAAATATATTTGAGTAGTATCCATTTTTCTCTATAAGCTCTTCATGAGTACCTCTTTCAATTATTTCTCCATTATCTAAAACCAATATTAAATCTGCTTGTTTTATTGATGATATTCTATGCGCAATTATAAATGTAGTTTTCTTTTCTTCCATATTTTTAAGTTCATGTTGTATTTTCTTTTCCGTTTCCATATCTACGGCTGATGTTACATCATCTAGAACAAAAATAGATGCATTTTTCATCATTGCTCTTGCTAAAGATACCCTTTGTCTTTGACCTCCTGAAAGGCCTACTCCTCTCTCCCCTATGATTGTTTCATATCCATCATCTAACCTTTTTATAAAGTCATGGGCTTGAGCTTTTTTAGATATTCTTTTTATTTCTGAAAAACTTGCTCTGGGATTACTAAATGCTATATTATCTTTTACTGTATCAGAAAATAAAAATATATCTTGCATTGCAGTTGCTATATTTCCTCTTAAAATTTCTAAATCTATGTCTTTTATATTAATTCCATCAATATATATTTCGCCTGCAGTTGCATCATAAAATCTAGATAATAAATTTATTATTAATGATTTTCCTGAACCGGTATGTCCAACCAACCCTATAGTTTGTCCACTCTTAACTTCAAAAGAAATATTATTTATAACTCTTCTTCCATCGATATCTAAGCTTACATTTTTAAATTTTATATTTCCTTCAAATTTATTAACATTAATTATATCTTCGTTATTTTTTATATTACTTTCTGTGTTTAATAAGTTTATAATTTTTTCTGATGATGCTATAAACCTTTGAGTATCATTAATTAAATACCCACACATTCTCATGGGATTGTTTAATGCCCATAATAAAGAATTAAAAATCATTAATTCTCCAAGAGTCAATTTATTTAAAACAACTAATATTCCTCCAACTAATATCATAACTACAGATAGACTATTTGATAAAAACTCTAGTTTAGGAATATATTTTTTAGTAACATTTATTGTATCTAAGTTTTTTTTCTTATAGTTTTTATTTTCAATATTAAATTTATCTATTTCAAATTGTTCTCTTCCAAAGGCTCTTACAACTCTATTTCCACTTATATTTTCTTGAACAACTGAATTTAGTTTTGAATAAGCTTCTCTTATATTGTGAAAAGTTGGTGAAATTTCATTACTCATTTTATAAGTTAATATTCCAATTAACGGAGTTACTAAAAGCATAAATATTGTTAAAGTTACATTTACATACATCATTGAGATTATTGCAAAAGCAAAGGTTGCTATTGACGAAATAACATTACAAACTACCCAAGCTATAAAATGTCTTATCGCATCTGTATCTCCTGTCATCCTTGCCATTAAATCTCCAGTTTTAACTTTACTATAAAAATTAATATCAAGTTCCATTAATTTTCCATATAAATCTGTCCTTATATTATATAAGATATCTTGAGATATTTTTTCTAAGATCATTTGATATATATAAGCTACAATCCCCTTAAAAACAACAACAGAAAACATAGCTACTAAAAGTGGAATTAACAAACCTTTTTGATTTTCTCCTAAAACATTATCTATTATTTTACCTGATAAAAATGGATTAATCATATTAATTCCAGATGTAATTAATACTAGTAATAGTGCAAAAATGTACTTGAACTTATAATTCTTTAAATAATTAAATATCCATTTTAAATTCTTCATAATTACCCTCCATAATATTATGAGTTATTTATATGCGATTATATAAAGATTATTAAAAAATATTTTTAGATTTTAGATATTTAGAACAAAGCTAAAACAAACTTAAAGGGGCTGTCACTTATGACGCCCCTAAATTAAACTTTAGCTATTAAAATCCATTATTTTTTGATACTTCTCTAATCCATTTGCCTGATTTTTTTATGGTTTTCTTTTGAGTATCCAAATCTAATGCAATATATCCATATCTATTTTTATATGCATTACTCCAAGACCAACAATCTATTGGAGTCCAGGAATGATATCCAAAGCAATTTGAGCCTTCCTCTATTCCTTTGTGTAAATATTGTAAATGTTCTTCTAAAAATTCAATTCTATAATCATCTTGAATTGAGCCATCTTCATTTTTATATTTTTCTTCGCCTTCAACGCCCATTCCATTTTCAGAAATATACCATGGAATGTTATTGTAGTTATCCCTTATATTTATAGCAATATCGTACATACTTTCAGGATAAATCTCCCATCCTCTATATGGATTCATTCTTTTATTAGGCATATCATAATAATCAAAATATTTTTCTGGCATCCACCCCTTAGATTCATCAAATTCATATTCTTTAACTTTTACTCTTCTTGGTTGATAATAATTAACTCCTAAGAAGTCAATCTTATTTTCCTTTATTATTTCAAGTTCTTCTTCTGAAGATTCCCATAACACTCCATCTTTACTTAAAAGTTCTACTAAAAGTTCAGGAAACTCTCCTTTTACTGCTGGATCTAAGAATGAATAGTTAAACATAGTGTCTGCTATTTTTGATGCTCTTAAATCCTCTTCACTATTACTTCTTGGATATGCTGGAGTTAAATTAAGAACTATCCCAATTTTCCCTCCATTATTTTCACATTTAAGTTCTCTAAACTTTTTAATTGCTTTTGCTGATGCTAAGTTTATATTATATAATACTTGAACCGCTTTTCTTCCATCTACTACTTTTGGATAATGGAATTGATATAAGTATTGTCCTTCAACTACTACCATTGGTTCATTAAATGTTGTCCAATATTTTACCCTATCTGAAAATAATTTAAATGCAGTTTCAGCAAAATTAACAAATAGCTCTACTACATGCTTTGACTCCCATCCACCATATTTATTATATAATTCAACTGGTAAATCAAAATGGTGTAAGTTCATTACTGGAATCATTCCATTTTTTATTGTTTCATCTATAACATCATTATAAAATCTTACTCCATCTTCATCTGGCTCTCCAGTTTCCAAATCTTTTATAAGTCTCGTCCATTGAATAGATGTTCTAAAACTATTTAATCCAATTTCCTTAAGCATAGCTAAGTCTTCTTTATAACTATTATAGAAATTAGATGTAACTCCTGGTCCAACTTTATCAAAAAATGCTTCTGGCTCTACTTCATACCAATAATCAAATACACTTTTATGTGGCTTATTAAATGTTCCTTCACACTGTGGTCCAGATGTTGCAGATCCCCACCAAAAACCTTCTGGAAATGTATACTTATTACTCATTACTCCCTCTCCTTTAGCTCTGTTCGTTATTAATTATATTAAATAGAAATATCATATCTTCATTATACATTGATAATGTTTACTTACTATATTTACATATTACTTTCTTATTTTTGCATATAATTCATATTAACTGTTTATCTATTTTATATAAATCTTTAATATCTAAATTCTAAGTAATTTAATATATTTAGTAACTTATCATCTCTTTAGTACATATAAATTACTGATTTTAAAATAGTTTAAAAAGTTATATAACTTATCTAAGCTATTTTAAAACCTTTTATTTTATAAGATTAGATATATCATCTATATCTAATACCTCTTTCGGAGCAAAACTATCACTATTCATATAACTTAATATGCTAATTAAATATTGTTTTACCTCAGGATAGTTCAAGTTATTCATTATATCGCTGGAACACACCATTACCTTAGAATCCCCAACCTTACATTCAAATAATATTCCTAAGCTATTATTTCTTTCAAAATTATCAATAACCCTTACTAATGGCTCTTTTATATTGGCTAAATTATCTAAAATCATTGGACGAGAATAATATACTATAGGCCACCATTGCCAATTAGAATAATACTCTGTTGGAAATTCATTAAAACATGGATGATTTTCATTACATAATATCCCTAGAGTTCCAGGTGCCTTTTCTTTATTAAGAGATTCACATATACCAGCAAACATTGGATAACACCAAAAATCCGATGCAAAAAAACCATCTACACTTTTTTCTTTATTAATATTCGGTGCTATAATAAGAGAGTTTTTCCCATTATTTATTTGTAGTTTTATATCATTTATATTAGCTTTATCAGACTCAATTATATTAACTTCTCCATTAGCATATTCTTTATCACTACCATATACCCATAGCGAATAAATATTGCTATACTCATTTAAACTAAGGCTTAAGTTTACTTTTGAAGGTGTTTTTATCTTATCTAACTTAAACTCAACACCTCCAAGTTCATACAAATCTCCTCTTTTGGCACATTTAATATTTACTGTTTTAGAATCAATAATTTTACCATCTGAAATTAAACTTACTAATATTTCATCATTAACAAAGTCCTTTTCTCCGTAATTATACAAAAGAATATCACATTTAAATATTTCATCTTTTGTCCATGAATATTTATCAAATTTAGCTAGTAATACTGTATTATTACAGAAGCTTCTCCATTCCTCTTCTGATATAATTCCCTTAGACTCCATAAATGAATTCAATATTCCAACTAATGCAGTTCCCTGTCCCGGAAAGTCTTGTATATCAAGTAATTGATATCCACTTAAATTCTTAGTCCTTTCTGCTGCTTCAATTTCCTCCTTATAACATAAAGTTGCTAATGCACCCGATGCTTTAAAAAACTTATCTGCTAAATGACCTAATTTTTTTCTTCTAATCTCTTCTTAAATATCTTTAAATTTTCTGGACTAACGACTCCAGTGTACTTATCTATTTCACTGTAATCTGGATACATTTGATATTGTCCTATCTCATGACTTATTACCGGAATATTTATATCTAGTAATTCATTTTCATAAGTTATTTCAGTGCCAGTAGCCTTCTCTGTTTGAATATGTCCAAGAGGTTTATCAGCATGAGACATAGATCCTCTTATACTAACCCCAGGTTTTGTTGTAGTCGTTACAAAAAAGTCATCTTCAACAGTTACCTTTGGATCATAAAATCTATTATTAGAACCTTGTGTATATAATATATCTCTTCTAACTTTTTTAAAATGTCTAATTATATCTTCAAATGCTTTATTTTTTCCATGAAGCTCATTTCCAATTGCAAACATTATAAAAGATGGATGGTTTCCATACTCTCTTAATATATTTTCTCCTTCCTTTTTTATATAATTTAGCACTTTTAAGTCACATTCATCATCCTCTATGTCATAAAGTCTAGTTGCAAAAAAGCCAAGTTCTGGCTGTAGATATACTCCAACAATATCAGCAGCTGTAAAGGCAGCTTCTGGAGGACACCATGTATGAAACCTATAATGATTTATTCCATAGCTTTTAGCTTTTTTAAATACTGAACACCATTTTTCTACATTCATAGGTGCATATCCTGTTATAGGAAAAACACAAGCATCATGTTTTCCTCTCAAATTACCTTTAATTCCATTTATAATAAAACTTCCATCAATACTCTTAAAATCACAAAAGCCTATATTCTTCTTAACCTTATCTATTATCTTCTCATGACACTTTAATTTTACTTCAATATCATATATATTATGGTTAAATTCATCCCATTTTCTAATATTATCATTTACATCATAGATTAATTTTAAAAAGCTTTTTCCAGATTTAACTTCAATTTTATATTTCTTCTCTCCGATAACATTATTATTATCATTTAAATTTACTAAAACATCGATATTTTGATATTCCTTATAATCATTATTAATCTTAATTTCAACTTCTACTGTTTTTTCATTATGATTATTTATTAAAACTACTTCCTCAATATATACTTTGTTCAAAGGTCTTATATATATTTCTCCTAAAATACCATTCCAATTAGTTTGAGTATTATCAGTAAATTGATGTGAATCCAGCACTTCTTTTGGTATATATTCATTGTTAGATAAGTCATTATTAACATGAACTTCTAATATATGTTTCCCAACAGATAATTGGTTTATTTTATACTTTTGAGGAATAATAGTATTATTATTTTCCCCAATAAATATCCCATCAATATATACCTTTGATGGTTTGGTTCTCTCCATAAATAGCTCTAAATCTTTTTCTGAGAATTCTTCAGTTATATTTATAAATTTTCTATATATAGCAGTTCCATTATATAAATATTTTCTAGTTAAATATCCTAATTCTTGATTCTCATTTTTTTACCAATTTTATTTTCTTCTGTTGTAGATGGTAAAACTATATCATAAATTTTTTCATCTGCATTTTCTTTTAACTCCACTTGCCACTTTCCATGCAATGATATATTGCCCATAACTTCTCCTCCATTAAATAATAAAATTCTCATCTAAAATTTCATAAAACCTATTAAAATGTTTACATCGAAATTTCTTATTTTATACTTTACAATTATAAAACTCAAAACTCAATCTTATACTAATATAAACTTTATTTTTGTATATATTTTCTTGATTTAAGTATATATTTGTATAAATCTTTTAGACTCCCTTAAATTAATACAATTTAAAAAGTGTATAAGTAAATCAAATTATCTACTTATACACCTTCTATCAAAGCTATATATTAAAAATATTTCTTAATTATTTTACTATTTATTTCTATAAATCTTTATACTTATATTAAATTTTGTTTTTGTAAAAAGTTATATAAAGCTCCTAATTTATTTGCATCATTTCCATACTTACAAATCCTAACTACTGGTCTTATTGTAGCATCTGAATTAGAATTCTTAATTTCATCTATTTTCTTATTCACTTCCTCTAAGAATCCATTTCTTTCACAAATAGCACCACCTAAAATTATAACCTCTGGATCATAGGTATATTGAATATTATATATACCTATAGCCATATATCTGAAAAATCTATTTACTTCTTCTATTGCTATTTCATCACCATTATCATATAACTCAAAGGCTTTTACCCCATTGAAGTTATCCATACTTATTCCCTTTCTATCTGCAATAAACTTGCTTACCGCAAAAGTTGAACCAGCACTACTCCATGATAAATATTTTTGATTATAAACATCTATATCTACTAAGCAATATCCAAATTCACCTCCATGTTTATGAACACCTGAATGTATTTTTTTATCTTTTACTAACGCCCCACCTATTCCTGTTCCACAAACAACAAAAGCACAATCATTTTCATTCTTAGCTGCTCCAATCCAACATTCCCCTAATGCCGCACAATTTGCATCATTTTCTATTTCAACTGGTAGCCCTATCATTTTATATAATACTTCTTTAAAATTAGGCCCATGTATGTAAGGTAATGCACTCATCCCTCCAATAATTCCTGTTTCATTATCTACTGCTCCAGGTGCACTTAATGCAATACCCTCTAGACTATATTTCTCCTTTAGTTCATTTACCTTACTAGACAATTCACAAAAAAATCCTTCTATAGTTTCAGGTATCCCTATTTTGCTACTAATTAATATTATACCTTCGTTATTAATTACAGACCATTTTACTGATGAGCCCCCTATATCAAAGACTATATAATTTTTCACTCCTACTTCCCCCTCTAAAAACGTTTTCTATTATTTGATATAAGTATATATACATAGAGATATCTTGTCTATAATCATCATTGATCTTTGTAAAATTAATCTTAAAATCTTAAAATTAGTCTACTATTTCACCTTCAAGCTCGTTCCACTTTTTATTAATTTCATCAATTATATCCTTTGTGTTATCTTCTATAACATACCTTTGCACAAAAGGATAATCTAATCCAACCGTTCTTCTTAAAGTATCATATTTTGAGTGTATATTCTCATTATCATAATATTTAGATTCTAAAGTACCATCATTAGTTATAATAGGAAGATTAAACTCCTCTATTTCTTTAAAAAATTCCTTACTTTTCTCATTATCCTTTAATGAAGACACTATATTCACTGCATTTGCATATCTACTATCTTCAAATAAAAATTTTAAAAATTCCTTTGCTACATCTGGATGTTTAGTATCTTTTGATATAGCCATTTTATAATCTCCAAAAACCTTTATACTATCACTCCCTGGAAATGGGAACATGCCTATTTTCTCCATCTCCATACCTATATCGTTTAATTGATATTTAAAATCAGAACTCAAAAATAACATAGCAACTTTTCCATCTCTTATATCAGTTTTAGCTTTATTCCATTGGTAATTCAATAAATCCTCTTCACAATATCCGTTTTGTACAATACTTCTTATAAATTCTAATGATTTAAACATCCCACTATTTTCATCTAATATATCCATGTTATTTTTAATAACTTTATCCTCTAAATATTCATCAAATAAATAAGGAACTATTTCTAACCAAGGTTTTATTCTCCATGAATCTCTATAGTTTAATGCAATAGGTGTTATTCCATTTTCATCTATTATTTCACACATTTCAAAAAACTCCTCTTTAGTTGTAGGCAAAGCATCAATATTTAGTTCTTTAAAAATTTCTTTATTATATATAATTCCATACCAATTTAAAGATGTCATTAATCCGTACATATCTCCCTTATCATCTAAACCAAGACCGTTATTATAAGTATTGCTCCCATCAAACCCTAAATCATCTATTTTTAAAAAATACTTATAATATTCGCTTGTCTTTATTGATGCTGGCACTAATGTTACGTCTGGCAAATCTTGTACTGTTGCCTTTCTTTGAAGTATCTCTTCTGGATTTCCTATTAGTTCTAAATCAACTTTTACCTTAGGATGTAACTCTTCAAATTCTTCTATTAGCAGATTTAATTCTTCACTTTTATCTGTTCTATTACTTACGAAACTTATTGTTCCTTCTAAGTCTTTACTTATGGTGTTTTCTTCATCAATTATAATATTATCATCCTTAGTAATATTATTTAATAATACTACTGTAGCACAAATTCCAAAAATACCTAAAATAGCAATAGTCTTTATCTTAGTATTCTTCCTCATAAATATACCTCTTTCATACAATAAAATATTTACTTAACTTATTCCTTACAATTTCTAAAGCTATTCGGTGTCTCACCTGTTATCTTCTTGAATGCTCTTCCAAATGTTATTGAGTCACTATATCCAACATTTTCAGCAACTTCATATACCTTTAAATTAGTTTTAGTTAATAAATCTTTTGCAATATTTACTCTGTATCTTGATAAGAAATCATAAAAGCCTTCTCCTGTTTCTTTTTTAAATAATTCTGATAAGTAATTTTGACTTAAAAATACTTTATCAGCTACTTCTTTAAGAGTTATGTTCTTATTAAAATTATCAATTATGTACTGCTTGGCCAACTTTATTGCTATTAAATTTGTTTTTTTGCTTTCGCTTTTATCATTTGTTGATAAATCATATTCTAAGTTAAGTAAATACTTTTTAGCTTTACCATTAGATGATATTGTAGTCTTTAATTTTCTAAATCCCTTAGATTGTTCTTTAAGTTTCCATACTTTATCTATATCTTGAACTATGTATACATTCTTATTATTTTCAATAAACACATCTACATTTTCTTCTATATATTCATTTAACCTATCTATACAATTATTTATACTAGAATCTAAATAAAATATAATATATGTATTATCCTCATAGTTAAATGATAAATATTCAATACCTTTAAACCTTTCACTTATATCTTTTATAAAATTACTTACTAATCCTCTTTCATTATTTTTATCCCTATCTATAATTATCATCTTATAAATATAGTTCTCATTTAATTGTATATTTTCAAGTAACATTTTATTAATCCTAGGACTTGTATCTCCTTTTGAGAATAATATATTTTTAAAGAAATCCTTTTTTAAAATATCTATTGATTTATTTATAATTTTTTCTTTTTCACCATTTTCTTTTATTTTAACTTCTACCTCTTCTATTAACATTTTAAGGTCATCTTGTTTAATAGGTTTTAATAAGTAATTAAACGCACCTGATTTCATAGTATCTCTAACATAAGTAAATTCATCATAACCACTTAATACTACAAATATAGGCGGATTCTCTAATTGAGAAACAGCATTTTCTATTAACTGCACTCCTGTCATTATTGGCATTTTTATATCTGTAATAACTAAATCTATTTTATTTTCTTTTAAATATTCTAACGCTACTAATCCATTTTGGAAGTCTGAAACTACCTCATGTTGATCAAATAATCTTTTTAATATTTTAGTTAATCCCATTCTAATTATTTTGTCATCATCGACCACCAATATTTTCATATATCCTCCCTATATTGCATATCTTTTATATTTAATATATAGTAATATTATATATTAAATGTTTACATT
>NZ_ASRV01000164.1 GCF_000401215.1 Clostridium sartagoforme AAU1 | reverse complement strand
AAAAGTAAATTTATCAACTCAACTTAAACCCTTGATGTGTATTTGTGAGAACATATCGAGGGTTTATTTTTAGTAAAAAAATCGGCCTAAAATTAGTTAGGGTAGAGGAGATAGAAAAGGTGAATTCGTTAGGACGAGGGAAAGGATGGATAACAAATAAAGTACTTGAATTGTAAAATAATCTATGCTAATATAAAAACAAATAAATATTTTGTTTTTGTGTTTATAAAATAGGGAGGTACTTTATATTATGGCTAAATTTACAGAGTTAGAAAAAGAAAAAATTAGAGAAGAATTGCTTGAAGTTGCCTATCGTTTCTTTATAGATAAGGGTTTTAAGAGTACCTCTTTTGAGGATATTACTTCATCAGTTGGTATTGCAAAAAGCTCTTTTTATCTATTTTTCCAGTCAAAAGAAATGTTATATATGGAATTGTTAGCATATGAGGGAGAGCAAATTGAAAAGGAGGTTTGGCCAAAGGTTATTGCTGCTAAGGATATACGTTCAGCCATAAAGATGTATTTAAATATTATGACTTTGGAACTAGAATCTAAGATTTTAACTCAAAGGCTAGTTTACAATATAGAGGAGTACAAACTTGTATCTAGGAAGCTAAATCCAGAGTATGTTGGCTCAGAGAATCTAAGAAGCATTGTACCTCTTATGGAGTTTATAAAGTCACGTCAAGAATCTAAGGAGATTATCGATGAAGACCCAGGCGTTATAGCTGGAGTTTTAAGATCAGCTTTATTAATAGGCTCTCAAAAGGGAGATTTACAGCAATATAATTATGAAGGAGTTAGAGAGTTATTATTTGAAGCTGTTGCTAATCAAATTGCGCGGACTTAATTGAACCTAAGTAATGATATTATCAAATTAAAGTAGAAAAGTGGTGATAAGTTATGGCTGAAAAAATGATTTGCTTTAACGACGTTCATATCTGTACTGAGAGTTTTGGAGATATTAATAATCCAACAATCTTGTTAATTATGGGAGCTACTGCATCAATGATTTGGTGGGAAGAAGACTTTTGTAAGAGGCTAAGTAATCAAGGATTTCATATTATACGCTATGACAACAGAGATACAGGTAAATCAATTACCTATGAGTATGGTCATCCAGAGTATAACTTTGATGATCTGGCTGATGATGCAATTCAGGTACTAGATGCGTATAAGGTTGATAAGGCTCATATAATTGGTATGTCTATGGGTGGAATTATTACTCAGATAATAGCTCTTAAACACCCAGGTAGGATTCTTACTATTTCATTAATTATGACATCAAATTTCGATTCTAGTCTTCCTAGAAAGGATAGTAAAGTAACAGAATCTTTAGGTGAACTTAAAATCAAAAATTGGCAAAGTAAAGATGAAGTGATAGAGTACCTTATGAAAAAAAGCAAAGTTCTTATAGGGACTAAATATATATTTGATGAAAAGAGAATAAGAAGACTGAATGAAGAAGAGTTTGATAGAGCTAGCAATTTGCAGAGTAGGGAGAATCACGGATTTATAAGAGGGTGGGGGTCGTATTTGTCAAGAATTGATGAGATAAATGCTCCTACACTTGTAATACATGGAACAAAAGACCCTATTATTCCTTACGAGCATGGAGTTCATCTTTCTGGAATTATACCAAATTCTGTATTGGTTACCTTAGATGGTACTGGGCATGAGCTTCATTATAATGATTGGGATAAAATTATTAATGCTATATCAAAGCGTGCATAGAGTTTATAACTGAAATCTGAAAAAAGTTTTTAGATAGGAGTGATTTTAATGAGTAGAGATATGAAAAAAATTAAGGAAATAACTAAAAAACATAATATTATTCTAAATGAAGAAACAATGCAGTTTAATGAATCAGGACTTGATTTTCAAGTTGTACTTGCACAAGATGAAAGTGGAATTGACTGGGTTCTAAGGTTGCCAAGGCGAGAAGATGTGATGGCTAGAACAAAGTTGGAAAAACAAGCATTAGATTTAGTTAATCAGTATGCCAAATCTTTTCAGGCACCAAATTGGATTATTTACACGGATGAGTTAATTGCTTACAAGAAGTTGTCTGGTATGCCAGCAGGAACTATAGACCACAATGTAGGGAATTATGTTTGGGAAATAGATATTAACGATGTTCCAGAATCATTTCACAAGTCTCTTGGTAGAGTGTTAGCAGAGCTTCATAGCATACCTATTGATAAGGCTGCGCAGCTTGGACTAGTAGTGCAGACCCCGGAAGAGGTAAGAATATCAATGAAGCAGCGTATGGATGATGTAAAAGCAAAGTTTGGTGTTGGTGAGGACCTATGGAATAGATGGGAGGCATGGATTAATGATGATGAAGTGTGGCCAAAGAAAACTGGACTAATTCATGGAGATGTTCATGCAGGCCATACTATGATTGATAAAGATGCTAATGTAATTGGATTAATCGACTGGACCGAAGCAAAGGTTACGGATATATCAAATGACTTTGTTTTTCATTATAAAGCTTTTGGAGAAGAGGGTCTAGAAACTCTGATTTTTTCTTATAAAGAAGCTGGTGGATATTACTGGCCTAAGATGAAAGATCATATTATTGAATTAGTAGCTGCATATCCAGTTTCAATTGCTGAGTTTGCAATGGTATCTGGTGTTGAGGACTATGCTCAGATGGCGAAGGAAGCATTGGGAGTATAAGAGTCATGAGTAATGTAATGTAGGCATAGATATGCTCCCTCAGACTGATAGTTTGAGGGAATATTATTATGAAGTCTAACTATTATGCAAAGTTAGGGATATTGGCGTTAAGGTATAGGTTTTACGTTCTTCTATATTACTTAAATATAAGATTAATTCACTATTACTGTGAAATTATTAAAGAGTAATGGTATATTAGCATTACTCTTTAACATAGCATAATTCTAAAGCAACTGCTTTGCTGATGAAACTGTTATTTCTAATACTCTATTTAAAAATGAGTATTTTCCCTTCATCATATCAAATTCTGAACCGGCTGTAAGAAATTTTGCAGTACCGCCAATTTCAAAACCTGTTCCTTGGTAATTATTACGGCCCATGACTTCTCTAGCACCAAGAGTAACTTTCACTTTATTATTATGATTTACATCATTTTCTGTACTATGCATTCCAGCTGCAGGAATTAGAATTCTTTCATCATCTGTTACCACTAGGTAGGAGTTCCAAGTGCAAGTTACATGTGCTTCATCTACCCCTAATGATACTATTGAAACCACTCCTTCGTGATTTAAAACATCATAAAATTTTTCTGTAAGCATCTAATATTCCCTCTTTCTTTTCAAATATAGATAATAATTATCGTGGATAGGTATTATCTATAATAATAATAATATGATTTTCTTTTTCTTTTGTCAATATAAATATTTTGTAAAAAAATTTATATTTTATGTTGTATGATTATCTTGAATGAGAAAAATAATAGGATAATATTAATAAAAGACTATATAAATCAAAGGAGTATGAAAAATGAAGTTTTCAATAGGAGTAGAATATGCAATACATTGTTTATTATATATGGTAAATTTAGAAGACGGTAAATCTGTGGGAATAAGAGACTTAGCCAGATTTCAGGGTATATCGGAAACTTATTTATCAAAAGTATATGCCAAGTTAAGTAAATCAGGAATTATAAAATCAATACCAGGTGTAAAGGGAGGTTATGCACTAGCTCGTAGTGCAGAAGAAATAACATTTTGGGATGTTGTTGAATCAGTAGAAGGAAGTGAACCATTTTTTCAATGTGCAGAAATTAGACAAAAAAATATATTGTTAGATAAAGATAACTTATCAGATAAATATACCAAATGCCCTTGTTTAATAAAAGTTGTAATGTTAGAAGCCGAAGATGAAATGAGAAAGTATTTAAGTAATAAGACATTGGCATGGCTATATGATGAGGTATATAATAAAACGCTTCCAAAGGAGGTAGAAAAATCAACAATTGAATGGTTTAATAATATAAGAAAGTAGAAATGAGAACAAAAAATAACAATATATAAAGGTTTTTCAACATTAGGCGAATCTTATAGTTACAAACTAAAGATTTTAGTGTTAGGAAAACCTCTTTTGTTGTTTTTTCGAACATAACAACAGTCTCAAAAGTATAAGATTAAGTAGATACGTTAGATATCATGAGGTTGAGTTGACAGGATAGATGTAAAGATTAGTTGTAATAAAAAGTTTATATATGATAGAGATACGTATAAGTATTTATTATGAAATAAATGAGAATTAAAATAAAATCAAAAAAACTTTTAACTGGCTTACAGAAGAATGTGGTAAGATTGGTCAATTAATTTATGAATAGATTGAATTTACATGTTTATGTGTAGTTTAAGAAAACTAGAAGGAGTGAATATTTATGCTTGGACCTAATAAAGATAAACTTTATCCAAATGAAAATATAAAGACAGTTTGCTATATAAGCAATTTAACTAAAAGATCTAATGTTGAGATTGGTGAATATACCTATTATAGTGATAATAAAAAGTCTCCAGAGAAATTTTATGACAGTATAGAGCACCATTACGAATTTTTGGGAGACAAACTAGTAATAGGAAAGTTCTGTGCAATCGCAGAAGGTATTAGATTTATTATGAATGGTGCAAATCATAGAATGGATGGAATCACAACCTATCCATTTAATATCTTTGGCAGTGGATGGGAGAAGGTAACTCCCACACTGGAGCAACTTCCTTTTAAAGGTGACACAGTAATTGGCAATGATGTGTGGATAGGTCAAAATGTAACTATTATGCCAGGTGTTAAAATTGGAGATGGTGCAATTATTGCATCTAACTCAACAGTAGTAAAAAGTGTTGGACCATATGAAATATATGGTGGAAATCCGGCTAAATTTATCAAAAAGCGATTTAGTGATGAAAAGGTTGAATTCTTGCTAAAGCTTCAATGGTGGAACTGGGACGAAGAGAAAATATTTAATAATCTTGAGAAGCTAACTTCGGAGAGTGGCTTAGAGAAGTTAATGAATAATACCTTAGATACTAGTTTGAAGTAGAGAAAAAATAAAGTGTGCCTCGTAATGGGCATACTTTATCTATATAATAATTCATAATAAAGAAAAAGTCTATTAATTTATTTATTTTCACTTTATAATTTATATTGTCGCGACAAATAAAGATTTCAATAGGAGAACAATTATGAATAAGAAGAAGATAGCCAATATCCCTTTTGGGCCGTATATTACAGTTTTGGCAGGGGCAACTGTTAAGGGAAAACCTAACTATGCAACTATTGGGGCGTACGGAGTTGTAAGCCAAAAACCTGTACTTTATATTTCATTGAAAAATACTCATTGTACAACTAGTGGAGTATTGGAAAATGGATTTTTCACTGTAAATATCCCGTCATCTGGGGCTGTTGAAAAAACTGATTATTGCGGCACTGTTTCTGGTAATAAAGTAGATAAATCAGAGATTTTTGAATCATTTTATGATGAAGCAGGAAATGCACCAATGATAAAAGAATGTCCTGTAAATTATCTTTGTAAGGTAATACAGATTATACCAATATTTGATTTTACAATGTTTATAGGTGAGATTGTTGCTGTATATGCAAATAAAGATTGCTTAGAAAACGGAAGGCCTAACGCACTAAAAGTCAAGCCGACAGTTTTAATGGATTCAGGATACTTTGATTTAAATAATAGAGTAGGATCTATCTTTAAAACATGTAAAGGAAGTAGATAAAATTATATTACATTTATAATATTTTACGTAAAAGCTCATAAAGGAGCCGATAACCACAGGGTATACTCTCCTAGGTTACCGGCTCTGTGTCTATATTCTGTCACTTTATACACTTATAATTATTTGTATATTTTTTAGTGTCTATTTTTTTGTAACAGGAATCCAGACTTCACTATAAGCATAATCTTTTTTATGCTCATTCATTTTAGTAAAAGAAAAAGTAGGGGCGTTGATTAATTCATAATTAGAAGAAGGAAGCCATTCTGAATAAATTTTTGCCATTGTTTCTTGCAATGTAGAAGGAAATGGTCCTTCATTTGGGAATATAGCCCAAGTACAGGCTTTGACTGGCACCTTTTCTAATAGATTACTTACTTCATTTTCAGTTGTTAAAACACCTATGAGATGAGTTAAATCTCCCTCTTCTTTTAAGAAATTTGCATCAGCCTCATAAGAAGCATTAATTATTTCATAAGGTTCAATATTTTGAAGAGAATGCATCTCTTTTCTTTGTTCGTCTGTTATGCTCTGTGCAAGCTTTACAATTTCGTTATTTACACCTTGAAATTGCATAGGAACACGTTTACTTACACCTACTAAATTAAATGCTTGTTTGTCTTCGATTCTAAATTCCATAGAAATTCCTCCCTTAACGGTTATTATAAATGATAGTTTGGGAAATGATTTACTTATGCCTTTTTTTATGGAATCTGAGGGTAAAAAACCACTCCATTTTTTAAAAGCTCTAGTAAATCCATCCATTGATTGATAGCCATATTTTAAAGCAACATCTGTTACTTTTTCTCCATTTAATAAATCCTTATTTGCTTCTGATAATTTTCTGTTCTTTATATATTCATTAAGGGTTAAACCTGAAAGATAGAAAAATATCTTTCTAAAGTGATAGTCAGAAACTCCAGCATATTCAGAAATTATTTCAAGAGATAGGTTATCATCGGTTATATGATCTTCAATGTAGTCAATCACATGATTTAATTCGTGTAACATATTTCCCTCCTTTTATATTCACATAGTACCAAATATGATTTTATTATGCTCGACTTTTCTAATATAAAAAATATCGAATCTTAATATAATTTTCCACATTATATCACCTAATAAACATGCATACCTTTAAAATGTATTATGAATTTTTATCCTGTTATTCAGGGTATTTTTACATTATATAAAGTATTGATATAAGAATAAAATAGTAAGTAAACAAATATATTATTGACAAATAGTCTAATTAGACTATAATATTTAAGTGTTAGTAGTCTAATTAGACCATAACAAAGTTTGTTTATTTTAGATTTAGAAAATTTACTTGATGCTTAATAACATCAAAAGGAAGGATGAAGAAAATGATTAAATCATTTTTAATGTTAGGACAGTCAAATATGGCTGGGCGAGGGTTTATTAATGAAGTACCAACAATTTATAATGAGAGAATACAAATGTTACGTAATGGTAGATGGCAGATGATGACTGAGCCTATTAATTATGACCGCCCTGTTTCAGGAATAAGTCTAGCAGGTTCATTTGCTGATGCATGGTGTAGTGAAAATAAAGAAGATATAATTGGATTAATTCCTTGTGCTGAAGGTGGAAGTTCACTGGATGAGTGGGCTATAGATAAAGCACTTTTTAGACATGCAATAAATGAAGCTAAATTTGCTATGGAAAGTAGTGAATTAATAGGGATTTTATGGCACCAAGGAGAAAGTGATAGCATTAATGGTAATTATAAAGTATATTACCAAAAATTACTTTTAATTATTGATACTCTTAGAAAGGAGTTGAATGCACCAAATATTCCGATTATTATTGGAGGATTAGGAGATTTTCTAGGTAAAGAAGGGTTTGGGAAAAATTGTACTGAATATAATTTTATTAATCAAGAGTTAAAAAAATTTGCTTTTGAACAAAATAATTGTTACTTTGTCACAGCATCAGGTTTAACTTCTAATCCTGATGGCATTCATATTGATGCAATTTCTCAAAGAAAATTTGGTTTACGATATTTTGAAGCCTTTTCTAATAGGAAACATATATTAAATCCATTAATTAATGAAGATGATATGTTAAATATTAATTATTCTAGAGAAAATACCAGAGGAGAAAAAATATATATAAAAAGTATGGATTTTGCATTAGGTAGAATATCATATGATGAATTTCAAACTCAAATCATGCAAATCAACAATAATTAAATCTTATGATTATGAAATAACTAATAATATAATTTTGATGAGAAATATAAAGGAGGTGTTTTTTTGATACCATTACTAATTCTAGGCTTATTAAAAGAAAATCCAGGATCGTACGGTTACGAACTATTAGCATTAATGGAAAAAAGACACTATAAATATATAGTAAGTTTTACTAAGGGATCATTTTATTATAATCTCCAACAATTAGAAGAAAAAGAGTATATTAAAAAGATTGATCAAGTAGACAATAATAGAGAGACTCATAATTATATAATTACTGAATTAGGAAATAAAGAATTTGAAAACCTGATGTATAAGTATGGATCTAAAACAGATTATATAAATTTATCTTTTTATGCTGCAATGTTATTTGCTAATGAATATAAAAGAGAAGAGATAACAAAATTAATAGAAATACAAATAGAGCAAACAAGAAAGAAGATTTTATTATTAGAAGAATCTATTAATAATAATGAAACTATCTCACTTTATTTTAAAAAGATGTTAGAAAATTCACTTTCTCATCATTTAGTAAATGTTAAATGGTTTGAGGGTTTGCTAAATAATATAAAAAATGAAAGTTAACTTTAAGATAGTTATGAAGTTAATTAAAAGTAATATAGAAAGTTCATGAAAATACTATTTACCGTTTTTTTTCATGAACTTTTTTGTTTTGTATCAATTGTTATTAATAGTATTTAAGAATAGAGAAGTATTGCATGATCTAATTATAAATGAGGTTTCTTTATTTTTAGTATAAGATCAAACATATATAAATTAAATATAACGTATTGACACTTTAACTACTTAGTGTTACTATATAGTAGTAGTAAGTAATACAGAATATTAGTATTACTAGATAGTAAAGAGGTGAACCATTTGGAAAATATAACAGAAATGTTAAAGGGGGTACTAGAAGGCTGCGTCCTTGAAATAATAAATCATGAGGAAACCTACGGTTACGAGATTACCAGAAGGTTAAATACATTAGGATTTTCAGATATTGTTGATGGGACAGTTTATACCATTTTAGTGAGGCTAGAGAAGAATAAACTCGTAGACATAGAAAAAAACCATCAGATATGGGTCCTCCGCGAAAATTTTTTAAGCTGAATGATGCAGGACGTGAGGAACTGAGAATGTTCTGGGAAAGATGGGAATTCGTATCATCAAAAATAAATGAATTAAAGGAGAAGAAATAATGAATTTTTGGGAAAAAATTACAGGAAGTGACATGACTAAAGAATTTAAAGTTTTTGAATTAAGAGCTGAAAAGCTACCAGCTGACTATCAAGCTGCATGGGAAAAGATTAAGGCTAATCTTTGGGAGCACTCAGATTTCACAGGTCGCAATCTCATGCCAATTCTTGAGGGTGTGATTGGCCTACTAGAAGAAACAGCTTCTGATGGTCAGAGTATCCAAGAGGCTTTAGGTGAGGATATTAAGGGATTCTGCTCAGCTCTAGTGGGTAAAGATGGGGCAAATTCTTATAGAGATAAATGGCGAAAACAACTTAATAATAATATTGCTAAAAAATTAGGCAAATAGGAGGATAAAATGGGAATACAAGATATCATCAAAGGTAAAAAAGAGTGGCGAGCACACGTGGAGCGTGTTAAATCCCTACCAAAAGATTATCAAATTGTTTATAAGGAAATCCAAAAATATCTCTTTAAAGTTGGACCTGTTGAACTAAATGAAGGAACAGATTTGCTTACTGGAATCGTAGATCTTTTTGAAGAGGGTGCCCTTATTGGGAAAGGAGTACTAGAAGTTACGGGTAATGATGTAGCAGCTTTCTGTGACGATTTAATAAAAGATTCAAAAACTTACGCTGACATATATCAAGAATCTGTTAACCAAGAAGTTAGTAATGCAATGAGAAAGGCTACGGATAGAATAAAGTAAAAGTGAAATATCATGATTGAAAAATTAATGAAGGAAGAAGTTTGCACTGCCTGCAAAGATTGAAGATTAAAAAAGTAGCTTAATGTTTGCAGGTATTAAAATGATAGATATCAATAATAAAATTGAAAAAGGGGGGATAGAGTGAATAAATACGAGTGGATATTATGCCCGGTTTGTAGCAATAAAACAAGAGTCAAGATAGGTGATGATACAGTACTTAAAAATTTCCCACTATTTTGTCCAAAGTGTAAGCAGGAAACCCTAATCAATGTAATGCAACTAAATATATCAGTTATTAAAGAGCCAGACGCCAAGACGCAGAGCCGATAACATGTGAATAAAATCACAGTTATCGGCTCTTTTTTATTATAATTAATCAAGCTGTATTTAAAGAATTAAACTTAAGTTTGAATAAAATTACTACAGTATGTAGAGGAGGAAAAGAAAATGAAAAAAAATATCATACAAATTAAAGACGTAAAGAAGTCTTACAAAGATGTAGAAGTACTTAAGGGAGTAGATTTGGAAGTGGAGCAGGGAGAGACTTTTGCATTGCTAGGTTCTAATGGAGCTGGTAAAACAACCATGATTAAAATTATGGCTACTTTGCTTAAGGCAGATACTGGAGGTATTGTAATTAACGGTTTTGATATTGAAAAAAATCCAGTAGGTATTAGAAGCTCTATCAGTCTCACTGGTCAATTTGCCGCTATTGATGAAATTTTGACTGGACGTGAAAATCTTCAAATGATAGCAAAGCTTAGACATCTTAAAAATCCAAATTCAATAGCAGATGAGTTGATTAATCGTTTTGGTATGTCAGAAGCTGCAGATCGAAGAGTATCTACTTATTCTGGAGGTATGAAAAGAAGAATTGATATTGCAATGAGTTTAGTTGGAAATCCAAAGATTATTTTTCTAGATGAGCCAACTACAGGTCTAGATCCTGAAGCACGTCTAGAAGTTTGGAAGATTGTAAAGGAGCTAACGAATTCAGGAACTACAGTATTCTTAACGACTCAATACTTAGAAGAAGCAGAACAACTTGCAGATAAAATCGCTATTCTTCATGGCGGAAAAATTATTGCTCTAGATACACTAGAAGGATTAAAAAAATTATTCCCGCCTGCGAAAGTTGAATATGTTGAGAAAGAACCTACATTAGAAGAAATATTCCTATCAATAATAGGTAGAAGGGGGCAAAAATAGATGAGATTAACAAATAAACATTTCTTAAAAGATATGAGTGTCATGTTTGGACGTTCTATGCGTCATATTTTTAGAAGTATGGATACAATTATTACAGTTTGTATTACACCAATTGCTATGATGTTATTATTTGTTTATGTATTCGGTGGTGCGATTAAAACAAATACAGAAAATTATATTAATTATTTATTACCTGGTATAATGTTAATGGCTATTGGGAGTGGTATTGCATATGTATCATATAGGTTGTTTATGGATAAAGAACGTGGTATATTTGAGCGTTTTAATTCTATGCCAATTGCTCGCTCTACAGTATTATGGGGACATGTATTAACTTCAGTAATTTCCAATGGAATTTCTGTAGTAGTTATTATACTTGTTGCATTATTAATGGGCTTCCGTTCTTCAGCAGGAATTTTAGAATGGATAGCTGTATTTGGAATTCTTGGGATATTTACATTTGCTTTGACTTGGATTGCTATAATTGCTGGACTTTCTGCTAAAACACCAGATGGCGCAGGAGCATTCTCTTACCCTATCATCTTTTTACCATTTATAAGTTCTGCTTTTGTACCAACAGATACAATGCCTTCAATAGTACGTGCTTTTGCAGAAAATCAACCTGTAACACCTATCGTAGAAGCTATTCGTAATTTATTAGCAAAGCAATCTGTAGAAAATGACATCTGGATTGCCCTTGCTTGGTGTATAGGAATAATAGTTGTTTCTTATATATTTGCAATGAAAGTATATAAAAATAAATTCAATAATGCATAATCTTAGAATTTATAATATGGACTTATTAAATATTAGTTATAATCATCAATGATTAATTGACTCTGATCATTAAAGAAGGTTTTATATCCTAATTGAACAAATATTATCACAGTTAATGATACACTGCCGAGTATTCCAAGCATAATAGCAATTTGATATTCTATTGCTGTAATAGGGGAGATTCCTGACAGTATTTGACCTGTCATCATGCCAGGTAAAAAAACAATTCCCATACCAACCATGGAATTAATGGTAGGTAGTATTGCAGAATCAAAAGCATTATCTACAATTTGCTTTGAAGCTATTTTAGGTGTTGCTCCAAGCATTAAAGCCCCTTCAACTAAAGTCTTTTGATTCTGCATTCCATCAACTAAATGGTTGACACACAAAGAGACACCAGTCATAGAATTTCCTATTAACATACCTGCAATCGGAATAAAGTATTGTGGGTTATACCATGGTGATATGCGTACAACAATAAGTAAAAAGTAGAATAGACAGGAAGAGGTTCCTATAATCATTGATAAAGTAATTATTTGCTTAAGCTTTGATGAAATTCTTTCCTTAGTTCTCTTTATGATGTTATAAACAGAAAAGAATTCCATCATAATTAAAATAAAAATAGTAAACAGAGGAGATGAGGTGTTAAAAAGTTGAACTAGTATATACCCTGCAATAATAAGTTGTAGTGTCATTCTTAGAGAAGAAATAAGAATTACCTTCTCCTTTGAAATTCCTTTAAATTTAACAATAAGCAGAAGAATTAAAACAAATACATAGGCCGATATCATTTGCCATAGTGATAGATTGATTACACCATTCATTTACTAAACCTCCTTAATATCTATTACTTTACCTTGATGAATCTCTATAATATTTTCTGCGTAAGTCTGTGCGACTTTCTTTGAATGAGTAACCATAATCAAGGTCTTATTTGTTTCCTGAATGTATGAAACTAAAGTTTTAATTATAATATTTTCTGTTTTCTCATCCATTGCTGACGAAGGTTCATCTAATAAGAATACGTCAGGATCAATTAAAATTAATCTTCCTAAAGCAAGTCTTTGCCTTTCGCCACCAGATAACTTATCACCATTATCATCTAGATTTTTATTTAAATGAATTATATTTAGGATAGTGCGAAGTTTTTTATCATCAACTAGTGGCTTTTCTGCAAATTTAAGTCCTATTAGTAGGTTATCTTTAATACTTCCAGGAAAAATAACAGGAAGCTGTGGCAACATTCCTATATTTCTCCTTAGTTCTATAGAATTAATAGAATTTAAAGACTGACCATTGTAAAATATTTCACCACTATCACAGCTTATAAGCTTATTTAGAAGTCGTAAGAGTGTAGATTTTCCACTTCCACTTTCTCCTACGATACACGTAACTTTATATCTTTTTATATTAAGGTCATTAATTTCTAAAATATGTTTGTATATTACTTTTTTGAGTGAAAACATAGAAATCTTTCTCCATTCATCAATCTTTTATTTCTTTGAATAATTCATAAGCTTTCTTTCTAGCCTCATCTAAAACTTCAACACCTTGATCAGTTATTTTATAGTATTTTCTAATTTTCCCATCTACTAATTTTTCATCTTTTTCTAAGAGTCCAGTTGATTCCATACTGTGAAGAAGGGGATATAAAGTTCCTGGACTCATATCATATCCATGCTCACTAAGTTCTTCTATCATCCAAGAACCGTAGAAAGGATCTTTCTTTGCATGATGAAGTATATGGATTTGAATAAATCCTAGAAAAAATTTTCTTAAAATTTTATCTTGCATTTTTGTTCACCTCTAATGTATAATGTGTATATCGAAAACCGATATCGAAGTATGATATAATTATAACATCAAATATTTTTTATTACAAGTGATTATGTTATATTTATCTATTACTAATTTTAATGGACTTATAAAAGTATTTTGACTTAAAAGGAGAATGATTATTTATGTTATAATGCTTTTATTTTATAGTGTTACTTTGTATGAGATAGGAGTATGGTTTTTAGCCATACATTTATTATTCATGGTATTTATTATTCATGGTAATCACATATGTAGTAATAGATGGATTCGCTTATATTAAGTTTATAATATGATAATTTTCTATGAAAGGAGAGGTTCGTTATGAAAAAAGAAAGAGAAAATAAAAATGCTGTTTTATGGAGAATATTTCTAAAAGATGTATTCATTTGCTCTTTAGGAGCATACGGAGGACCAGAGGCGCATTATGGTGTTTTTACAGATCAGATGGTTGTAAAGAAAAAATATTTAAATGAAGAAGAGTTAGTTGAACTTATTGCTTTAACTGGAATTTTGCCAGGGCCAAGTAGTACGCAAACCATTGTAGCTATTGGGTACAAAATTGGAGGACCATTGTTGGCACTCCTAACTATGCTGGTATGGGCTTTACCTGTACTTATTTTGATGACTTTACTTTCATTTTTAAGTCAATTTCTAGGAAATATGAATTTATCTCAAGAAGGATTACGATATATTGGACCAATGGCAGTAGGATTCATAATTATAGCTGCGTACCGAATAGGCAGTAAAGTGATAACAGACAAGATTACTTTAATTTTATTAATAATGGGAGGAGTAACTACTTATTTCATTCGAGAACCTTGGATATATCCATTAGTTCTAATTTTAGGTGGAGTTGTTAGCGTTATTACCTCAAAAGAGAAAAATCTATGGAATCGTGTAAAAATAAGTCCTCCTTGGATATATTTGATTTTATTTGAAGCTTTTGCAATAGGAAGCTTTATTTTAACTCTTATATGGGATAATAAAATAATTCATTTATTTGAAAATTTCTATAGATATGGTTATTTGGTCATTGGAGGCGGACAAGTAGTGGTACCACTAATGTATAGTGAATTGGTTGAAGTAAATCAGTACATGACCAATCAAGAATTTTTAACTGGATTCGGACTTGTGCAGGGGTTGCCTGGACCAATGTTTAGTTTCAGTTCATATGCAGGTGGAATGGCAGCTAGAGGAGGAAGTGCACTAATACAAGTTCTAGGTGCTATTGCAGGTGGCATTGGAATATTTTTGCCAGGGCTTCTTTTGATTTATTTTATATATCCTATATGGGAAAGCTTAAAGAAGATTAGAGGAATTAAAATATCCTTAAAGGGGATTACTGCTGTTGCTGGTGGATTAATTACTGTTTCTGCAATAATTCTAATGCAGAAGAGTGGATTTAGAATTGATAATATTATTGTTATGCTAATTACTATAGTACTTTTATTCACCAAAAAGATACCAGCACCGTTGATTGTATTAGCTACGTTAGTAGCAGGATTTATCGTGTAGATATAAAGAAAATTAATAATATAATGTTTTTATATATTGATAAATTCACTTAAATAATGTATTATATCTTATGGGAATGAAGTTCTCCCTTGGTTAAGACCTAAACCGCGTGTAAAGCTGATGACTTCTGTGATTTAAAATCGCAGAATCATTGGCTTTTTTTATTACTTAAAAAAGATAGGAGAGATGTATATGCTATTATCACTTGCATTATTATTCCTAAGTGGAATGGTGCTAGGAAAAATTTTTGAGACATTAAGACTTCCAAAGTTACTTGGAATGCTAACAACTGGTATTTTACTTGGACCATATGTATTGAATTTACTTGACCCTACAATTTTGAATATTTCTACAGAATTAAGGCAAATAGCTTTAGTTATTATCCTGACTAGAGCAGGACTTAATCTTAATATTAAAGATCTAAAAAAGGTTGGGAGACCGGCTATTTTAATGTGTTTTGTACCTGCTTGTTTTGAAATAATAGGGATGTTAATTCTGGCACCTATGCTTCTGGGAATAACTATATTGGATGCTGCCATAATGGGGACAGTTATAGCGGCAGTTTCTCCTGCAGTAATTGTTCCAAAAATGCTTAAATTAATGGAAAGTGAATATGGAACAAGCAAGAGTATTCCACAAATGATAATGGCTGGAGCTTCTGTAGATGACGTATTTGTTATAGTTCTTTTTACAGCTTTTACTGGGCTAGCACAAGGTGGTACTATTACAGCAATGCATTTTCTAACTATTCCTACATCAATAATCTTAGGTTTATTAGGTGGAGTGGTAACAGGATTATTTTTATCTATGCTATTTTCTAAAGTGCATATTAGGGATACTGGAAAGGTAATAACTATTCTTTCTATTTCGTTTTTACTTATTACCTTAGAGCATATGATGACGGGTGCAATTGGATTTTCAGGTTTGCTTGCAGTAATGGCACTGGGAGCAACTCTTCACCAAAAGAAATATGAAATTTCACAACGTCTTTCAAATAAATTCTCCAAGTTATGGGTTGGAGCAGAAGTACTTCTTTTTGTTCTTGTAGGGGCAATAGTTAACATTAGTTATGCATTAAATGCGGGAATACTATCAATTTTGCTTATTTTTGGAGTCTTACTATTCCGTATGATAGGAGTTTTTATTTGCCTTATTAATACTAATCTCAATAAAAAAGAGAGAGTTTTTACAGCCTTTGCATATATGCCTAAAGCTACAGTGCAAGCGGCTATCGGTGGATTACCATTAGCTATGAATTTACCTTGTGGTAATATTGTATTGACTGTAGCGGTTCTATCTATTATAATTACTGCTCCACTTGGTGCTATTCTTATAGATACAACATATAAAAAATTTCTATCTAAGAATGTGAATTAGATATTTAATATAGTCTATAATTAAAGAATTGAGGGTATAATGTAAAGTACAATTTATTTAGATGGAGGAAATATAATTTATGAAATCTGTAATTATATATTGTTCTGCGTACAAAAATCATACTGAGAAAATTGCGAAAGTATTTGCAACGGAAATAAATGCTGAATTAATAAATTTAAAAGAATCTAAAGATATTATAATTGATAATTATGATTTAATTGGGTTTGGCTCTGGAGTCTATAAAGAAAGAATGGCTTCACAATTATTTAGTTGTGTTGAAAGTTTGAGCTTAAAAGGAAAAAGTACTTTTGTATTCTCAACAAGTGGAGTTGGTAAAAAGTTTTATAATAAAAAGTTAATTAGGCTTTTAGAATTAAAGGGAGCAAAGTGTAAGGGTAGCTTTGCTTGTAAGGGAAGTTTTATTAGCAAAGATTTTAGTGATAATAAAATTTTTGAATTCATGAGTAAGTTTGCACAAGGACATCCAAATTATAAAGATTTAAGTGAAGCTGAAAGGTTTATTAAAAAATAGTATCTATATAATAATAGTGCAATAGAATAATATTTATTCTGTTGTACTATTATTTTTACATAAGTAAAATCATGTTATAAAGAAAAATAAAATATTGACTGCAAACCTTATGATTAAATAAATATATAAATATTTACTAATATCTTTTTTAAATTAATGTTATTATATAAAATAAAAATTATAAATTGGGAGCGTAAGGATAATTTAATACGTCTAATAAATGTAAGCACCATAAGAAAGGAGGTAACTTATGGATTCCCTTTCGGTACCAAAGGAGAATAAATCGATTATAGGACATGATATAGAAAAAGAAATTCAAAGATTAATGGATGATTATGGTGATGATGTGTTGAGAACATCATATATGTATCTTAAAGATTTACAGAATGCTGAGGATGCTTTCCAAGAAGTGTTTATTAGGGTTTTCAATAAATTCGAAAGTTTTAAGGGTGAAAGTAGTGAAAAAACATGGATTATTAGAATAACAATTAATGTATGTAAAGATATGTTACGTAGTTCATGGCTAAAGAGGGTGCTACTTACTGATAAATTAAAAGAGAAAAATATAATTATTGGAATTGACAATAAAATTATTAAAGAGGAAGAGAATAAAATCTTATTTGAAGAAGTAATGTCTCTATCATATCGATTTAAAGAAGTTATCATACTTTACTACTACCATAACTATAATACGATTGAAATAAGTAGGATTTTGAACGTGGCTGAAGGAACTGTAAGAAGCAGATTACACAGAGCAAGAGAAATACTTAAAATGAAGTTAGGAGGGAGGAGTGATTGGGATGAATAAAATGAGGGACTTTAAAAATATAGCAGATGATATCATGAAAGATATAAAAGTTGATGAAGATCTTAAGAAAAAGACATTAGAAAAAAGTTTAAAGAAAAATAATATGCCAATCAGTAAAGTACTGATACCAGCTGCTTGTTTTCTCTTAATTATTGGAATAGTAAATATAGCTCATATTTTACCACTAAAAAATCCCAAAATCCAAACTGAATATTCTGATACTAATATTATCAGTAGCGTTGGTGAAACTGAATCAGCGCCAGAAGATTCCAACATAAATATATTAAATGCTGAGGAAAAATCCTGGGCTATAGATACTTTTGATGATGCAAAAAGAAATTTTGGAAATGCTTTTCTTGTGCCTACTTATATTCCAGAAGATTATGATATTGAAGAAATTACTGCATCAGGCCTTGAAGAAGGAAATGCATCCAAAATTATTATTAATTATTTTTTAGAAAGTAAGTCTTTTTTGATTATACAAGAAAAGATTCAAATTGAAAATGAACTTGTTAATTATGAGAAGGTTGATATCAACGGAACAATAGGATTATTAAAGGAAAATATATTAATAAGTAATAAATATGAAAATACCATAAATACAGAGTTATATTGGTCCAGAGATGGGATTCATTACTCCATTACAGGATTAATAACACAAGAGGATGCTATTAAGATTGCAAGGTCAATGAAATGATAAAATAGATTGGAGGCAAAGTTTATGAAGAAATTAAAATTTATAAAGATTTTAGTTATTGGAATATGTATATCAATATTCTCATCAACTGTAGCTTTAGCTTATACAAATGAAGGTCAGCAAACTGAGGCACGAGAACCACAATCAGCTGTTGCAAATAACTTGCTTGAGAAACAAAAACAAATTGATAAGTTTGTATTTGAAGAACATGCTAATGAAATCTCTGATAAGGGGTTTAAAGTTATAAATACTGGCGTTGTTGGAAATTTTATTGAAATTGGAATAATGCCTTATAGTGAAGAAAATGCAGAATATTTATATAATGCTTTTGGTAATGATGTAGTTAAAATTATTGAAGGTAAACAGGTTGTTACAGTAGGTACAGCTATAGATTCACCAGATAATTCTGTTTCAAGCACGGTAGTTTTAGAGGAAGAAATTGATGAAGGTATACTAAACAAACAGATAGAGATTAATCAATATGTATTTAATCAATATAAAGATAAAATTTCTGAAAAGGGATTTGAGGTTACCCATACAGCACCTTTTAAAGATTATGTTGAGGTAGGAATTATTCCTTATAATGAAGAAAATACTGAATATCTATATAGTATTTTAGGTAGAGACATGGTTAAAGTTGTAGAAGGGCAACAGGTAACAATAATGGATGGTCAAGAAGTTTCTTATGAAGCTGAAATTTATGCTACAACATCAATTAATGAAGATAAGGAGAAATCTAGTGGGCTAATATTACCTGTAGTAATACTTTCTATTTGTGTACTTTGTGGAGGCACTATTTTTATGAAAAGAAAAAAAGCTAATTTTAGAAGTTAATATATTTAACTAAAATAAGACAGTAGATAGATTTGTGTAATATCAAATCTATCTATTGCTTAATTATTTCAAAAGCCATTTTTCAGCATCTTCTTTATTTCCATACATTCTAAAATGATTGCCTTTATTTACTTCTAAGGCCATTTCTCTAAATCTACCTTTTTGAATTATATCATTAGGTATAACAGCAACAGACTTTAAATTATAGTTTATAAATTTTTGAAGCATATTACCAGCCACCTTAGTTTTTAGGTTAAAGAAATCTTCTGATAAGGCTTCATAATGAATCATAAGTGCATATACTTCATGCTCCCAACATAAGCTCAATAAATCAAGAGCATCATTTTCCGTACTTAAAGGTGTAGTAGCAGAAATCAATTCTATATATTTTTTATCATTTATTTCTCTAATTTTATAGTTCATTTTTTCTTCCTCCTTTATGATATTATTTTTAAATAGTTTTTGACGAGTTTCACTAATCCAATTTAATTCATTATTATAAGTTGAAATAATATTTTCTGATATCATTTCCCATAGTAAATTTTCTCTAGTACTTCTATTAGGTGAATAAAGAGCACGTTTGTTTTTCTCAACCTGCATAATTAGCTGCACTTTCAATTCATTTTCATATTTTAAGAAAAGATCATTTAATTCTTGATTACTTAATATGTCTGCCCATGCAAGTTGAACTAAAAATGTCTTTTTAATCTCAGGAGCTTCTGGTGATGATGAAATCCATTCTTTTAATTCTTTAAGACCCTCTTTGGTTATAGTATATATTTTTTTGAAGGAGAATTATCTTGATGTATTATTTCACTAGTAACAAGATGTTCATCTTCCATCTTAATAAGAGATTTATAAATTTGATTATTATTACCAGACCAGTATAAGAAAGAAGATTCTTCAAAAATCTTTTTTAACTCATATCCTGTTGATGGCTTCCAGCTCAATATACCTAGTATTGCAAGTTTAATTGACATGATAACACCTCTTTTACAAATAACATAGGTTAATAGTAACATATGTTATTTGTGTAGTCAAATAAATATTGAGATATAAAATATATGGTATGGTAATGATCTAGTAAAATTTATTAAAAACTGTTTTAGTAAGAAATAATGAACTTTATTATATATTTTTTTGTGCAAGTCAATGCAAAGATTAGATTTAATTTTTTATGGTAATGAAAGTATAGAGAAGTGTAATAAATATATGATATAATATGTATTAATAAATTAGTAAGTAATACATATTAATCTAAAAATTTGAAAAATAATAATATATAATTATAAGCATACTATAAAAGAGAAAAACTTTATGAGAGAATTAATATTTGTTTGTATCAAAGCATTAGCTTTAGATAAATAAAAATTATGAAGAGGAGGATAAGTTTATGAAAAAATATATATGTATTCCATGTGGCTACATTTATGATCCAGCAGAAGGAGATCCTGATGGCGGCATAGCACCAGGAACTGCATTTGAAGATATTCCAGATGATTGGGTTTGTCCTATTTGTGGTGTAGGTAAGGATGACTTTGAAGTAGTAGAAGAATAAAAGAGCTATATAAAGATTGAAATTATAAAATGATCCATATTATAAAGATTAATATGGATCATTTTAATTTAATAAATATTCTATAGAGTGATCTTACCGCTTTGTCTAACTTCTAAAATTACGTTAGCTTCTTTAAAGTGAATTTCATAAACATCTAGCATATCTCCAGCTTGATTAATTATCATTTCATAGCTTGGCAATTTTTTTATAAATTCTTCTTTTAAGTCATATATGGATAAAGAACTCTTATTGATTGTAGCAGTAGAGACTCTAATGTGCTCACTATTTTCATCAGGAATTTTTGGTACTGTTGTAAATGCTACTTTATTATTTTGCAAAAATTCTATTGTTTTAGGAAGTCCTCTAAAGGAGGCAAAATATACCATACCTTTATTTTCAGGATTATAATAAAAATTTACTATTCTAACATTTGGTGTATTATTTATTGCAGTTGCTAAAGCAATATTATTTGTATCTTCCATTATTCTATTAAATTCTTTTGAAAAATCCATTTACATTCTCCTCTTTTTAAATTTGATTCAAAGTAATCTTAAGATTTACTTCTTAATACAGTTTTATTCTATCATGTAACCTTGACAACAGTATGTCATGGTTATATTATAAAATAAATTTAACTAAAGGATTGATGAATTTGAAAATTGATAGATTAATCTCCATTATTATGATATTACTTGAACGTAAAAAAATTAGTGCAGCTAAGTTAGCTGAAATGTTTGAAGTAAGCCCTAGAACTATCTATAGGGATATAGAAACAATAAACTTATCAGGCATTCCTATTATTACTTATCCAGGCGTTAATGGTGGTATTGGAATTATGGAAGAATACAAAATTGACAAGAAACTTTTTACAACTTCAGATATTATAACAATTTTAATGGGACTTGGAAGTATTTCATCAACAATGACTAATGATGAAATTATTAACACACTTGCTAAATTAAAAGGATTAGTTCCGGATGAGCATATTAAGGATATTGAGTTAAAATCAAATCAAATAGCAATTGATCTTACTCCGTGGATTGGAAATAAGTATTTACAGCCAAATCTTGAAAGAATTAAAAAAGCCCTTAATGAAAAGAAAATTTTATTATTTAAATATTATGATAGATATGGGAAAAAGAGTAGTAGAAAAATTGAATCTTATAGATTAATACTTAAAGAATCAAATTGGTATATACAAGGATACTGCTTATCTAGAGAAGACTTTAGAACTTTTAAATTATCACGTATATCAGATCTTGAAGTTCTTCAAGATACATTTGAGCCTAGGGAGTTTGAGGAAAAGTCATTAGGGCCCTGGAATTATATAGAGAAAAAAATAATTACAATTAAACTTGTGATTAATGAATCTCTTAGGGAAAGAATGGTGGAGCACTGTGGAGAAGAGAATATTCAGCCGTATAAAGATAATAAACTATTAGTTAAATTTCCGTTTATAGAAGATGAGTTCGGTTATAATCTTTTACTTAGTTTTGGGGATGAATGTGAATGCCTAGAACCACAATATGTCAGAGATGAGCTTATTCGTAGAATTAAAAATTTATTAAATGTTTATAAGTGTTAGTAAAAATATAAATTAATAGCCGATTAGTATTAATAAAATTCCTCAAATAGATATTTGGGGAACTTTTATTAATTATAATTAATGTTTTTTTAATCACACTGAATGTAAGCTAAAGATAACATAACATGGTATCTTAGATTGATTGATTTTTAGTAAAACTGCTATATAATTAGTAAAAAAGGATGTGAAAAATATGATAAGTATGAATTTAAAAAAATTACGATATAGAAATAAATATACTCAAGAAGAAGTTGCAGATAAAATTGGTGTTTCAAGGCAAGCTGTTGCAAAGTGGGAAAATGGAACTACTGTTCCAGATATAAATAATTGCTTATCTTTATCAGAATTATATCAAGTATCATTGGATGATTTAGTGAATTATTCAGATGACAGGGAAGGAATAGATATTCAACCTAAAGGTAAGCATGTATTTGGACTAGTAAAGGTTGGAGAAAGAGGCCAAATTGTAATTCCTAAAGGAGCTAGAGATATATTTAAAATTTATTCAGGGGATAAGCTATTAGTTCTGGGTGATGAAGCTCATGGAATTGCTTTGATGAAGTATGATAAGCTAATGAATTTTGCAGAAGCAATATACAAAGCAGAAGAATGTGATGAGTAATAAAATATAAATGATAAATAAAGAGAAAATAATATAGAATAAAAAGTAGGAAAGGGAGAATTTAGAGTGTTAAAAATATTTTTATTTAGTATTGCTATATTGACTGTAAGTGTAATAGTTATACTTGGAATTTATGCTTATAAGAATATGAATTATGATAAAAAACCATTAAATAAAACATATAGCACAGGATATGAAGAAAAGCAGATAACTCTTAATGATGGAACTATACTTAATTATGCAGAAGGTCCTAATAATGGGCCAGCTCTTTTATTAATACATGGACAGTCTATGCAGTGGGAAGATTATTCAAGAGTTCTCCCGAAGTTAGCTGATAATTATCATGTATATGCAATAGATTGTCATGGTCATGGAAAATCTAGTCATGATTCTGCAAAGTATAAAGGAACTGCTATGGGGCAAGATTTTATATGGTTTATTAAAAATGTTGTTAAAGAACCATGTGTGGTATCAGGACATTCATCTGGTGGTATTTTAGCAGCATGGATTGCAGCCAATTCACCAGAAAATGTATTAGGTGTTGTATTAGAAGACCCACCATTTTTTAGTGTAGAACCAGATGAGATGCAAGATACATTTGTGTGGAAAGAGAATTTTGAAGTGGTACACGAATTTGAAAATCAAATAGAAAATGATGATTATGTAGTGTACTACATGGAGAATAGCTATCTTTGGGGAATGTTTGGAGACTTAAGAAAACTTATTGCAGGAAGTACTAAAAAATATCGAGCAGGGCATCCAGGAGAACCGTTAAAATTATGGTATGTACCATATAAATGGATTCATGGTACACTTTATTTAGATAATTTTGATCTTGAGTTTTCAGAAACATTTTATACAGGATCATGGTTTGAAGGTCTTGATCAAGAAAAAACTTTACAGAAAATAGATTGCCCTACTATATATGTTAAGGCAGAAACTCAGTATGGGAAAGATGGTGTGCTTTATGCAGCCAATAGTGATGAGGATGCAGAAAGAGTGAAAAGTCTTATAAAGGAAAGTGAGATTATAACAATAAAATCAGGACATGATATTCATTTTGAACATCCAGATGAATTTACTAATATAATGGTAGATTTTCTAAAAAAAATAAAATAAGTAAAAATATTTTGGAAAGAATGGCTTTTTATTAAATAAGAGCCATTCTTTTTAGGATTACTATATATGTATATCATATAATACTTAATTAATAGTAAATTTGAGTACTGCCATCTATAATATCATTAAGAGAAGTTTTTAACCATTCTATAGCTTTTGCACTATCTCTTTGTTCGATATATTTAAATAGGGTAGTTGTATTTTTGCGTAAAGATTCTAAACCATGCAATCTACAAAAACGTTCCCATAAGGATAATATAGGAGTTTTAAATGAGGAAAAAATCATGGGCATCAAGGTGTTTCCAGAAAGAAAAGCTAATTCATGATGAAATTCAAAAGCTAATTCAGAAGCTTCTTCAGGTGAATTTGTTTCCTCTATTTGATTAACATAATTTTTTAAATTATTAATTTCCTCATCGGTAATTGTTGGAATACATAATTCTACAGCTAGGGAATCAAATGCAATACGAATTTCTATAATTGAGCGTATCTCTGATTTTCTTAATATACCTCCATTATAATTCATGATGGAAATTAAAGTATCCATAGTTCCATTTCTACGATAATCAGCTACAAATGTACCTATTCTTGGCTTAATATTTAAAAAACCTTTTCTTGCTAATTCAGAAATACCAGAATTAACTACAGCTCTACTAACTTGCATAGATTTAGCAAGTTCTCTTTCGGGAGGAAGCTTTTCACCAATAGGAAGTTTTCCTGATAAAATCATCTTCTCTAATTCGCGTATAAATAATTCTTTTAATGATGGCGAAGTTAATTTTGTAAATTCCATATAATATTTTCACCTCTTTATTCTGATATTGGTATAACCACGTACCAATAATTATTATATTCCAAAATTAAACATAAATCAATAATATATAAGGTATATATATCAAAGAGTGGCATAAAATAAGTATTGATAGATAGGAAAATATTGACTTGAATAATTAAATATGTTAATATTTTATCAAAATATAATTTGGTATTCTGGTATGACCAGATAAAAGCGATTTTTAAAATATCAATATAAAAGAATATATGGTTCAATTAATAATATACATAATTAAAACTAATAGTATATTAAAAGTTAATATACTTATTTAAGTAAAACAGTACAATAAATAAATATTTAAAACATTATAAATATAGGGGTAAAAATATTTATTAATATCTGAAAATTCTTAATTTTACTAAAACTATAGTCTAAAATTTTATAGATATGGGGATAATATATGAATGATTTTAGGGTTCTTGAAATTAAGCAAAGTGTTTTCAAAGACAATGACCACCAAGCAAGTTTACTTAGGGAAGAATTAAAAAAGGAGAAAACGTTTTTATTAAACTTAATGTCTTCTCCGGGTTCTGGGAAGACTACAACACTTACCAAAATAATAGATCTTTTAAAAGAAGAAATGAATATTGGAGTTATGGAAGCTGATATTGATTCTGATGTAGATGCACATACTATTTCTAAAACTGGTGTGAAAGTAATTCAATTACATACTGGGGGGATGTGTCATCTTGATGCAGATATGACAAAACAAGGATTACAAGCACTTGGAACAGAAGAGATTGATTTCGCAATATTAGAAAATGTAGGTAATTTAGTGTGTCCAGCAGAGTTTGATACAGGAGCATCAAAAAATGCAATGATTTTAAGTGTTCCGGAAGGAGATGATAAGCCATTAAAATATCCATTAATGTTCTCAATTGTAGACGTTTTATTAATTAATAAAATTGATGTTTTAGAGTATTTTGATTTTGATTTAGAGGCTTGCAAGGAACGTGTTAAGAAATTGAATCCAAAGGCCGAGATAATTACAATATCTGCAAGAACAGGAGAAGGTATCGAGAAATTTGCAGACTGGATTCGTAGAGAAGTAAGGGATTGGAATCAGTATTAATGCAAAAATTGATAGTGCAAAGTTTTATATGAAAAAATTAGTGAAGTTTATTTAACTTAATTTTCATAATTTAACACTAAATTTAGGGGGAAATATTATGGTAAAGGAAAAGGTGTTGGATCTTGCTAATCATATTAGTAAGAAAAAACGAGGATCGAAAAATGAGATAAAAGCTGAAGATCCAGAATATAGAATATTAGAACCGGTTGTTACGGAAGAAATGGCAGAAGTAGCTCTTTGTATGAAAATAAGAAAAAAAGTACAGCAAAAGAACTTGCTCCATTATGTGGGAAATCAATAGAAGAAACAGAAAAACTATTATGGGATTTAGCAGTTGCAGGCGTATGCTTTGTAAATAAGATTGATGGTGTTGATAATTATTGGTTTGATACTTGGGTTCCTGGAATCATGGAGATGATGGTCAACAATATAGAAAACGTTAACAAATATCCTCAAATTGCAGAAGCTTTTGAAGCTTATGGAAGAGTAAGAGGACCAAAAACTACAGGGGCATTTCCTGTAGGAGTAGGATTAATGCGTGTTATCCCAATAGAACAAGCTATTGATGGTGAAACCAGAAAAGCGTCTTATGAAGAGGTCTCTAAATACCTTAATGAAAATGATATCTTTACAGTTTCAGACTGTTCTTGCCGTACAGCTAGAAAAGTTATGGGAGAGGGATGTGGTCATTTAGCTGAAGATATGTGCATTCAAATGGGACATGCCGCTGAATATTATATTCGTACAGGAAGAGGTCGCCAAATTACAAGAGAAGAAGCCTTTGAGATAATTAAAAGAGCAGAAGAAAATGGGTTAATGCATCAAATACCTAATCTAGATGGTTCAGGAAAAACTCATGCAATTTGTAATTGTTGTGGATGTTCATGTTTATCTTTAAGAACAGCTGAAATGTTTAAAAATGTAGATATGGTGCGTTCAAATTATGTTTCTCAGGTTGATAAAGAAAAATGTGTTGCCTGTGGAGAATGTGTTGTAAACTGTCCTGTTAATGCTCTTAAGCTAGGGCAAAAGCTATGTTCAGTAAAGCCTATAGAAGTAGAAAAAGTTGAAACTCCACGTGATACAGAATGGGGACCAGAAAAATGGAATCCTAATTATAGAGTTAATAGAAAAAATGTTGTAGATAGTGGCACTAGTCCCTGTAAAACAGAATGTCCAGCTCATATTGCCATTCAAGGGTATATAAAATTAGCTTCTCAAGGAAAATATAAAGAAGCACTTGAATTAATTAAACATGAAAATCCATTTCCAGCAGTATGTGGGCGTATTTGTCCAAGAAAGTGCGAATCTGCATGTACTAGAGGAGATATAGATGATCCTATTGCTATAGATGAAATTAAGAAGTTTATTGCAGATCAAGATTTGAATACAGAAAATAGATATGTGCCAAAGATAAAGCATGATTATAATAAGAAAATTGCAGTTGTAGGAGCAGGTCCAGCAGGCCTTTCATGTGCATTTTATTTAGCAACTGAAGGTTATAAGGTAACTGTATTCGAAAAGCAAAAGGTGCTTGGCGGTATGTTAACTCTTGGGATTCCATCTTTTAGACTAGAAAAGAATGTAGTAAATGCAGAAATAGATGTTTTAAGAGAGTTAGGAGTTGAATTTAAGAGTGGAGTTGAAGTTGGTAAGGATATAACTTTAAATGAGTTAAGGGCTGATGGATATGAAGCATTTTATCTTGCAATTGGAGCTCAAGCAGGAAGGAAAATAGGTATAGAGGGTGAAGAGTCAGAAGGGATAATTACAGGAGTAGATTTCTTACGTAGTGTGAATTTAGGAGAGGATGTTAATCTTAAAGGGAATGTAGTTGTCATAGGTGGTGGTAATGTTGCCATAGATGTTGCCCGAACAGCCACTAGAGTTGGAGGAGAAAGCGTTAATATATTTTGTCTTGAAAGTCTAGAAGAAATGCCAGCTCTTGATGAAGAAATAGAAGAAACTTTATCAGAAGGAATTACTATTAACAATTCATGGGGGCCAAAAAGAATTATTTCGAAAAATGGACATGTTACTGGAATAGAATTTAAGAAATGCATTTCTGTATTTGATGAAAATAATAGATTCAATCCTAAATATGATGAAGACAATACAATGATTATAAAAGCAGATACTATATTACTTTCAGTTGGTCAATCAATTTTTTGGGGAAATTTACTTAATAACAGTAATATAGAGTTAAATAGAAATAATACAATAAAGGGAGATTCATTTACTTATCAAACAGGAGAAAAGGATGTTTTTGCAGGTGGAGATGCATTTACAGGTCCAAGATTTGCAATTGATGCTATTGCAGCAGGTAAAGAAGGGGCAATTTCAATACATCGTTATGTTCATCCAGGACAAAGTTTAGTTATAGGACGAGATAGAAAAGAATATCATTCTATAGATAAAGAAAATATTGAACTAGAAGGATATGATCGTCTACCTAGGCAAAAAGCTAATCACGTGGATGCAGAAAAATCAAAGGAAACATTTAAGGATTTACGTGGTACATTTACTGAAGAACAAATAAAGAAGGAAACTGAACGTTGCCTTAGCTGCGGTGCAACGGTTGTAGACGAATTTTTATGTGTAGGATGTGGGGCTTGCACAACAAAATGTAAGTTTGATGCAATTTCACTTGTTAGAAAATATGACGGAGAAGGGGTAGCTTATGAGGACTTAAAGCCAGTAGTTATTAAGCAAATTCTTAAGCGTAAAGGTAGAATTGCAATTAAAAAGGCTAAAAATATATTTAAAATGAATTAGTGATATTAGGAGAGTTCATATGCATGAGATAGGGGTTCTATTTGAAATTATTAAAACTGTAGAGAATTTTGCAAAACAAAATGATGTAAAAAAAGTTGAAACTTTAGTTTTACAAATTGGAGAACTCTCTTCAATGATTCCAAGATATATGAAAAATCTTTACCCAGCAACAATTGAAGGAACAATATTGCAAGGATCGGAATTAGAGATAGAAATATTGCCCGCTAATGCTTTGTGTAAGGAATGTAATAAAGTATTTAATTTAGTTTCAAATAATGGAATATGCCCAAAGTGTGAAACTAAGGATTGGGAACTGTTAGGTGGTAAAGAATTTTATATAAAAGAGATTGTTTGTTATTAATATAAAAAAATTATAACTGGGGGAATAATAATGTTTAGTTTTAACTATGAAGCGGGAGCTTCTGATTTATCTGTATGGTTAGTTTGGATTGCTATATTCATAATTTTATTTTTACTTAATGAAGTAACAAGGCGTTCAAAAGTTTGTGGATTTATAGCTTTTGTAATATTACCAATGATACTATCTGTTTTATGGTTTACAGTATTGAAAGAGAAAACTTATACTGATTGGTTTCATTTAGCAAAGGTATATTCAGCAACAGCAGGATGTATTGGATTTTGGTGTATAAGGCATTTAAAAGGTAAAAATAAAAAAACAGGAAGGGAATGGAGACTAGCAGATAATAAAATAGCACTTTGCTTTCCACCTTTGATTCTTGCAATCAATATTTGTGAGGCTGTAGCACGTGATATCCAAGTAGGACTTCAATATGCAGGCGGCGGAATTCTTGCAGACGATGCAATGTATGTGTTAGGCGGTTCATGGAATTATATGAATGCTATTGCAGGTATTTTAAATATAATAACTATTACTGGTTGGTTTGGAATATGTATTCGTAAAAGGACTAATAAAGATAGAAGCAATGACATGATATGGCCTGATATGTTATGGTTCTGGATTATAGCTTATGATTTATGGAATTTTGCATACACTTATAATTGTCTTCCAGGACATTCATGGTATTGCGGTTTTGCATTGTTACTTGCTCCAACAATATGTGCTTTTACTGTTGGGAAAGGTGCATGGCTTCAACATCGTGCACATACATTAGCATTATGGTGTATGTTTGCACAAACCTTCCCAGCATTTATTGATGAAGGCAAATTTGTAGTGTCATCAACCTATAATGAAACACCTTTATTTATTTTCAGTTTGTTAGCACTTCTCGCTAATATTGCAGTTGCTATATATATGATTTATAAAGTAATCAAGACAAGGCGTAATCCATATAAGGGTGAACTTTATACTGATTTAAATAAATATCATGAAGTAAGAGAATTATCTATTTAGCAGTAAATAAAAGGTATGTTGCAGGATATATAATTTAAAATATAAAAATCAAAATTAATTACAAAACTAAAATAGGAGCTGATTTACAACAGCTCCTTATTAAATATAAGTAAACATAATAAATTATTTTAAATAAAGGGGAGGAATTTTAAAAATGCACATGGCTGATGCACTAGTTGCACCTACAGTTGCTGGAGTAATGTATTCGTGTTCTGCTTTAGCAACTGGATATTCAATAAAAAAAGTGAGAATGGAAAATGAAACTAAGAAAATTCCGATAATGGGAGTTATGGGCGCATTTATATTTGCAGCTCAAATGATTAATTTTACTATTCCGGGGACAGGATCATCAGGACATATATGTGGAGGGATTTTATTATCTGCATTATTAGGGCCTTTTGCAGGATTCTTGACACTGGGTGGAGTGTTGTTAATACAATGTTTAATGTTTGCAGATGGAGGAATATTAGCTTTAGGAAGTAATATATGGAATATAGCTTTTTATGGATGTTTTATTGGTGCAATGCTTATATGGAAACCTATAATGAGAAAAGGTGCATCTAAGAAAAAAATTATTATAGCATCTATAACAGGATGTGTTTTAACATTACAAATGGGAGCATTTTCTGTAGTTATAGAAACCTTACTCTCTGGAATTACAGAGTTGCCATTTTCTACTTTTGTTGCAGTTATACAGCCAATACATTTAGCAATTGGATTAATAGAAGGACTTATTACAGCTGCAGTACTTTGTTTTATATATGAAGCAAGGCCAGAATTGCTTTGGGGGATAGATGAAGATGTTAAAAAGACTGCAGGATTAATACCGTTTAAGAAAGTGTTGCTAATTATATCATTATTTACTTTGTTAGTAGCTGGAGGTATTTCACTTATGGCATCTGAATATCCTGATGGGCTAGAATGGTCTATTGAGAAAGTTACTGGATCTACAGATATGGAGGCAAATGGGGAAATATATGATAATATGCAAAAGTTACAAGAAGCTACTGCAATCTTGCCAGATTACTCACTTAAAAATTCTGATTCATCAATAGGAACTTCTATATCAGGAGTTATTGGAGGACTTGTAGTTTCGGTATTGTGTATTGGTGGATGCTATACCTTTAAATTTTTCAGAAGGCAAATTATAAAATGAGTAAGTTGAATAATACAATTTATGAAATTAATAATATAGATGCTTTATCAAATGAAGATAAGTGGATGAATAAAATTCATCCACTGATTAAGGTTATCTTAACTATTATATATATTTTATTAGTTGTATCATTCCATAAATATAATATAACAGGAGTTATAGGTATGTTTATATATCCAATAGTTATTTTTATAATTGCTGGTATTTCTTTTAAAGATAGTATAAAAAAAATGAGGTTAGTACTTCCGTTAGTGTGTTTTATGGGGTTGTTTAATCCACTTTTTGATAAAGAAATATTATTTAGTATAAATGGAATTTCTATTTCAGGAGGAATTATTTCCATGAGTACTTTAATGATGAAGGGAATTTTAGCGGTTTTAGCATCTTATATTCTTATTGTTACAACAAATATTGAAAAAATATGCTATGCAATGGAGTGTATATATATACCTAAAATTTTTATAACTCAAGTTCTACTTATCTATAGGTATTTAACAGTATTGCTTAAGGAAGCGAATCAAATTAGTGAAGCATATAGTTTGAGAGCTCCAAATCAAAAAGGAATACATTATAAAGTATGGGGTTCTCTTATGGGTCAACTATTGCTTAGGAGTATGGATAAAGCAGAAAATATATACGAAAGCATGTGCTTAAGAGGGTACACAGGTGAGTTTTCATACGCGCATAATATTAAGTGTAATTCAAAAGATTATGTCTACTTTATTACTTGGCTAACTATATTTATTACCATAAGATTTGTTAATATATCTGAAATAATGGGAACTATACTTTTTTAGGAGGAAAATATGAGTCATATTCATGTAGATGTAGAAAATTTATCTTTTTCTTATGAAAAATCATATCCAATACTAAAGAATATTACATTTACTGCAAAGGAGAATGAATCCATTGGTATTATTGGAGCTAATGGAGTAGGAAAGTCTACAATTTTAAAGTTATTAGTTGGATTAAATTTAAATTATGAAGGTAGCATAAAAATAGAAGATATACCTATACAAAAAAGCACTTTAAGTAGAATTCGTGAAAGAATAGGATATGTATTTCAAGATTCAGACAATCAACTTTTTATGCCTAATGTTTATGAAGAGATAGCATTTGCACCACGGAATTATGGTTTTTCGGAAAAGGAAGTTGAAATGCGAGTGAATTATGCATTAAAAAAAGTTCATATAGAAAATTTGAGAGATAAACAGATATATAAAATGTCTGGTGGTGAAAAAAAACTTGTATCAATAGCTACAATATTTGCTATGAACCCGGATATTATTTTAATGGACGAGCCTACAATTGCATTAGATCCTAGGAATAGAAGGAACTTAATTAATATACTTAATGAATTCGAACATCTTAAAATTATTGCATCTCATGATTTGGATATGATTTTAGATACCTGCACTCGAACAATTCTTATATGTGAAGGAAGAATAGTTAGGGATGGAGATACGAAATCAATTCTTAAAGATAAAGAGTTACTAGAGGCTAATAATTTAGAGCTTCCACTATGCCTACAAAATAATATTTAAATATAAAATATAAAAAACGTATAGTTATTTTTATAATTAAAAAGCATCTCTTTAAGGAGATGCTTTTTTAATTATAGCTTATGAACATTTACAGCCATAGGACCTTTTTCATTTTCTTTAATATCAAAAGAAACATTTTCACCTTCATGTAAACTACTATCAGGTCCATTTTCCTTAACTTGTGAATGATGTACAAATACATCATTTCCTTGTTCACAAGATATAAATCCATATCCACGTTCATTATCGAACCACTTGACTACACCAGTTATATTAGCCATGAAATTTCCTCCTACTTGAATTTATCATTAAATAGTATTTATCAAAAATTGAATTTTAACACCTTGATAAATAAGGAAATTAAATAATCGAAAAGTATAATAAAAGTGAGGAAAAATTAATTATTTTAAATTTATAACAATAAATAACAAAAAATAAGTAGATTAAAACTGAATAGTTTAAAATAAAGGAATATAATGAGAAAGGTAGGTTTTATATAAAAATACTAGTAAATTGTATTGAGGAGTGAGATAAATGTTAGATATTCTAGTTAAATATGGATTAATAGTTGATGGTACAGGAAATTCAGCCTATAAAATGGATATAGGGATTAAAAACGGCAAAATAGTAGCAATAAAAGAAAATATAGATAAAGATTGTAAAAAAGTTATAAATGCAAGTGGCTTAGTAATTTCACCTGGGTTTATAGATGTGCATAGTCATAATGATCTTGTACCATTTATGGACGAAGAAATACAAAATCTAAAACTTAGACAAGGTGTTACAACAGAATTAGTTGGACAGTGTGGATTAGGAGTTATACCTTGTATAGAAGAGGAAAGTAAAACGTGGAAAAATTACATTAAGGGAGTTGTTGGAAACCCTAATATAAAATTTGACTTTAGAGAAGTTAATGATTATTTTAATAAAATAAAGGAAAAGGGATTAAAAAATAATTATTCTGTGCTTATTTCTCATGGAGCTGTAAGAGCAAGTGTTATGGAATTTGAGGCGAGAAAAGCAACAAATGATGAAATTAATAAAATGTGTGAGATAGTAGATAATGCTATGAAACAAGGTGCATTAGGAATGTCTCTTGGACTTCAATATATTCCTGGAATATTTAGTACACAAGATGAATTGATAAAATTATGTAAAGTAATTAAAAACTATAATGGAATAGTAATGGTACATGTAAGAAATCATGATAGAAATATAATAGATTCAATAAATGAGGTAATAGAAGTAGCAAGAGTATCAAAAGTAAAAATTCATATTTCACATATGAGGTCGTATGATTCTAATGAGTTGGGATGTAAGGCTGAAAGATTAATAAATATAGTAGATGAGGCTGTTGAAAGTGGGATAAGTATTACATTTGATGAACATCTTTATCTTTCAGGGAGTACTTTGATGACTCAACTTCTACCCCCATGGATAACTAATAAAGGAACTAAAATATTATTAGAAAAGTTAAAAGATAAAGAAATATTAAACACTTTAAAAAAGGAGCTTTTGGATTTAAATGCAAATTATGTTGGTTGGGATAATTATAGTGCAATTTCAGGATGGAATGGGATTTTAATAACATCTTTAAATAAAGAGGAAAACTTAAAATATATAGGGAGAACTGTTGGAGAAATATCCATAGAAAGAAATATTCATCCTATTGATTTTGTAGCTAAACTTCTTATATCAGAAGAAACAGGGGTTGGAATTGTGACACTAAATATTTTTTCGGAGGAAGATACAATAAAATTAATAAAGCATCCATTTCAAATGGTAGGTTCCGATAGCATCCCAGCAGGAGAACCTCATCCAAGGCTTTATGGAAATTATCCATTGTTTATAGGAAAGTTTGTTAGAGAAAAGAAAGCTATATCTCTTGAAGAAGCTATATATAAATCAACACTTCTTCCAGCGAAAACATTAGGATTAAAAGATATAGGTGAAATTAAAGAAGGGAAAAGAGCGGATATAACTATATTTGATTTTAATGAAATAACAGGATATGAAGATTATAATAATAAAACAAGAAAACCTATAGGAATAAAACATGTTATAGTAAATGGAAATATTGCTATGGAAGATGAAGTGATATCGAATGGAGCATATGGACAAATTTTAAAAATATGAAATAGTTATAAAAATTTATAGAAAAGAAAAAGCTTATTAGTAAAACTCTAATGAGCTTTTTTATTTAAGTAAGAGTTAAATATAAATTATATAATATAGTATTTAAAATAATTATATTGTCAAAAATAAATGTTTAAAATTATAAATTTTTATATATAAAATTATTGAATTTAAAAAATAGATTAAAAAACAAAGTGTTAATAAAAAAAGATATTTAATATAAAAAATTAATTAAAATACTTATTAAATTATTAAATTTTTATATTGACAAGGGTAAAAATAACAATATATAATATATAAAAAAGCGAACAATATTATCAGATTGTAAAAAATAATTTTGTTTCTTTGATAAATAAATAATTAGGGGGCGTAATATGAAAAAAGTTAAGAAACTTTTAACCTTGGCATTAGCGATGACGTTGTCAATTAGCTTAGTTGCTTGCGGTGGGGCAAAAAGTACAAGCAATAATTCTAATGGTACACAGACAACACAAGGTTCAGACAAAACTTTAAAAGTTCAATTTGATGTTGAGATTGCATCAATGGATCCTCAAATTGCAACTGATGGTACTTCTTTTGAAGCAATAGCAGCTGTTACAGAAGGAATATATTCTGTGGACAAGGCAGGATCACCAATATTAGCTGCAGCAGAATCAGCAGAAAAGAGTGAAGATGGATTAACTTATACATTTAAATTAAGAGATGCTAAATGGTCAAATGGTACTAAAGTAACAGCAAATGACTTTGTATTTGCCTGGAGACGTTTAGCTGATCCAAAAACAGCTAGTGAATATGCTTTTATGATTGGCATTGCAGGAATTAAAAATGCTGAAGATGTTTTAGCAGGTAAAAAGGGAGTTGAAGAGTTAGGAGTAAAGGCAAAGGATGATAATACTTTGGTAGTAGAACTATCACATCCAGTTACATTCTTTGAATCATTATTATCATTCCCATCATTTTTCCCAGTTAATGAAGAATTTTATAAACAATCTGGAGATAGCTTTGCAACATCACCAAATACTATTTTAGCAAATGGGCCATATAAAATTTCTTCTTATGAACCAGCAGCAACAACAATAGAATTGGTTAAGAATACGGATTATTGGGATGCTGATGCTGTTAAGTTGGATGGGATCAAATTCCAAGTAATAAAAGAAGCTCAACAAACTATGCTTGCATATCAAAATGGTGATTTAGATGTTGCTGCACTTGCAGGGGAACAAGTAGAACAATTTAAAGCTGACCCTGAGTTTACAAATGTTGCAGCAGGATACCTTTGGTATATTTCTGTTAATCAAAAGGTAGCAGGATTAGAAAATGAAAATTTACGTAAAGCAATTGCATTAGCTTATGATAAAGAAGCTATCGTTAATAATATATTAAAAGATGGTTCTGTTGTAGCAGATTTTGCAGTACCGCAGTTACTAGCTACAGGACCAGATGGAAAAGACTTCCGTGAAACAACTGGAACTTATCTTTCAACAGATAAAGCTAAGGCTTTAGAGTTCTATAATAATGCAAAGAAAGAATTAGGAAAAGAAACATTCAAATATAAAATGATGGTTGAAGATACTGAATCAGCTCAAAATGTAGCTCAATTTATTCAATCAGAAATTCAAACAACTCTTCCAGGAGTTACAATAGAACTTGAAGTAATGCCTAAAAAGAACAGAGTTGAAAGAATGCAAGCAGGAGATTTTGAATCTGTACTTACTCGTTGGGGTCCTGACTATGCAGATCCAATGACATATTTAGATATGTGGACAACAGATAGCCCTAACAACTACGGTTTTTGGACAAATTCAGAATATGATAAGTTGATTAAATCAGCTAAAGACGGAGAACTTGCTCTAAACCCTGAAAAAAGATGGGAGGAATTAAAGAAAGCAGAAAAAATGGTAATGGATGAAGCGGTTATTTTACCTGTATATCAAAAAGGAAATGCTGTTATGATTAAAAAGAGTGTTTCTAATATAGAATTCCATTCAGTTGGTGTTACTAGAATTTTCAAGAATGTTACTAAGAATTAAATTGTAAAAAAATTATTATAGTGAAAAGTTAAGAGTGAAAAAGTGAAAAGTTAAGGGTGTTTTGCGATGCAAAACTTGAAAGATACAGATGCTAACTCACTTTTTCACTCTTTCCTTTTTCACTTTTCACTTATTATATTACTTTCAGGAGGAATTGCAGATGAAAAAATATTTGCTTAAAAGAATAGCAATTTCCATAACGACACTTTTAGTAATTTTATTAATATTATTTTTAATGCTAGAATTTATGCCCGGATCTCCATTTAATGATGAAAAATTAACTGTAGATCAAATTGCACTATTAAATCAAAAGTATGGATTAGATCAACCGGTATTTATAAGATTTCTTAATTATATAAAAAATATGCTTACAGGAGATTTTGGGGTTTCTTATACAATTTCAAAGAATACACCAATATCTGCATTGCTACAAACACGTTTACCAATATCATTAAGAGTTGGGGGACAAGCGGTCTTACTTGGAACTTTAATAGGGTTAATTTTAGGAATAATAGCTGCAATAAAGCATAATACGATTTGGGATACTATAACTACTGTGATTTCCGTTTTAGGAGTAAGTTTACCTTCATATGTATTTGCATTAGGATTATCTTATTATTTAGGTTTTAAGGTAACCTTATTTCCACTTTTATATTCAGCAGAAATGCCCTTTAAATCTTCAGTACTTCCAACAATAGCCTTATGCATGTTTACAATAGCTACAATAGCTCGTTTTACAAGGACCGAAATGTTAGAGGTTCTTGGTTCAGATTATATGCAACTTGCAGAAAGTAAAGGAGTAAGTGGAATAAGACTTTTACTAAGACATGCTGTAAGAAATGCTTTAATTCCAATTATTACTGTTTTAGCTCCGTTAATAGTAGGACTTATGACTGGTAGTTTGGTAATTGAAAAGATATTTTCGATTCCTGGAATCGGAAGTCTTTTGGTAACTGCAATTCAATCAAATGACTATAATGTAATAGTTGCATTAGCATTTATATATAGTGCTATGTATATAGGAATAATGCTTGTAGTTGATATTTTATATGGAGTTGTTGATCCAAGAATAAGATTAGCAAAGGAGGATAATCATGAGTAAAGAATTTGTAACAGAAAGTATAGAATTTTTAGAAAATGATTTTGAGTTAGTTGGTGAAGAAAATTTAACTAATATTGATAGAATCTATGCTAGTCAATCTTATTGGAAGGATGTTTTATCACGTCTTAAGAAAAATAAAGGAGCAATACTAGGGCTTATTTGTATTATACTAATTACTTTTATGGCTGTGGTAGGGGTTTGGATGAATGGGCATACATATGATTCACAAACTATAGCACATCAAAACCTTGCACCAAGAATACCATTAATAGAAAATATCGGTATATTTGACGGTGGAGAAAAGATGAATACTTCACAGGGAGCAATTGAAGTTAATAAATATGTATCAGCTAATGGGAGTAAAACAGGACTTGAAGATACTTATTATTGGTTTGGTACAGATGTTTTAGGTAGAGATATATTTACAAGAACATGGATGGGAACAAGAATTTCTCTTTATATTGCATTGATAGCAGTTGCAATTGATATGATATTTGGTTTAAGCTATGGACTAATTTCAGGGTATTTTGGAGGTGCTGTAGATAATGTAATGCAACGTTTTGCAGAAATACTAAATGGTATCCCAAGTCTTGTAATTGTTACATTACTAATTATAGTATTAAGGCCCGGATTATTAACAATAACATTTTCTTTAATGATTACAGGTTGGATTGGTATGAATCGTATTGCTAGAGCCCAAATGCTTAAATTAAAAGAACAAGAATTTGTTTTGGCATCTAGAACTTTAGGAGCAAAGAGTTTATTTATTATATTTAAAGAAATTCTTCCAAATATATTAGGAGCAATAATCACAAATACAATGTTTTCTATACCAAATGCTATATTTACAGAAGCGTTTCTAGCTTTTATTGGTTTAGGGGTACCGGCACCAATGGCATCTTTAGGATCATTAATTAGTGATGCATTTAAATCATTCACGACACATCCATATATGATAGTAGCTCCGGTTATAGTTCTTGCAATATTAATGCTAAGCTTTAATATGTTGGCAGATGGTGTACGTGATGCTTTTGATCCTAAAATGAAGGAAATGTAGGGGGTTATGGTAAATGAATAAAGAAAAAGTATTATCCATTAGAGATTTATCCATATCCTTTAAAACATCAGCAGGTATGGTAAATGCCATTCGTGGAGTAAAGTTAGATTTATATAGGGGAGAAACTCTAGCTATAGTAGGTGAAAGTGGTAGTGGTAAATCAGTTACTATGAAGGCTGCTATGGGCATATTAAGTAGTAATGGTGAAGTTAATTCGGGAAGTATTAATTTTACTTATTACAGAGATAATAAAAAAGTTGAAGTTGATATTTTAAAATTGTCAAAGAAGGAAATGAGAACAAGAATAAATGGAAAGCGAATAGCGATGATATTCCAAGATCCTATGACTTCTTTAAATCCAACCATGACAATTGGAGCGCAAATTATGGAGGGGATGATTTGGCATTATAAGACTCCTAAAAGAGAGGCTCAGAAAAAGGCTATTGAGTTGTTAGAACTTGTTGGTATTACTAATGCTGAAAAACGTATGAAAAACTATCCTCATCAACTTTCAGGAGGAATGAGACAAAGAGTTGTTATAGCTATAGCACTTGCTTGTAATCCTGATTTACTAATATGTGATGAACCTACAACTGCGTTAGATGTAACTATACAAGCAAAAATTTTGGAATTAATAAAAGATCTTCAAAGGAAATTAAATATATCTGTAATATATATAACACATGATCTTGGAGTTGTGGCAAAGGTAGCTGATTATGTAGCAGTTATGTATGCTGGCAAAATAGTAGAAAAAGGTAATGTAGATGAAATATTTTATGATCCAAGGCACCCATACACTTGGGGGTTATTATCAGCTATGCCAGATATAGATACTACGGACGATAAACTTTATACAATACCAGGAACACCAGCTAATTTATTAAATAAGGTAGAAGGGGATGCTTTTTCGCCAAGAAATATTTATGCATTAAATATTGACAACCGTATTGAGCCTCCAATGTTTAAGATTACTGATACTCACTATGCAGCAACTTGGTTATTACATGAGAATTCACCAAAAGTTGAAATGCCAGAAGAGTTAAGAAGTAGAATAGATAGAATGTTAAAGGAGGCGTATGTAGATGCAAAATAAGCAGCCTTTACTAGAAGTAAAAAACTTAAAACAACATTTTAAGGTAAGTAGAAAATTTACTGTAAAAGCAGTAAATGGTGTTTCTTTTGAAATATACCCAGGAGAAACTTATGGTCTTGTTGGAGAGTCTGGAAGTGGAAAATCCACAATTGGGCGTTCAATAATCAGATTATATGATCCGACAGCTGGAGAAATAAAATTTGATGGTGCAAATATATCTGGAAAGTTATCAGAAAAGGAAAATAAGCATTTGAGAACTAATATGCAAATGATTTTCCAAGATCCTATGGCTTGTTTAAATCCCCGTAAGAAGGTATTAGATATTATTGCACAAGGTTTAGATATCCATAATTTATATAGAAATAAAGAAGAACGAAATGAAAAGGTATATAAGATATTAGAGAAGGTAGGATTGTCCAAAGAACATGCAAATAGATATCCTCATCAATTTTCGGGAGGACAAAGGCAACGTATAGGAATTGCAAGAGCACTTATAATGAATCCGAAACTTATTATAGCTGATGAAGCAATTAGTGCCTTAGATGTTTCTATTCAAGCACAAGTTGTAAACTTAATGAAAGAAATTCAAAATGAAACTAATACGGCACTTCTATTTATAGCCCATGATTTATCAATGGTAAAGTATATTTCAAATAGAATAGGGGTACTTCATTTGGGGTATTTGCTTGAAACTGGAACAACAGAAGAAATTTTTTCAAACCCAATTCATCCTTATACTAAATCCTTAATATCAGCGATACCACATCCAAATCCAAATGTAGAAAAATCAAGGATATCGGAATCTTATGATTATGAAACTAGTGGAATAGATTATTCGAAAGGGGTAAATAAACATATAGACGGAACACATTATGTACTAGCTACAGATGAAGAGTTTAATAGATGGATATAAAATTCATAATACGACAATGTTAATACGATCCTTTAATATATATTAAATATCCTATGAGTAACAATTTAGAAGTTATTCATAGGATATTTTATATAAATAAATTAATTTTATATTTAAGTAAATAATAATTATATAGCCAGGATATTTACAATAAAGATGAATAAAATATTAACATAGTGTAAAAATGATTTAATAATAATAAAAAAATATGATAATATTGTATAATTATATTATAAGTTAAGTAAAACAATAAAAGAAAGGGATGATACATGTTTGAATTTATTAACTGAAAAAATAAGAGAAGTATTAATGTCTGTTCTGCCAATAACTATAATAGTATTAATCTTAAACTTTACGTTAACACCTATAGATATGAACTTATTAATTAGATTTATGATTGGAACGGTGGCAATTGTTATAGGTTTATCTATATTCTTAGTTGGAGTAGATATTGGAGTAACGCCTATAGGGAATATAATGGGAACGAATATAGCAAAAACCAATAAGCTTTGGATAGTTATTGTAGCAGGATTATTACTTGGATTTTTTATATCTGTAGCTGAGCCGGATTTACAAATTCTTGGAGGACAAGTAGAATTTGTTACATCAGGATTAGTATCTAAATGGCTTATAGTAGCAATTGTTTCTATAGGAATAGCTATTATGCTTTCTTTGGGATTAGGGAGAATAGTATATAATTTTCCTTTATATAAATTATTAACTATTATATATGGATTTATTTTAGTACTTGCATTATTTACATCTCCAGAATTTTTAGCAATATCTTTTGATGCATCAGGAGCTACAACAGGAGCAATGACAGTTCCATTTATTTTAGCACTAGCAACAGGAGTTTCCCGTCTGAAAAAGGATAGTAAGTCATCAGAAAAGGATAGTTTTGGATTAGTTGCTATAGCATCTACTGGTGCTATTATATCAGTAATGTTAATGAGTATTTTATCTAAGACAGACCAAGTTACAGGAAGCCTTGAAGGATCAGAGGTAATATCTACATCAATTATTTTACCATTTATTGAGAAAATACCAGTAATAACATTTGAAATATTATTAGCATTATTACCAATATTGATTATTTTCATTATTTTTCAAAAAGTAAAGTTTAAATTATCAAAAAGATCATTTAGAAAAGTCTTATTTGGGATGCTATTTACATTTATAGGATTAGTCATATTTTTAGTTGGAGTAAATGCAGGTTTTATGGATGTAGGAACTGCAGTAGGTAAAAGTATAGCTGCATTAGATAATAAAATGTATGTTATTATTGTAGGTTTTGTATTAGGCTTTGTCACAATATTAGCTGAACCAGCGGTTTATGTATTGACACATCAAATAGAAGATGTTACAAGTGGATATGTAAAGAGAAAAGTTGTAATGTTTACTCTTGCAATTGGTGTAGGTTTTGCCGTAGCATTATCTATGGTTAGGATATTAGTTCCGGAAGTTAAGTTATGGCATTATTTATTACCTGGATATTTGGTTTCGATTGCAATGAGCTATTTTGTACCGAAATTATTTGTTGGAATGGCCTTTGACTCAGGCGGAGTTGCGTCAGGACCAATGACAGCTACATTTATATTAGCTTTTGCTCAAGGTGTGGCAGAGGCTATTGAAGGAGCAGATGTTCTTATAGATGGATTTGGTATGATTGCAATGGTTGCAATGACACCTATAATTGCATTACAAATACTAGGATTTATCTTTAAAATTAAATCCAGAAAAGGAGGAATGATTGAGGATGCACAATAGCCTTGAATCTAAAAGTATTGAACTTATTTATTTTATAGTCAATTTTGGACTAGGAAGTAAGTTGATACAGAGAGCAAAATATCATGGCGTTTCTGGAGGAACTATATTTTTAGGAAGAGGGACAGTTAATAATAAAATTTTAGATTACTTAGGACTATCAGATGTAAGGAAAGAAATTGTTCTTATGGTTGCTGATAGTGATACTGTTAATAAATCTTTAAAAAATTTAGATGAAGAATTTAAATTTGAAAGACCAAATCATGGGATAGTATTTACCACTTCTATATCAAATATTTTAGGAACCAGAAGATATAAAAGCGATAATATTAGTAAAGAAAGAGGTGTAGAAAATATAATGTATAATTCTATAACTGCCATAGTAGAAAAAGGTAGAGCAGAAGATGTTATAGATGCGGCAACTAAAGCAGGAGCAAAAGGTGGAACAATAATAAATGCTAGAGGCTCTGGTATACATGAAACAAGTAAAGTGTTTGCTATGGAAATAGAACCTGAAAAAGAAATAGTTATGATTATATCTAAGGATGATAAAACAGAGGCAATTATAGCTTCTATAAGAAAAGAACTTGAAATGGATAAGCCAGGAAATGGCATTGTTTTTACACAAGATATAAATAAAACTTATGGTCTATATGAGTAAAAGATAATAAAGTTATATTAAATAAAGTATATGTTAATGTTATACCCTTCTAAACTAGCAAGTTGGAAGGGTTTATTTAATTTCAAATTACCTTAAGTGGATATTTTAGAGGGAAAATAGATAGTATCTTTATGAGGTTTGTTTATATTAGTTACTGATCCTAAAAAAGCTAGAGAATTTAAAATATAAAAATAGATTTTTTTATTAAACTATTGACATTTATTATATAAGCCTGTACACTAAAAACATAAATTTAATAAATACCTCACTTTCATATGTGGGGTAGAGGCGCAAAATTTAACAGTCTTTGGTTGAACTAGAGAAAGTGATGATACTAAGGAGAAGGAAATTTTGCCGAAGCTTGTAATATATCTCGGTATTACTTGCTGGGTCTGTAGTTAAGAGCTACAGGACTGTCTTAATAAACTTTCCCAGTTTATTAAGTTGTGCTATCTCGAATGGGAAGATGAGGATTAGGTTATATATAAATTGGGCCTGAGCTTTGCTCAGTTATTTTTTTATAGAAACCTATCCAAAGATTTAAGATAGCACCAATCCAATTAAAGGGTTGGTTTTTTTATTATTAAAAAAGAGGAGAGGATTTACTATGAAGAAAAAACTATCATTATTAATTTCATTATCATTAGTAGCTATGCTATTACTAACAGGATGTGGCTCAGGAAATTCAAATAAAAAAGGTGAAAATGTATTTAGAGTTGGACTTGAAGCTGGGTATCCCCCATTTAACTGGACACAAATGAATGATTCAAATGGAGGAGTAAAAATAGATGGAAGTGCAGAATATGCAGGTGGATATGACGTAGAAATTGCAAAAAAAATAGCTGATGGATTAGGCAAAGAGTTAGTTATTGTTAAAACAGAATGGGATGGATTAGTACCAGCCTTAACATCAGGAAAAATTGATGCAATAATTGCAGGTATGTCACCAACAGCAGAACGTAAGCAAACAATAGATTTTTCTAATAACTACTATAAATCACAATTAGTTATGGTTGTTAAAAATGGAGGTCAATATACTAATGCTAAAACATTAGCTGATTTTAATGGAGCAAAAGTTACAGGACAATTAAATACATTTCATTATTCAGTAATAGAGCAAATTCAAGGTGTAAAAAAACTAGAAGCTATGGATAACTTTCCAGCTATGAGAGTTGCTCTTGAGTCAGGTGTTATTGATGCGTATGTATCTGAAAAACCAGAAGCTGTTAGTGCACAAACTGCTAACTCAAAGTTTAAAATGATTGAGCTTGAGGATGGATTTGTTACAAATCCAGAAGATACAGAAACAGCAGTAGGTATTAAAAAGGGCAGTGAGTTAACATCAAAAATAAATGAAATTTTATCAGGTATTTCACAAGAAGAACAAACAGAAATAATGAGTAATGCTATTAAGAATCAACCGGCAGCTCAATAGTTTTATTAGAATAGATTAATTTTTAACCTATTCAAATTCTATATTAGATAATTATTAGGAGGATAATATGAGTATTGAATGGATAGTAAAAATACTTCAAAATAACTTACCAATGTTTTTACGTGGAGCAGGTATGACACTTTTTATTTCTATAATTGGTACTTTGATTGGTACTTTAATTGGTTTATTGGTAGGTGTTATTAGAACTATTCCTGTGCCTGATAGAGGGCTAAAGAAAGTATGCCTTAAAATTGTTAATATAATTCTTTCTATTTATATAGAATTTTTTAGGGGAACACCTATGATAGTGCAGGCTATGGTAATTTACTATGGATCAGCTCAATTTTTAGGAATAGATATAAATAAGATAGTGGCAGCATTATTTATAGTATCTATTAACACAGGTGCATATATGTCAGAAATAGTAAGAGGGGGCATAATTTCTATAGATAAAGGTCAATTTGAGGCTGCTCAAGCAATAGGAATGAATCATTTTCAAACAATGATGAATATTGTATTACCGCAAGTTATACGAAATATATTACCAGCAACAGGTAATGAGTTTGTAATAAATATAAAGGATACATCTGTTTTAAATGTAATTTCTGTATCCGAACTATATTTCCAAACAAAAACAGTAGCAGGAAATAATTATAGATATTTCGAAGCATTCTTCGTAACATGTATCCTTTATTTTATAATGACATATACAGTTACAAGAATCTTAAGAGCATTTGAAAGAAAAATAGATGGCCCAGAAAATTACATTATGGCTGGAAATCAAATGCAAGTAGAAAGACCAGAAGATATACTACAAAAAACTAAAGATGTAGTAGCTTAATGGAGGAAAAGTATGAAGAAAGTAATAGATATTCAACATTTAAATAAATCCTTTGGAACTCATGAAGTGTTAAAAGATATTGATTTTTCAGTAGATAAGGGAGAAGTTGTTTGCATAATAGGATCATCTGGATCTGGTAAGTCAACTTTGCTAAGATGTATAAATCTTTTGGAAAAACCAACTGGTGGAAAAATAATATACAATGGAGAAAATATTTTAGATGACGATCACAATATATATAAATACAGAACTAAATTAGGTATGGTTTTTCAACAGTTTAATTTATTTAATAATCATAATGTGCTTAGTAATTGTGTTGTTGGACAAATGAAAGTATTAAATCGCTCAAGAGAAGAAGCAGAAAAAGTTGCGATGAAATACTTAGATATAGTTGGTATGAGTAACTATGTTAATGCTAAGCCTAAACAACTATCAGGAGGACAAAAGCAACGTGTTGCCATTGCAAGAGCATTATCAATGGAGCCAGATGTTATTCTTTTTGACGAACCAACATCAGCACTTGATCCAGAAATGGTAGGAGAAGTTTTAAAGGTCATGAAGGAGCTTGCAGAAAGTGGTCTTACAATGTTAGTTGTAACGCATGAAATGGGTTTTGCAAGAGAAGTTTCAGATAGAGTAGTATTTATGAATAATGGAGTTATTGAAGAAGAAGGAACTCCAGAGCAAATATTTAATAATCCAACAAAAGAACGAACACGTGAATTTTTAAAGCGTACATTAAAAGATATGTAAATACAAATTGCTACTGTCAAAATGAATTTGGGAGTAGTAATTTTTTTTATTTACTACTTGTATAGAAAGTAATAAAATATCAATTTGTGATAATGTTTTCATACACAATTTTAAAAGAATTAAGAATGGAAATTAAAAAATATAGAAAAAGGAAAAAATAAATGTTTGAATTTGCCTGTTTATGACTAAATTTAGTGCTTATTTATACGATAAATTAATATAAGGAAAGTATATTGTTTATATTAATTTTCATGTAGGTTGGAGGAGGAAAAATGAAAAAAAGAAAAATTAAGGAACAAACTATAAAGCAAGCAATAGTAAGACTTCTTATTATGACATCCATAATACCATTAGTAGCAATGGTATTATCTAACTTTTATTCGCTTAATAAAAATATTAATGGTGTTATAAATGCAACTATTGATAAAAGTATTGATGTAGTATCTCAATCATTAGTAAATGAAAATAATAATAGTACTAAAGATATTGAATATTTAGCTGTTGATGCTAATGCAAGGGGATTGAAAGAGAATAAAAATAATGAAATAGTTTGGTTTGAAAAGACATTACAGGCATATAAGGAAATAAATAAGGATGTAATTTCTGTATATATGGGAAGTGAAGATGGAAAATTTGTGTTAGCACCGTATGTTGACTTAGGTGATAGTTTTGATTCTAGACAAAGAGATTGGTATAAGGAAGCAGTAAATAATCCATCTAAGACTATAATGTCAGAACCTTATCAAGATATTGCAACTAAAAAAATAGTAGTTACATATTCTAAAGCTGTATTAAATGATAAAGGTGAAATACAAGGTGTTGTAGGGATAGATAAGAACCTTGATGTTTTATCAGGTATAGTTCAGAATCTTGAATTAGGGGATAAAGCTTTTGGTACTGTATTTAGTAAGAATGGAATAATTATCGCTAATAGTGATACAAGTTTAATAGGGAAAGGGATAAATGACTTTCCTTGGATAGAGAACATAATAAAAGGTGAAAGTAATGTAAGAATTACTACAGAAATAGATGACGTAAAGTATATAAGTTATAAGGTTGTAGAAAAAGAGAGCGGGTTAATTATTTCGGTATCTATTCCAAGAAGGGATTTAATTTCTTCATATATAAAAGAGTTATTGCTATCAGTATCAGTACTAATAATAATGATAATTATGGTGGTTATATCAGCTGGAATATTTACAAGAAGACTTACAAAGCCTATAAGAGAAGTTGTAAATTTATTGAATAAAATTAAAGATGGAGATTTTACAGGAAAAGTAGAAAGTAAATTTTATTATAATAGAGAAATCAATGCTATGATGGATAGTTTAAATGTATTAACCGAAGATATGGGAATGCTTTTATCAGGAATACAAGAAGCATCTGAAAAGGTGAATTATGGATCAGAGACATTATTTGGAATAATTAAAGAGTCTAGCAATGTAGGCGAAGAAGTGGCAAAATCAATTCAACAAATAGCAGGGGGAGCTACGGATCAAGCTGCTGGCTTAGATTCGGGAGTTCGTGTAGTGGCTGTGTTAGAAGAAGAAGTTGACAAGTCTATATCAAGTTCTCAAAAGATGCTTAAAACATCAAAAGAAGTTAGATTGTCTTCATCAGAAGGAACAGTTGCCTTAGAGAATTTAACAGATACATATGAGAAGAATAGAGACGCTAGTAATAATATGGTATCTAAAGTAGATTTATTATCAAATAAATCAGAAGAAATAGGAATTATAGTTGATGCTATTAAATCAATTACAGAACAAACTAATCTTTTAGCTTTAAATGCAAGCATAGAAGCAGCAAGGGCTGGTGAAGTTGGTAGAGGATTTGCTGTTGTTGCAGATGAGGTGAGAAAATTAGCAGAGGAATCAGCTAAATCAGCAACAGAAATTAATTATGTAATAGAAGAAGTAAAAGCGAGTATAAAAGAGCTCTATGAAGAAACGTTGGTAACTAAGAAGCTTAATGAAGAAACTGAGGAAAGCTTAGAGATAACAAAAACTAAATTCGATGTAATAAGTAGTATGATAAATGAATTAGAAAATAATATTAGTGAAGTTACATCATCATTAGATAAGATAACTGAGAGTAAAGATATTGTTGTGTCTAATATATCAGAGGTTGCAGCGGTATCACAAGAAACAGCTGCAATTACTGAAGAAGTGAGTGCTGCATCAGAGGAGCAATCTTCAGGACTACAAGAGATGGCTGAGCAAGCAGAAACACTAAAAAATTATTCGGAGATATTAAATAGATTAATTAGAAAGTTTAAAATTTAAATTGAAACATAGATAGTTTGTGTGATGGAACTAATAGTTTAGAAAAGACATATTATGAATAGTGTAATAATTTAATTTGGAGGATTACATGAACTCATATAAAAGAAGCGGATTATGGACAAATAATTTCTATAGAGATTTTCCACCCCAACATCAAGAGGTTCAACCAGGTATAGAAGCGATAATGGATCCAAGGCCAGTGTTCGATGACCATGAGTATAGAGGTAGTGGAAAGTTAGAAGATAGAGTGGCTATAATAACAGGTGGTGATAGCGGAATTGGACGAGCTACTGCTGTTGCTTTTGCAAAAGAAGGAGCAAAGATAGTTATTGTATATTTATATGAAAGAGAAGATGCAGAAGAAACTAAAGGATATATAGAGGGCTATGGAAGTGAATGTTTATTAATAGAAGGAGATATTAGTAAAGAACATTTTAGTAAAAATATAGTGGAAAAGACCATAGAAAAGTTTGGTAAAATAGACATATTAGTTAATAATGCAGGAGTACAATTCCCACAAAAGAGTATAGAAAATATAACTTCGGAGCAGTTAGAGATAACATTTAAAGTAAATATTTTTGCTATGTTTTATCTAACAAAAGCAGTATTACCATATTTAAAAAGAGGAAGTTCTATTATAAACACTACATCAGTTACAGCTTATGAGGGGCATGAGACCCTTATAGACTATTCAGCTACTAAGGGAGCAGTAACAACATTTACAAGATCTTTATCACAATCATTAGTAGATAAGGGGATAAGGGTCAATGCAGTAGCACCAGGCCCGATTTGGACACCTCTTATTGTATCTAGTTTTTCAGCAGAAGAGGTTGTTACTTTTGGGGAAGATACTCCAATGAAAAGAGCGGGACAACCTTATGAATTAGCTCCAGCATATGTGTATTTAGCTTCTGATGATTCAAGTTATGTGACGGGGCAGATCATTCATGTAAATGGAGGAACCATGGTAGAAAGCTAAAGATTATCCTTAATACTAATTGCAAAGCAATTTTATAGTATAAAGACTCTAGTAAAACAAATAAAGGACAGTAGGAAACTTAAATTTGTAGGATAAAATAGAGTTAATGTAGATATAAAAAATGATGGAAAAGTTCTTAGGAAGTGTGATCCTTAATATAGTTTCATGTAATTGATATTTTAAATATTACTGGAAATTTGAGTTTCCAGTAATATTTTTTTACTCTTTAGCAAATTACAAAAAAATTATAATTTAGAAAATATTTCCTCAAACTTTTCGAGTGGACATATGTAAGCTGGCGTTGATTTGGAGCGAAGCGACGGAATAAGCAAATTTACATATGTTTAATTTTTGGTAAGTAAATACTAATAATGAATTATGAACAGTATAATGAAATATTTTGTTTGTAAAATTTACAAATTACTAGAAATAATTATATAATAAGATTTAGATTGGGGATGATAAGTTTTGACAAGTTCGCTACACACTAAAAAGTTATTAGCAAAATCATTAAAGACTTTAATGAAAACTACACCATTGCATAAAATATCAGTAAAGGATGTAGTTAATGAATGTAATTTAAATAGGCAAACTTTTTATTATCACTTCCACGATATATATGAGCTTGTAGAATGGATATATAGAACAGAGGCAATTGAAAGTATATCAGAATATAAAAGTTATAGCACTTGGCTTGATGGATTTTATAAAATATTTTTATACATAGAAGATAATAAGAAGTTTTGTAATAATACATTAAATTCATTAAGTAGAACACATTTAGATATGTATCTTTTTTCAGTAATTAATGAGTTGCTTATGGGAGTAATTAATGAAATATCTAGTACAATGACTGTAAAAGTTGAAGATAAAAAATTTATGGCAGATTTTTATACTCATGCATTTGCAGGACTGGTAATACAGTGGATGAAAGACGGGATGATAGAAGATCCTAAAATATTAATAGATAAATTAAAGGAATTAATAGAAGGAAACTTTATGAGGGCATTAAAGAGATATGAAGAAATGGATTAACAATTTTTATATACTTATATTTTGTTTTTTAATATTTGGATTTACTTATTATTCTATAACAAATTTTACTAATAGAAATAATTTACAAATAGAAAATGGCTATTTAGACTTATCAGATGTTAATTTAGATAAAAATGTATTTTGCATAGAAGGAAATTGGGAGTTCTATTATGATAAACTTCTATACACAGAAGATTTTATTGATAATGTGGAAAATTATCCAAAGGAATATATAAGACTTCCTGGTAACTGGAATAGATATAAAGATAAAAACAATAACAAATTCCCTTCAGAGGGAAAAGCTACATATAGAATTAAGATAAAAGTTAATGAAAGCCAGCGAGACATTGGAATTAACATTAATAATATTTGGGGAAAAAGTAAAATTATAATAAAATCAGCAAGTGATTTCATAGAAGAACGTGATTTTTCTAATAGTGTTGTGAGAATGAAACTTTTTCATATAGATGAAAAAGAGTTCGAAATACTTATTCAACTAGAAAATTCTGACTCATTAAAAAGTGGGATATTAAAATCTATATATATAGGTAGTGAGAAAAGTATTACTAATTTTAGAGATAAATATATGTTGATAGATATAAGTTGTATAATTAGCTTAATTATGTTATCACTTTATTTCTTTACCAAGATATATCAAAAAAATGAGTTGGTTTTAAATTTATCCTTAGGGGTATATAGTATTAGCGCAGCATTATTTTTAGCAATGAATGATGAGATGCTAATAACCAAAATATTTACCAACTTATCTATGGAAAAATATCTAATATAACTATGATTTTAGGAACTATTTCTACAATAGCCTTAATTATATATATAAATGAATATTACAAGATAGGTTTATCTAAAAAAGTAATAAAAAAAATTATATATATATATATGGATTATAGGTTTAATTA
>NZ_ASRV01000163.1 GCF_000401215.1 Clostridium sartagoforme AAU1 | reverse complement strand
ATATTTAAAAAAAATAGATTTTGGTAAGCTTCATGCTACTGTAGGAGTAATTATTATATTATTTTCTACTGGTATTATAATTAGAAATATAATAAATAAGATTGAAGGAACAAGATTTAATATATTAGCTCTTATAAGTATGCTTCTAATGATATTAGTAGGTATATATAATACATTTAGCTCGAAGCAAATAAATTTTTTATTCCCATTCTATGTAATTATATTTACTATAAGTCAAGCAATGTTATTATCATATAATTCTTTTAATTCGATGAAGGAAGTAGAGAAATTATCAAATGAATTAAAAATATTAGATAAGAGAAAAGATGATTTTCTAGAAACAATTTCTTATGAATTAAAGGTTCCATTAAAAGGGATATTAAATATAGCTAATTCACTTATAGATGGAGTTGCAGGAATATTAACAAGTGAGCAAGAAGAAAATATAGAGATGATATCTGTTACATCAAATAGGTTAAGTATATTAATAGAAGATATTTTAGATTATTACAAATTTACTAATGGATACATAAAAAATAAAAAGGAAATTGTTAATGTAAAAAGTATTCTTTTTCTAGTAATAAATATTATAGAGTACTCTTTTAAGGATCAGCCTATAATTATAGAAAATTCTATGTGTAATGAAACAATAATAGTTAGCGGAGATGAAAATAGGTTAAAACAGGTATTTTATAATTTAATAGATATAGTGTTAATATTTACAGAGAGAGGTTGCTTAAATGTAGATTTAAGAATTATAGATAATAATGCAGTTATAGCTATAAAAAATAAAGAGTTATATATAGAGGATAGAGAGTTTATAATTAATAGTATGAAAAATATAAACTGGAATAATAGGATATATAATGATAAAAAAAGATCTGATATAGGGTTATG
>NZ_ASRV01000162.1 GCF_000401215.1 Clostridium sartagoforme AAU1 | reverse complement strand
GAAAAATATAAACTGGAATAATAGGATATATAATGATAAAAAAGATCTGATATAGGGTTATGGGTATCCAGTAGAATAATAGATCTTCATGAGGGGGAAATAAAATTTAGTTCTACAATTGAAGAAGGAACGGAATTTTTAGTCATTTTACCTGTTATTGATAATATAGATAAAATTAATGAGTATACAAATAGCTATATAGAAGAACGAATAGTAGTACAGAATGAGAATATAAATGTTAATAAACACACTAAACATTCAATACTACTTTTGGAAGCCAGTGAAATTAATAATAAGGTAATTAATAATTCTTTAAAAGAGGAAGGATACACTGTAAATAATATAAAATCCTCTGAAGAGTTAATGAATTTAATAGATAAAGGAATAAAAAATGATCTACTTATAATTAATTCATTTCAGCCCAATACCTCAGGATATAATTTGTTAAGATCAGTAAGAAATAAGTATGATTCTATAAGTCTACCTATACTTATGATAGTAGATAAAGCATATCCAGAAAATATATCCTTAGCACTTTATTTAGAAGCTACAGATGTACTTGTTGAACCGTATGATATAAGTGAACTTAAAGCAAGAGTTCATACATTAATACAGCTTAAAAATTCTATATCTGCTTTAATAGATTCGGAAATGGCATTTTTAAAGGCGCAAATAAAACCTCATTTTATCTTTAATGCATTAAGTGTTATATCATCATTAATAACAAGGAATCCAATTAGGGCTAAGGAATTACTTCTTGATTTTAGTGATTATTTAAGAAATAGTTTCGATTTTAGTGAAGGCGATAACTTAGTTACATTATCAAAGGAAATAGAGCTTACTAAGGCATACGTAGCAATAGAAAAAGAAAGATTTAAAAATAGACTTAAAATAAGTTTTTATATAGAAGCGGATATGAGTATAAAAATTCCTTCACTAATAATACAGCCAATTGTTGAAAATGCTATAAGGCATGGGGTATTAAATAAATTAGAAGGAGGTAATATAAATATAAGAATATATAAAAGCTTAGATAATTTGATTATTAATATAAAAGATGATGGGGTAGGTATATCAGAAGAAAAAGTGAAAAAAATAATAAGTGGGAAAGATGATAAAGCTGGAGTTGGAATAAAGAATATTAATAGTAGATTAATTAGAGCCTATGGCAAAGGATTATCAATGAAAAGTGCTATAGGGTATGGAACAGAAGTAGAAATAAAAATTCCAATTCGCTAAGAAACTTTTTATGAGAGGTGAAGAATGATAAGATCAATAATAATTGATGATGAGGAAAGTACTATTGAAGAAGTTAAGGAAATTATTGAAAGTTTTAAAAGCATAAAGGTTACATTTACAGCTAGTAATCCATTTAAGGCATTAGAGATAATCGAAAATAATGAAATACAAGTAGCTTTTTTAGATATAGATATGCCAGGGATGAATGGAATAACATTAGCAGAGAAGATAAGCAGTATAAGGCCTAATATGGAAATAGTCTTTATAACAGCATATAATCAATATGCGTTAGATGCTTTTGAAGTTAATGCTATAGACTATATATTAAAACCAGTAAGAAAAGCACGTGTAGAAAAGTCTATAAATAAAATCCTCAAAGTAATAAATGAAAATTCAAAAGAAGAAAATAAAATGGTAAAAATAAAAACTTTTAATAAGTTTGAGGTTATAATAAATAATATTCCAATAAAGTGGAGAACTTTAAAGGATAAGGAGCTGTTTGCATATTTAATTGAAAATATAAATAATCCCATTCATAAAGAAAAGATAATAGAAGATTTGTGGCAAGATATAGACATAAAGAATGCTTTAATATATTTGCAAAGTTCGATTTATAGAATAAGAAAAATATTAAGTAATATAGGATATAATGATTGTATAAAATATGCAAATAATTGTTATACGATGAATAAGATCAATTTAGATTGTGATATTTGGATATATAAAAATACTTAGATATTAGTTATGAAATATGTGAATCTAATATAAGTACTTATGAAAGTATATCATATTTATATAAGGGAGATTATTTGGAAGAGGAAGGATATATATGGGCCATAAATACATTGGAAAATATTAGGAATAAATATTTAGAATTACTTAGGCGATTAGGTGAATATTATATAAGTATAGAAAATTATAATAAAGCTATTGGGCATTTAGAGAAAATAATTGAAGTTGATCCATATTTTGATTCAGGAGTTAAGCTTTTATTTAAATTATATTATTATAAAAGTGATGTACATAATTTAAACAAACAATTTTTAAAAGCCAATAAAGTGGCCAAAGAAAAATATGGACTTGATTTAAATAAAAATTTAATAGATTATTACAATCAACTTAAAGAAAAGCTCTAATTTGGAGCTTTTTTTATTTTATAAGTATTTAATAATAATTACTATTAATAGATATAAAATGTTTAGAATTTGTTTAGAGCAATAATATAATATATAAAGGTATAAAAATTTAATAAAGAAGGAGGAGGAAAAATGAGAGGAAATAAAAAAAAGAGAAAAAGCATAGCATTAATATTAGCAACATTATTTATTAGTAATCTAATTGATGTTGGAAATATTGTTAAAGCAGAAGATAACAATGTAAGTATTTCTTTAAAACCTCAATATAATGCGGATATAGTTCTTACTGTTGAAGATTCAAATGTAGATCCATCGAATTTTGAAAAAGATTTGAAAAGCAAGTTACAAGAACTTGGAGTAAATGATTCAAGAATAAAAATAACAGGATTAAACGCAAAAGAAGTAAGTGCAGAAGATACCTTTGCCTGGAAGATATATGATCATAAAGGGAATTGGGGAGAAGACAATTATCCAAATGGAGATGGACAATTAAATCCAGCTAATAATCAGCATATTATAGTAAAAAATTCAGGCAAAAACATAACATTTTATGGATATGGTAAACCATCCTATAAAGATTTTATGTTTATGGAGAATAATTCTACTTCAAAGAAAACATTTGATTTTGAAATTAATGAAAGTGGGATAAGCTATCATAGTATGGAAGGTGGGGGATTTTTATTTAATTCTAAAATTGAAAATAATCTCCTAAGTGGATATTGCATATTATTCGAAGAAAGTGGAGTATCACTTTACAAGATTAATTCAATAAATGTTGATAATTTTCATAATTTTGATGGTTATGTACCATTGTCAAGTTATCCAGGAATAACATTAATTAAAAGATATCAAAAAGATCCTTCAAAAAACCATACTATAAAGATAGAGGTTGACGAAAATTCTATTAGTATGTGGGATAATGGGAATAAGACTATAAATTCAGAAAAGTTAGATTCCAAGTTTGGAAATAGCTTTGGACCAATAGCTAGTTACACAAAGCATAGTTGTAATGAGTTATCTTATTTCTCATTTAATAATTTATCAATGAAAACTACTAATGTTGTTAAATTTAAGGATTTATTAAGACAGCCTAAATGGGATTTAAATTCAAAAAGATTTGTTGTTAACTTAAATGATACTTCTGATGAAGATTTTCTTAATGCAAATACATATTCAGAGATTCAATCAAGGATAATCAGCGAAAATATACATTATCTAGGATGGGGAACAAATGCTAATAAATCTGAAGCAGATGATTTATTAGCTAAGAATGATGGACATGGGCTTTATGTCGATAATTCAGATTATGAAGCATCAATAAATAAGATAGCCAAGTATATTTATGATAGCTTAAAGCAAGAAAGTTCAGGAGAAACTAAGGTATTAGTTGGACAACCTATGGATGTAGATGTAAATCCAGAAAGTCTAAAGCAGAATACTGCAGATGATCAATATCCTTATGGTGGCTGGAAGCTAAATCATAATGAAGAATATTATGAAAATAATATGGGTAAAGCAACATTTGATGGGCAGTATATGGATAACCTAGATATGATATTTGAAAAGGTTGGTGAATACGATATAACCTTTAAGGATAATATAGTTAGTCCAAATAAAGTATATGCTCACAGAAGACCTATAGCAAATTTTGATGCTAATATAGCGAATTCAAATGGCACTTATACCGTATCAATTAATGAAAGCTCTTATGATGAAGATGCTAAGGGTCAAGAAGATAGGGGCATAAAGGAAAAGATATGGAGATGGAGAGAAGCTTCATCAAGTACTTGGATTAATGGACAAATTGATCAAAATTTAGAGGCTGATAAACAATATTTAGTTGAACTTACAGTTAAGGATTATGATGATGCCTTAAGCATCCCTTTAGTTAAATATATTTCAATTAAAACTGATAATACAGAAAAACCATTAGCTAACTTTATACTAACACCATCAATATTCTATAAGCCTTTAATGAAGGATATAACTATAGTAGATAATAGTTATGATCCTCAGGGCAAGACAATAACTGATAGATTATGGACTGTAGAGAAAGATGGAAAAGTAGTATATTCAGGAGCAACTCCAATGCTTGATTTTTCTGCTAAAGAAGAAGGACAGTACACAGTTTCATTAAAAGTGAAGACCACAATTTGGTCAGAAAGTTTTTCAAGAACTTTTACTGTGAAAGATGTACAAGGTCAAGTAAATGAAGCAAGTGGAGATGTATCTATAATATATGCTCAAGGAGATAATGCAGATAGTGTTACTAAAAACTTAGGATTACCTACTACGGGAACTAATAATACTCTAGTTAGATGGAAATCAAGTGATACATTAATAACACAGGCTGGAAAAGTTTCAAGACCAGCATTCCTATCTGGAGATAAAACAGTAACCTTAACTGCGACCTTATATAATAATGGAGTGACTTCAACAAAAACATTTAATGTTAAAGTTAAAGCATTGCCAAATAATGCTCCTATAATAAAAGATTTTGAGAAAATTGGATATATAAATCAAACTGTACAATTTGAAGAGGATAATTTTACATCTAACTATAGCGATATTGAGAATAGTGATGAAGTATCAATAAAAATTATTTCATTACCTTCAAATGGGAAACTTCTTAACAATGAAGTAGATGTTAAAGTAAATGATATAATTTTAATTTCCGACATTTCAAAAATTACATTTATTCCAACAAAAGATTTTGTGGGAATTTCAACATTGATTTATCAAGGATTTGATGGGTATGATTATTCAGAAAATACTAAAATGACTATAAATATTAAAGATAATATTCCACCAGTTGCAACATCAGTATCTATAGAATCAAGCAATAGTAATAAAAGTTATGCTAAGGCAGGAGATGCTATTAAGATTAGATTTACATCAAGTAAGGTATTATCTGAAACACCTAAAGTAAATATTTTAGGCAATGAAATAATAGCAACTAGCACTTCGGAAAAATCATATGAGGTAGTTTATACTATCAAAACAGAAGATACACAAGGAATAATTAACTTTAATATAAGCAAGTTAAAAGATAATTATGGAAATGAATCTGAAAATATAAGCAATACTACAGACAATAGCCATGTTATAGTAGATACAATTGCACCAGTTATAGATGGAGCAATTGAAGGAAGAAGTTATAAACCAGGGGTTATAATAACTTCAAATGAAGGAAGGTTAACACTAAATAATTCATCGTTTGTCTCAGGAAGTAAGATAGATGAAGATGGAATATATACTGCTATTGCTGTAGATGCAGCGGGTAATTCTAGTCAATTAAGCTTTGAAGTAGATGGGGTTCCACCAGTAATATCAAATGTGGAAGACAACACTAATTATAATGTTTCTGTGAATCCTATATTTAATGAAGGTACAGCATTGTTAAATGGTAAAGAATTTATATCAGGAGCACAAGTGTATAAAGAAGGAACTTATAACTTAGTAGTAACAGATAGAGCAGGAAATGTTTCAACAGTTACATTTGCTATTGATAAAACACCACCTGTAATTCAAGATGTACTTGAAGGTGGACAATATAATAAAGATGTGAATCCTACATTTAATGAGGGAACAGCAACATTAAATGGAAAACCATATAATAGTGGGACTTCTATAACTAATGAAGGTACTCACACTATAGTGGTTATAGATAAAGCTGGAAATAAATCAGAGGTAACATTTATTATAGATAAAACTGCACCTATAATTACAGGGGCAGAAGATGGAAAATACTATAATAATGATAGAAGGGTTGAATTTAATGAAGGAGTGGCACTATTAGATGAAAGAGAATTTACTAGTGGTACTACTATAAAAGACGAGGGAGAACACCTATTAACTGTAGTAGATGCAGCAGGTAATCAATCAAGTATTAAATTTGTAATAGACAAAACTAATCCAGAAATATATGGAGTAGAAAATGAAGTTAGTTACAAAGATAAAGTAGTTATAACATTTAATGAAGGAGAAGCTTTATTAAACGGTAGTAAATTCAATAATGGTTCTGAAGTTATTGAAGAAGGTACTTATACTATAGTTGTTACTGATAAGGCAGGAAATTCTACTACAAAAACTTTTGTAATAGATAAAACAAAACCAGTTGTTACTAAGATTAAAGATGGTGAAACATATAAGGAAGATATGACTCCAGAATTTAATGAAGGAATAGCAACATTAAATGGAAAACCATATACACCAGGAACTAAGATAGATAAAGATGGAGAGTATACTTTAGTAGTAACTGATAATGCAGGAAATGAAACCGTAGTTAAATTTACAATTGATAAATCGATGCCATTAACTTTAAATATTAATGGTAAGGTTTATTCCTCTAAGGGTGTTGTAGAAAATGCTAAAATAATTCTTGTTGATGTAGATGGAAGAATAGTTGATACTACAACTTCATCTAAGGATGGAAGCTATAGCTTTAAAAATGAAAAAGTAGGACTTTATAAGGTAGTAGCTAATAAAGAGGGAACAGAGCAAAGTGTAGATGTAAATTTACAACCATCTAAACCAACAGATAAGGAAAAAGTAGTAGATATACATCTATCAAAATATAGAGTTATAATAACTGCTGATCCAAATTCAATAGTTGGAGATGGAGAAGATAAAACAACGTTAAAAGTTACAGTTTTAGATGAAAATAACAATCCAGTACCACAGAAGAGTGTAACAGTAGAAGTTTCAAATGGATCACTATTAAATGGAGATACAGTTGTGACAGATAAAGATGGAAATGCTTTATTTACATTACAATCATCTAAAGTAACTGGGGATGACATGGTTACAGTAACAGTTTCAGCTAAAGTAAATGGGTTAGATGTTCCGGTAGAAAACAATGCAGTACTTCATTTTGCACCAGGAAGCATAAAAGGGGTAGTTGTTGATAATAATACAGGATTACCTATTTCAGATGCAGTAGTAGAAGTATCAAAAGATTTTGATAACAATGGAATACCAGAATTCTATGCTAAGGTAACTACAAAAGCAGATGGTAAATATAAGATTGCTATACCAAAGGGAAATGTAGTATATGATGTTAAGATAACAAAACCTATTAAGATAGGTAATCAAACAAAAATGATAACATTCCATCAAAAGACCAATGCTGGAGCAGTTACATCAGAAGGAAAAGAAAATTATAACGCATCAAATACTGTTACAGGACTTCTTTTATTAAAAGATCCAAATGGTGATATTAAATCAATTAATAATTATTCAAACTATAAAGTAATGATAGTAGACGAAAATGGAAACTCAGTTAGTGGAATCACTGAGGAAGTAAATCTAAACGATGAAGTTAATGATGGAATATTTAACTTCAGTGGATTAGAGAAGAATAAAGTATATTATGCAAATGTATATTATAATTTAGCAAATGGATTAAAGATAAAAGTTGGTTCTTCAAAAATAAAAGTTAATAATGATGGAGAGATAAATATAGCAACTTGTTTAATAGATCCATATGGAGATATTACAGATAAAGAAACAGGAAAATTAATAGCTGGAGCGCATGTTAAGTTATACTATGCGAATACAGAAAGAAACAAGGAAAAGGGGATAAAACCAGATACATTAGTAGAATTACCAACTGTTAATGATTTCCCACCAGCTGATAATTTAAATCCTCAATTTAGTGATATTAATGGTAAATATGCTTGGATGGTATTCCCTTACACAGATTATTATATAGTAGCTACAGCGGATGGTTATGAAAAATATGTAAGTGGTACTATTTCAGTAGAAGAAGAAATTGTTAGACATGATATACAAATGACACCAATAAAAGCAACTGATAACATTGATAATAATACAGATAAGGGTAACGTAGAAAATACTAAGTATGATAGCCTAGTAAACACTGGTTCATCTTTTGATAGTAAGCTATTAATAGTTTTAGGTGCTATGATGATAGCATCAGGTATATTTGTATATAGAAGAAAATCAATTATTAAGTAATTCTTATAAAATTTAGAAATCTAAAAAATAAAAATCTACTTTTGAAAATCTTAATTAATATAAAAATTAAGCGATCTATCCTTATGGATAGGTCGTTTAATTTTTTACTCTAAATACTCTGCAATAATTGGTTTCTAAATTATATAATAATAGGAAACAAAAAATAGAATAATGAATATTATAGAAAGATTAAATGATATATGATTTAAATTTCTCTATTTAATCTAAATAGTCTATAACTACTAACTTTAAGGTGTAATTAGGATATAAGTTACTAACTGAAATATATAGGAGAATGTATGTTTATAAAGTTTGAGAATATTAATAATAAGAAGCTTATAGATGTTAGAACAAAATCAGAATTTTTAAATATGAATATGACAGAATATAATATTCCAGTAATAGATGAAGAGCAGCACAACATGATAAAGCGATTTTATCCATTTGCTATTTTTATAATAATAAAAAGCATAATAAAAAATAGAGAAATAATAAGAAAAAGGTTGTTAGAAATATCAAATAACAAAAGAGAAGAAGTTATAATAGCTTGTTCAAGAGGGCGATTAAGAAGTCCAATAACTTATATATATGCAAGGTTTATAGGAATAAGATGTAGAATTCTATGGGGAGGATTAAAGCAAAGATATTTATTAAAAAAGGATATTAATTAGTTAAAGTAATTTTATTTAATATCCTTTTTATTTAAATATATGTTATAAAAATAACTATTATGGACAAGATTTAGTAAAAGGTTTACAATTATAATGAAATATTAATATAACGATAATGAAATAGAATGATTTTTATTTCAATATACGAAATTATGTATATTAAAACTACAAATAAGCAAGAATGTTTTCTTAAATTTATATAGAAGACTTTAAAACATAATAAATCAGGGGAGATGATTTTATGAATACTATAGTTTGTATTAAACAGGTACCAGGGACTTCAAAGGTTGAAGTAGATGAAAAAACAGGAGTTCTAAAAAGAGATGGAATAGATACAAAAATGAATCCATATGATCTTTATGCACTAGAAACTGCCTTTAAAATTAAAGAAGAAAAGGGTGGGAATATAAGTGTAATAAGCATGGGGCCACCTCAAGCTATGGAAGTAATAAGAGAAGCATTTTCAATGGGAGCTGACAGTGGTGTATTAATATCAGATAGAAAGTTTGCTGGAGCAGATGTTTTAGCAACATCATATACAATATCACAAGGAATAAGAAAAACTGGGGATTTTGATTTAATTATTTGTGGTAAACAAACAACTGATGGAGATACAGCTCAAGTAGGTCCAGAAATGGCTGAATATTTAGGAATTCCGCATGTAGCAAATGTTAGAAGCATATTAAAGATAGAAGACGATTATATAACAGTAGAAATGGACATGCCGAATACTGTAGAGGTTGTAGATGTTAAATATCCTTGTTTATTAACTGTAGAAAAGGATATATTTGAACCAAGATTACCTTCATATAAGAAAAAAATAGAATCAAAAGATAGAGAAATTAAAGTAATATCATTGAAAGATTTTGAAGATAAAGATGAAAATAAATATGGTTTAAATGGATCACCAACTCAAGTTGAAAGAATATTTCCTCCTGAATCTAATTCTAGTCATGAAAAGTGGAATGGAGATTCAGACGAAATAAGCAAAAATATATTTAATAAGCTAAAAGAATTAAAGTTTGTTTAGGAGGAAAATATATGTCTAAATTAGTTGTAAATCAAGATAAAGTAGTAAATATAGATGAAATTATAAAAATTTGTCCATTTGGAGCCTTAGAAAATAATAATGGGAAATTAGATATTAATTCTAATTGCAAGATGTGTAAGCTATGTGTGAAAAAGGGTCCAAAAGGTGCAGTAGAATATATAGAAGAAGAAAAAATATTAATAGATAAAAGTAAATGGAAAGGTATAGTAGTATATGTTGATCATGTAGATGGAGATATACACCCTGTTACATTTGAACTTATAGGAAAAGCAAGAGAGCTAGCAAGTAAAGTAAAACAAGAGGTTTATTGTATATTTATAGGTCATAATATAAGTGAAAAAGCAAAAGAATTATTACATTATGGAGTAGATAAGGTATACGTATATGACAATGAAAGTCTTAACAATTTTAGAATAGAACCATATACAGCAATGTTTGAAAATTTTATAGATGAAGTTAAGCCATCAGTAGTATTAGTTGGTGCAACTACAGTAGGAAGATCATTAGCACCAAGAGTAGCTGCGAGATATAGAACAGGACTAACAGCAGACTGTACAGTTTTAGATATAAAGGAAAATACAGATTTAGTACAAATAAGACCAGCTTTTGGTGGAAATATAATGGCTCAAATAATCACTCCAAATTCAAGACCTCAATTAGCAACAGTTAGATATAAGGTTATGTCTGCTCCAGAAAGAAGTAAAGAGACAACAGGAGAAATAGTAATTTGTGATGTTGATAGAGATAAATTATTTTCAAATATAGATGTAAAAAGTGTGGTAGCTAAAAAGAAAGAACATAGCATATCAGAAGCGGAGGTTTTAGTTGTAGCTGGAAGAGCGATAAAGTCAGAGAAAGATATGATGATGATAAGAGAGTTAGCAGAGTTACTGGGAGGGGAAGTTGCAGTTACTAGGCCTCTAATTGAAGCTGGATGGGAAGATGCCAGCAAGCAAGTTGGATTAAGTGGAAGAACTGTTAGAGCTAAACTTATAATAACATGTGGGGTATCAGGAGCAGTTCAATTTACAGCAGGAATGAATAATTCAGATTATATATTTGCTATAAATAATGATGATAAGGCACCTATATTTAAAGTTGCTCATTATGGAATAGTAGGAGATATATATGAGATAGTTCCTAAGTTAATCCAAAAGATTAAGGAAAATGGAGGGAAAAAGTATGCAATATAATAAAGTTTTAGAAAAAAACATAGAAGATATAAAAAGCATTGTAAAAGATGATGATAGAATATTTTATGGAAAAAATATAAATGAAGATTATAGTCATGATGAATTAGGTTTTGTTAGAAAGCTTCCAGAGTTAGTAATTAAGGTTTCTACAACAGAAGAAGTATCTAGTATTATGAAGTATGCCTATCAAAATAATATACCTGTTACAGCAAGAGGATCAGGCACGGGTTTAGTTGGAGCATGTGTACCTCTTAAAGGAGGAATAATAATTGATTTAAGTGGAATGAACAATATATTAGAACTAGATGAAGAAAACTTAACTTTAACAGTAGAGCCAGGGGTTTTACTTATGGAAATATCAAAGTTTGTTCAAGATAATGATTTGTTTTATCCACCAGATCCAGGTGAAAAAACAGCAACAATAGGTGGAAACATAAGTACTAATGCAGGCGGAATGAGAGCTGTTAAATATGGAGTAACAAGAGATTATGTAAGAGGACTAGAAGTTGTAACTCCTAAAGGTGAAATATTAAATCTTGGAGGAAAAGTGGTTAAAAATAGTTCAGGATATAGTATAAAAGATTTAATAATAGGCTCAGAAGGGACTTTGGGAATAATAACAAAGGCAACGTTAAAGTTACTACCATTACCTAAGAAGGCAATAAGTTTATTAGTTCCATTTAAAGAACTAGAAACTGCAATTGAAACTGTACCTAAAATAATTAAATCAAAAGCAGTTCCAACAGCTATTGAGTTTATGCAAGGTGAAGTAATACTTGCAGCAGAAGAGTATCTAGGTAAAAAGTTCCCAGATCATAGTTCAGATGCCTATTTATTATTAACTTTTGACGGTAATTCAAAGGAAGAAATAGAAAAGAATTATGAAAAAGTTGCAGATATATGCTTAAAAGAGGGTGCTATAGATGTATTCATATCAGATACAGAAGAAAGACAAGAAGCAATCTGGTCTGCAAGAGGAGCCTTTTTAGAAGCTATAAAATCATCTACAACCGAGATGGACGAAGTAGATGTAGTAGTTCCAAGAAATAAAGTAGCTGGTTTTGTAAAATTTACTCATAAGCTTCAAAAAGAGTATGAAATAAGAATAAAAAGTTTTGGACATGCTGGAGATGGAAATTTACACATATATATTTTAAAAGATGATTTAAGTGAAGAAGAATGGCAAACAAAACTTAACAATGTAATGAAGAGAATGTATGATGAAGCTAAAGAATTATCAGGACAAGTTTCTGGAGAACATGGTATAGGATATGCTAAAAGGGAATATTTAAGTGATTCTTTAAGTGATGAGAATATTGAAATTATGAGAGGAATAAAAGCGGTTTTTGATCCTAAAAATATACTAAACCCAGGAAAAGTATGTTATTAAAATAAATAAAAATAGCTTAGTAATAAGAAATACTAAGCTATTTTTATTTGTCTTAAATATTTATTTATAATATAAGTATTTATTCATATTTTCTTCATCAAAATTGTTTAATATAAGTCTATAGAAAAATAATTTAAAGGGGTTGATATAAAAAGTATTTGTAAATATAAATATTCAAAATAATATTAGGAGAGTGTTAATATGAATTGTCATAGAGGAAATAATGAAAGTAAATCTAATGTTAAGCATAATAATTTTAAATATTTACTGCATATGATACTTTGTTGTGGATTGCCTATAATTATTGTGTCTTTATTACCAATAATATCTAAGGTATTTCCTAAAATAAGTGGATTACTTGGATTAATAGCACCATTTATATGCCCACTAATGATGCTATCAATGGTAATAATGATGTCTAGAGGAAAGAAAAAGAACTGTTGTGGAAATGATAGTAGTAAAGAATTATTAGAAAATGGACCGAAATAATGTAAATTTAAATTCCCTAATGATATTTACTATCATTAGAATTTATAGTTAATTCATAAAAATAATTATACAATCAATCTATATATTAATACAGAAATATATAACTTTATAGAATTTTATGTTTTATCGTTAAATATAATATAAAGATAGCCAAGTAGTAGGAGGATGGAATGAAGGAGAGTGAAGGATTTTATACTTTTAATAATTACTTAAAAAATGATAGTAGACTAATTACAGCTTCAATGGAAGATTACATAGAGATGATATATAGATTATCAGAAGAAAAGGGGTTTACAAGAGTAGGTGATTTATCAAAAGCATTAAATGTAAAGCCAGCATCAATAACAAAGATGATAAAAAAACTAGACGATCTTAATCTAGCCAATTATGAAAGGTATGGATATATAAAACTAACTGAAAATGGAACTAGTTATGGTAAATATTTATTAAATAGACATAATACTGTTGAAAAGTTTTTACAGGTATTAGGAGTAAAAAAATACTTACTACATGAAACAGAGAAAATAGAGCATGTCTTAAGTAAAGAAACATTTGAAAGAATAATTAACTTTATAGATGTAATTGAAAAGCATCCAGAAATAAAGAGTACTTTAGATAATAATGTGATTTTAAAAAGTGATAATAGAATATAATAAAATTATCATCTCTTAATAATTTGTTTAAATACCAAATTTAATGGAATAATAATCAAAGAGGTGATATTTTTATGAAATCAGTTTGGAGTAGAAATTATAAAATAAAGGAAAGAGAAGCTTTAAAAAGTGATATAGAAGTCGAAGCTGTTGTTATAGGAGCAGGAATAACAGGATTATTAACTGCATATATGCTAAAAGAAAGAGGAATAAATGTTGTAGTTATAGAAAGAGGAAAAATATTAAGTGGGAATACCAAAAATACTACGGCTAAAATAACAATACAACACGATATAATATATAATAAGTTAATTAAGGAGTTCGGAGAAGAAAATGCAAAAAGATATGCTAAAGCAAATCAATTAGCAATAGAAACTTATAATGATATAATTGAAGCCAATAAAATAGATTGTGACTTCAAAAGAGAGGATGCATATATATATAGCTTAAATAATTCAAGAAAAATAGAAAGTGAATATAAAGCAGCTATTAAAATAGGAATAGATGCAGAATTAGTAGATGAAATTGAGTTACCATTTAAAATAGCTAAGGCTGTAAAATTTAAAAATCAAGCACAATTTAATCCAATTAAATTTTTAAATTATATAGCAAAGGATTTGACAATTTATGAAGATACAACAGCTATAGATATAAAAGAGGATACTGTAATAACTAAACATGGAAAGATTAAAGCTAAAAGTATAGTAGTTGCAACTCACTTTCCAATTATAAATGTTCCAGGATACTATTTTTTAAGAATGCATCAAGAAAGATCTTATGTAATTGCACTAGAAAATGCTCAAATAGTTAACGGAATGTATAAAGATGAAAATACAGCTGGATATTCATTTAGAAGATATAAGGATTTATTAATTTTGGGTGGATCAGATAAAAGAACAGGAAATAATGAATCAGGAGGTTGTTATAATAATCTTAGAGAATTTGCTAAAAAGGTTTATCCTACTGCTATAGAAAAATACAATTGGTCAGCACAAGATTGTATGACATCTGATGGAATACCATATATAGGAGTATATTCTAAAGAAATGCCAAATGTTTATGTAGCTACTGGCTTTAACAAATGGGGAATGACATCATCTATGGTTTCAGCAATAATCATAAGTGATATGATAACTGGCGAAGAAAATGATTTTTGTAAAATATTTTCGGAAAATAGATTTGATATTACAGCTTCAATAAAAAATTTAGTTAGAGATGGAGTAGAAACAGCATATAATTTTATAGCTCAAAAAATAAGCCTTCCAATGGAAACTATAGAGAATGTAAATAATGGAGAAGGAGAAACCATTATTTATAATGGAGAAAAGGTAGGAGTATATAAAGATAATGATGGAAAGATATATACAGTTTCTACAAAATGTCCACATTTGGGTTGTGAATTAAAGTGGAATGTTGATGATTCATCTTGGGATTGTCCTTGTCATGGATCAAGATTTGACTATAAGGGAAACTTATTAGATTCACCAGCTATTAAGGAACTAAAATATGAAAAATAGTAAATATAATAAAAAGGGATTTTTTGAAGGATGGTACTTTAAGCACCAATGTAATGATAGAAGCATAGCATTTATTCCTGGAGTAAATATAGATAGAAATGGTTTGAAGTATTCATTTATTCAAATAATAACTAATGAAAAAACATATAATATAAAGTATGATTTTAAAGACTTTTCAATAAGTAAGGATAAATTAACTATTAAGATAAAAGATAATTTATTTTCTAAAAATGGTTTAATATTAAATGTAGTAAGTAATGAAATAAAAGTAAAAGGCAAGTTGACTTATGAAAATCTTACTCCAATTAAAGGAGATATAATGGGACCATTTGCTTTATGTCCTTTTATGGAGTGTAATCATGGAATAATAAGTTTGCATCATATGGTTAGTGGAAAATTAAGTATAAATAATAAAGATGAAATTATAGAGAATGGAATTGGATATATAGAAAAAGATTGGGGCAGTTCGTTTCCTAAGTCATATTTATGGGTTCAAGGAAATGATTTTAAAAATGAAAAAGCAAGCATTATGGTTTCTATTGCCGATATTCCATTTTTAGGGCTTGAATTTAAGGGCTGTATAGCATGTGTTTTGTATAAGGGCAAAGAATATAGATTAGCAACTTATAATGGAGTAAAAATAATTAATTATAATGAAAGAGGATTAATAATAAAAAGAGGAAAATATAAATTGGAAATAGAAATTAACGAGAATTATCCTCAAAAGTTATTGGCACCAGATGGTGGAGAAATGAAAAGAACTATTTATGAAAACATATCATGTACTTCAATATATAAGTTTTACATAAAAAATAAAATAATTTTTAATTTAGAAAGCAAAAATGCAAGCTTTGAATATGTACCAGTTAGCAATTAAAATTTTATAAGTATGATTAAAAAATTTTAATATATTTTAGTAGAATTTAGGTAACAGATAGCAGGTAACAGGTAAAAAATAAGAAATTAAAAAAAGAAAAAACCAATATGGGTTTTTTCTTTTTCATTTCATAGTTTAAAAGAAACTTTACACTAATTACATTGATTTATGGAAAGTTCTGTTTATAACATCTAATTGTTGTTCTCTTGTTAACTTAATGAAGTTTACAGCGTATCCTGAAACTCTTATAGTTAATTGAGGATATAATTCTGGGTGCTCCATAGCATCTAATAGAGTTTCTCTATCAAATACATTTACATTTAAGTGATGAGCATTTTGACCAAAATATCCATCCATTAATGAACTTAAATTCTTAATTCTGTCTTCAGGGTTTTTACCTAAAGCATCTGGAATTATTGAGAAGGTATTTGATATACCATCTTGTGAATGTTCATATGGTAATTTAGCAACTGAGTTTAATGATGCTAATGAACCACTGTTATCTCTTCCATGCATTGGGTTAGCACCTGGAGCAAATGGTTCTCCAGCTTTTCTACCATCAGGAGTAGTACCAGTCTTTTTACCATAAACAACATTTGAAGTTATAGTTAGTACTGATTGAGTGTGATAAGCATTTCTATAAGTCTTATTTTGTCTGATCTTATTCATCATATTTTCAACTAAATAAACTGCTATATCATCAACTCTATCATCATCATTTCCGTATTTAGGGAAATCGCCTTCAACTTCAAAATCTATAGCAACACCTTCTTCATTTCTTATAGGTTTTACTTTAGCATATTTAATAGCAGATAGTGAGTCAGCACAAACTGAAAGTCCAGCTATACCACAAGCCATTGTTCTAAATACATCTCTATCATGAAGTGCCATTTGTAATTTTTCATATGAATATTTATCATGCATATAGTGGATAACATTTAAAGTATTAACATAAAGGTTAGCTAACCAATCTGTCATTATTTCAAATTTCTCCATTACTTCATCATAATTTAAATATTCGCTAGTTATTGGAGCTAATTTTGGACCAACTTGCATTCCATATTTTTCATCTTTACCACCATTTATAGCATAAAGTAAAGTTTTTGCTAAGTTAACTCTAGCACCAAAGAATTGCATTTGTTTACCAACTCTCATTGCAGATACACAACAAGCAATTGCATAATCATCTCCCCAGTAAGGAGCCATTAAATCATCATTTTCATATTGAACTGAACTTGTATCAATAGAAACTTTTGAGCAGAAATCCTTAAAGCCTTGAGGTAATCTTGTTGACCAAAGTACAGTTAAGTTAGGTTCTGGTGATGGTCCTAAAGTATATAGTGTATTAAGAATTCTGAAAGAGTTCTTAGTAACTAATGTTCTTCCATCTAATCCCATACCGCCGATTGATTCAGTAACCCAAGTTGGATCTCCTGAGAATAAATCATTGTACTCTGGAGTTCTTAAGAATTTAACAAGTCTTAATTTCATAACAAAATGGTCAACTAATTCTTGAGCATCCTCTTCTGTTATTAAACCAGCTTTTAAGTCTCTTTCTATATATATATCTAAGAAAGTAGATGTTCTACCAAGAGACATTGCAGCACCATTTTGATCTTTTATAGCTCCTAAGAAACCAAAATATAACCATTGGATTGCTTCTCTTGAATTAGTAGCAGGTTTTGAAATATCTAATCCATAAGTTTGAGCTAAGCCTTTTAATTCTTTTAAAGCTACAATTTGATCAGAAAGTTCTTCTCTTAATCTAATTACATCTTCATCTATAACTCTAACTTCTAAGCTTTTCTTTTGAGCAATTTTATCTTCTATTAGTCTATCTACTCCATATAGAGCAACTCTTCTATAATCACCTATTATTCTTCCTCTACCATAAGCATCAGGAAGTCCAGTTATAACACCAGATTTTCTTGCTAATCTCATTTCATCAGTATAAGCATCAAATACACCTTGATTATGGCTTTTTCTATATTTAGTAAATATTTCTGAAATTCTTGGACTTACTTCATAGCCATATGATTTAGCAGCATTTTCAGCCATTCTTACACCACCAAAAGGCATAACAGCTCTTTTTAGTGGAGCATCAGTTTGAACACCAACTATTTTTTCAAAAGCCTTATCAATATAACCGGCTTTGTATTCGTTAATTCCAGAGATAGTTTCAGTATCAATATCTAAAACACCATTTTCTCTTTCTTTTACAAATAATTCACTTACTTCATTCCATAGAGTTTTGGTAGCATCTGTTGCACCAACTAAAAAGCTGTCATTACCGTTGTATGGAGTGTAGTTTAATTGTATAAAGTTTCTAACATCAATAGATTTAGTCCATTGACCTTCTTTAAAATTAATCCATTCTTGATTCATATATTGCACCCCTTTTTCAAACAATTCAAAACATTCAGAATTTACTGGAAAAATATTATTAATAAAGAATGTTTCTCAAATAGATTTTATCATTAAAGTCAACTAGTTTCAACCGCTATAATTATAATTTTGATAATATAATTATAAAATTGATAAATTGATAAATAAGTGATTATAATCACAAAATATAAAAAAGTTTATATTTTTTAGTTTGTTGAAGGTATTTGACTTAAAAAATGAATGAAAGTGAATTTTTTTGAATGAAAATGCTTGAAAACATTTACTAAAAGGTGTATTATAAATTTGGAGGTGATATTTAGTGCTAACAGAAGAAAGACATAAAATTATATTAGAACAATTAAGTACCAATTCCGCTGTATATGTGAGCGAACTTGTAGAAATGCTAAATACCTCAGAATCTACTATAAGAAGAGATTTGAATTATTTACATAAAGAAGGAAAACTAAATAAGGTACATGGAGGGGCTACATTATTAGAGAAAGATTTTAATACACAAGATGATTTAGTATCAACAAGAGAAACATTAAATGTTATTGATAAATCTATAATTGCAAAATATTCAGCAAGTCTTATAAAAAAAGGTGATTTTGTATATATAGATTCAGGTACAACAACAAATTTAATAATTGATTTTCTAAAAGAAAAAGATGCTATATATGTTACTAATGGAATAAATCAAGCTAAAAAGCTGATAAGTAATGGATTTACAACTTATATACTTGGTGGGGAAATAAAGATATCAACAGAGGCAGTAGTTGGAGTTGAAGCCATAAATAACTTAAAAAGATATAATTTTACTAAAGGCTTTTTTGGAACAAATGGAATATCAGAATATAGAGGATATACAACACCAGATATAAAAGAAGCATTAGTCAAAGAAGAAGCAATAAAAAGGACAAGAAATCCATATATATTAGCAGACCAAACAAAGTTTAATTCAATTAGCTCAATAACTTTTGGAGAAATAGATGAAGCAGTTATAATAACAACATTATTAGAAGATAGTAGTTATTATAAAAAGGCAGAAATAGTGGAGGTTTTAAAACTATGATTTATACTATAACTTTTAATCCGGCGTTAGATTATGTTGTGAGAGTTCATGATTTTAAGTTAGGAGAAGTAAATAGAACATCTTACGAAGAGGTTTATCCAGGAGGAAAAGGAATAAATGTTTCTATAGTATTAAAAAACTTAGATGAAAAAAATATAGCACTTGGGTATATAGCAGGTTTTACAGGAGATGAAATAGAGAGGAAGGTAAAATCTTTTGGATGCAGTACAGATTTTATAAAGCTTAGTAATGGAATGTCTAGAATAAATGTTAAACTTAAATCCAAGGAAGAATCAGAAATAAATGGTCAAGGGCCTAATATATCTGATAATGATTTAGAACAATTATATAAAAAGTTGGATTTACTACAAAAAGGCGATATTTTAGTTTTAGCAGGAAGCATTCCTAAAACTCTTCCTAAAAATATATATGAAATAATAATGGAGAAGTTATCTAAAAAAGAAATTAAATTCATTGTTGATGCGACGGGAGAACTTCTATTAAATGTATTAAAATATAGTCCATTCTTAATAAAACCTAACCATCACGAGTTAGCAGAGTTATTTAATGTTACTATAAAAAATGAAGAAGACATAATAAAATATGCTAAAAAGCTTAAAGAAATGGGAGCAAGAAATGTTTTAATTTCTCGAGCTGCTGATGGAGCAATATTTATAAATGAAGACAATGAAGTAATAAAATCTAGAGCTCCTAAAGGAAGGGTTATAAATTCAGTAGGGGCAGGAGATTCTATGGTGGCAGGGTTCATAGCTGGATATTTAAAAAATGAAAGATTAGATGAAGCGTTTAAAATGGGAGTAGCAACTGGAAGTGCAAGTGCATTTTCAGAAGGATTAGCAACAAAAGAAAAAGTTTATGAATTATTAAATGAAATATTATAGATCGGGGGGTAATAAAATGAAAATAACAGATTTATTAAATAAAAAATCTATAGCAATAAATCCTAATAATGTTTCTTCAAAGGGAGAGGCTATTGATAAATTAGTTGATTTAATGAATTTATCAGGAAACTTAAATAATAAGGAAGAATATAAAAGGGAAGTTTTAAAAAGGGAAGAACTCAGCACAACTGGTATAGGAGACGGGATTGCTATACCACATGCTAAAACAAAAGCTGTTAAAGAAGCAGGTTTATCAGCAATAGTAGTATATGATGGAGTTGATTATGATTCCTTAGATGGTGAAAAAGCAAAGTTGTTTTTTATGATTGCAGCGCCGGATGGAGAAAATAATCTTCATTTAGAAGTCTTAGCAAGATTATCAACTATGTTAATGGATGAAAACTTTAGAAGTGCATTATTAAACGCTAAATCAGCAGAGCAATTTATAAAGTTAATAGATAATTTTGAAAGTAAAAAGTTAAACAAAGATAAAGAGGAAAGTAAAAATGGATATAAAGTTTTAGCTGTAACTGCGTGTCCTACAGGAATAGCTCACACTTATATGGCAGCAGAAAGTTTAGAAGAAAAAGCTAAGGAACTGGGGGTTTCAATTAAAGTAGAAACCAATGGTTCAGGTGGAGCTAAGAATGTGTTAACTTCAAAGGAAATAAAAGAAGCAGAATGTATAATAATTGCGGCTGATAAAAAAGTTGAAATGGCTAGATTTGATGGTAAAAAAGTTATCCAAACCAAGGTTTCAAATGGAATACACAAAGCAGAAGAATTAATAAATAAAGCTAAATCAGGAGATGCCCCAATTTATCATCACAATGGAGTAAAATCTTCAAATGAAGAAGTATCAGAAGAAAAAGAAAGTATAGGACATCAAATATATAAGCACCTTATGAATGGTGTATCTCATATGCTACCATTTGTTATAGGTGGAGGTATTTTAATAGCATTAGCATTCTTATTTGACGATTATAGTATAGATCCATCTAATTTTGGAAGCAATACTCCATTTGCAGCTTTCTTTAAAAATATAGGTGGAACAGCATTTGGATTTATGTTACCTATATTAGCAGGATATATAGCAATGAGTATAGGTGATAGACCGGCATTAGCAGTTGGTTTTGTAGGCGGAGCTATAGCTAATGCAGGAGGATCAGGTTTCTTAGGAGCACTGTTATCAGGATTTATAGCAGGTTATTTAGTGCTTTTCCTAAAGAAAATTTTTAAGGGATTACCAGATGCATTAGAAGGAATAAAACCTGTATTAATATATCCTTTACTTGGAATCTTATTGATAGGAGCAATAATTATATTTGTAGTAAATCCACCTGTATCAGCATTAAATGATGCTATGAATAACTTCTTAAATGGAATGGGAAGTGGTAGTAAGATTTTATTAGGCGCAGTTTTAGGTGGAATGATGGCTGTTGATATGGGAGGTCCAATTAATAAGGCAGCATATGTATTTGGAACAGCATCATTAGCTAATGGACAATTTGAATTTATGGCAGCAGTTATGATTGGTGGTATGGTACCACCACTAGCAATAGCTTTATGCACTACTTTCTTTAAGAAGAAATTTACAGCTAAAGAAAGACAATCAGCAGTAACGAATTATATAATGGGATTATCATTTATAACAGAAGGAGCAATACCTTTTGCAGCAGCTGATCCATTAAGAGTAATACCAGCTTGTGTAGTAGGTTCAGCAACAGCAGGAGCATTATCAATGGCATTTGGATGTTCACTAAGAGCACCTCATGGTGGAATTTTTGTTCTTCCAGTTATAGAGAATCCATTAGGATATTTTGCAGCGCTAGTTGTAGGTTCACTAGTAGGAATGATAGTATTATCTATATTAAAGAAAAATAAAAAATAATAATATAGAATGTAATTTTAGAATTTCTTATTTTGAGAGAATATTGAATTGAATTCATGAATATATTAATAAATAGTAATTTTAAAAAATACGTAAAAATTTAGAGGAATAAACTATTAAATAGGAATATTTATTCTTTAATTATTTGATAATAAACCATGTATGTAATATAATGGTAACGTATAGAAAAAATTATTATTTAGGAGAGTGGTAAAAATGAAAAGTTTAAAAGGAACTAAAACAGCAGAAAACTTAATGAAATCTTTTGCTGGAGAATCACAAGCAAGAACAAGATATACTTATTATTCAAGCGTAGCAAGAAAACAAGGATATGTACAAATTGCGAACATATTCATGGAAACTGCAGAACAAGAAAAAGAACATGCAAAAAGATTCTATAAATTTTTACTAAATGATTTCCAAGGAGAACAAATTGAAATCAATGCAGCATATCCAGTAGCATTTTCTCAAGAAACTGCAGAAAATTTAAAATCTGCAGCAGCAGGAGAGCATGAGGAATGGGCTCATGATTATCCAGAATTCGCAAGAATTGCAAGAGAAGAAGGCTTCCCAGAAGTAGCAATAGCTTATGAAAGAATAACTGAAGTAGAGAATATGCATGAAAGAAGATACAATAAGCTATTAAAGAATTTAGAAGAAGGCAAAGTATTTAAGAAAGATGAAACAGTTTTATGGAAATGTACTAACTGTGGATATATATTTGAAGGTGAAGAAGCACCAAAAGTATGTCCAGCATGCTTACATCCACAAGGATATTTTGAAGTAGCAGCAGAAAATTATTAATAAAAATAAAAGCTTAAGGATTTTTCCTTAAGCTTTATTTTTATATATGAATATATGAAAAGAATTTATTGAACTTTTAAGTTTGAATTGAGTATTTTAATTGAAATAAATTATGTAGATTATTAAATAAAACATATATATAATTAAGATAGAGTTAATATTTTAAGATGGAAGGTTAATTTTATGACTAATTCCTTAAAGAAAAAATTTACGACAATATATATAACTTTAGTAGTTATTATAATAATAGTAGGTATTGTATCTACTATTAATATGTACAAAATAAAGACATCCACAGATATTTTTATAGGAAATAATTACAAAAGTATAAATACAATTAATAATATGACTAATTGTATTTATAATCAAGATAAGGCTATATTAATATACCTACAGGGAAATAAAGAAGAGGCATTAAATTTATTTCACGTAAATGATGATGAATTTTATAAGTGGTTCTATATTGAAAAGGGTAATATAACTGAACCTGGGGAAATAGAATTAATAGATACAGTTAACTTACAATATATAGAATTTAGTAAATCATTTTCAAGTCTACAAGATTATAATAATGGACAAAACCATGAAGAATTAGTAAAAATTTATGAAAAAACAATAACCAATGATGTTGTGCTAATTAATAAAAGTTTACAAGAGTTAAAGCAATTAAATGAAGATGCTATGTTTAAAAAGCAACAAATGCTTAAGGCTAATGGAAATTCATCAATATATTTCGTTATGTTTGTTTCTATAATTGGAGCCATAATTGGAGGATCTATAGCTATGTTTTTAACTAATAGATACTTTAATCCAATACATTTATTAATAAATGCTGTGAAGTCAGTAAAAGAAGGTAATTTAAATAAACAAGCTCCAGTAATATATCAAGATGAAATTGGACTATTAGCAAAGGAATTTAATAATATGACTAATAGATTGCATGACTTTGAAAAGAATGCTGAAGATTATTTAATGGCAGAGAAGAATAAATCTTTGAGTATAATTAAAAGTATATCCGATCCGATAATATTATTAGACAATGAATATAAAGTTCAATTTATAAATGATGAAGGACAAAATTTCTTTGATATTAACGAAAAGAAATTTACCAATAAAGCTTTACTAGAAATTATAAATTTACCAGAGGTCTATGAATATATTAGATGTGAAACTAATTTAAAGTATGAGGATAAAGAAAAAATAATTGAAATAAAAAGAAATAATAAAAAGTATTTTTTAATTTGACACTAACAATAATTAAAGGCCCAGAAGAAAAAGTTAATGGAGTAGTAGTATTATTTAAAAATATCACTAGTCTAAAAGAATTAGAAATTGTTAAAGCAAACTTTATAGGCACTATATCTCATGAGCTAAAGACCCATTAACATCTATAATGATGGGAATTGGATTAATAAATAATAGTAGTATAGGAGTACTAAATGAAAAACAACAAAATATAGTAGAAACTATTAAAGAAGATACACAAAAATTGAATGAATTAGTATCTAACCTTTTAAAGATATCTCAAATACACTCAAATTCAACTACATTTAATATGAAAATAAGCAATGTAAATGAATTAATAGAGAGCTGTGCAACAAATTTTAAGACTCAAGCAATAGATAAGGGTTTAGATATCATGTTAGATTTGGAAAAAGAATTACCAGAGGCTAAAATAGATGAAGAAAAAATAAAATGGGTATTAAATAACTTAGTATCTAATGCAATAAGATATACAGAAAGGGGGTCAGTTAAATTAAAGACGTATGTTAAGAATAAAAAGATATATATATGTGTAATAGATACTGGTAGAGGGATACCTAATAATTATTTAGAAAAAGTGTTTGAAAAATTTGTTAGAGTAGAAGGTTTTGAAATACCTGAAGAAAGCACAGGACTAGGACTTTCTATAGCCAAAGAAGTTGTAGAGATGCATGAAGGAAAGATATGGTGTGAAAGTGAATTGGGATTTGGAAGTAAATTTATATTTACTATTCCATTATCATGAAGCTAGTAGGAGATGAGTATATGAAAAGAGTTTTAGTTATTGATGATACTAAAAATATAAGAATATTATTAAGTACTTGTTTAGAATTAAGAGGTTATAAAGTAGTTACTGCAGATAATGGTATAGAGGCATTAAATATAATAAATGATAAAAGTGAAAAAATAGATTTAATATTTTTAGATATAAGAATGCCTGGAATAAGTGGCACTGAAGTGTTAAAAGGAATTAAAGAAGTTAGAAGTACTTGCCCTGTTGTTATAATGACTGCTTTTGCAACAGTAAAAAATGCAATAGAATGTACAAAATTAGGAGCACTTATATATCTTCAAAAACCTTTTTCACCTGACAGAATAAATCTAGTATTAGATGAAATTGAAAGAAAAAATAATGATAATATAGAATTTAGAGTTGATGAAATACTAAAGATATCTAAGGAACTTCTAAATATAGATGATATAGAAAAAATATATGAAGCGCATGAATTATTAAAAAAAGCATTATCGATAAATCCATATAATAAAGAAATATATTTATTGATAAGTGAAGTTAATAAATTGACTGGAAATATAGAGGAAGAAAAAAGATTTAAAGATATATATAAATTGTTTAATTAATAGTAATATAATAAATATAAGAAATTTTTAAATAGGGGGATACGAATATGTTTTTGAAAGAATTAAATAAAGAAGAAGGTATTGCTTTTATAAACCTAGTTTCAATTTTTGCAGATGTAGATAATGAGTTTGCGAAGGAAGAAAAAGTACTTTTAAAGGAATATAAAGAGGAATTAGAAATAGAAGATAAGGAAATTTATAATCTTAAATATGAGGACATAATAGAATTAATAAGAAAGTCCAGTGATAGATCTAAGAGGATTATATATTTTGAATTAGTAGGATTATCTTTAGTTGATGGTGAGTATGAAGATAAAGAAGTAGATTTTTTAGAAAATTTAGCTAGTGAATTAAAAATTACTAGAGCCACAAAAATAGCAATTGCAAATTATTTTTATAACTTTACAGATGTTTATAATTTTACAACTGTAGATGCAGAAAATAATATTAAATTATTAAAAGAACAGGCTGAAAAAATTTTAGGGTAAAAAGGATAATGAAAATTATCCTTTTTATTTTTATACAAGTTATAAAAAGTTTATCATATGGATAACTATTTATAACTTTTTCCTCTAGCTTTTGAAAGGTTATATGTAAGTTTACGGTGACTTGGAGTGGAAGGATTGAATAAGAAAATTTTGGTTTAAAAATAAAAAGTATTAAAGAATTTTTAATGGATAAAATAAAAGTATAATTAATAGGAGGTGTTATTATGAAGGAAAAAAATGAAATGATTGGAGACCTTCCAAGAAATATAAATAAGAATGTTCCAACACCAAATAATGATGCACAATCAATAAGAGCAATAATTAAGAATTCTGGGGAAATAGTTGGATATGAACTTTCAAATGGAAAAAGGATAAATAAAGAAGAAGGGGTGCAAATGGCTAAAAATGGTCAAATAGCAGGAGTTGCAGTTGGAGTTTCTAGAAAAGGAGAGGAATATTTAAGAAGTCTTCCAGATGAAAATGAAAATAATAATTTAAGTTCATTACCAGTAATTAAATAATAGTTTTTAAGAAAGCTAACTAATATTTTGATTACTTAGCTTTCTTAAAATATTTATTAACAAATTAATTAAAATAAGACTTTTTAGGAATAAAATAAGGTCATTTATAGTGGAAAAGTGTTAAAACTGTGGAAAGTTATCCACAAAATGTGGACAAGTTGAAAAAACTGTTGAAAACTTTTCTAAAGGGTATTGACACAATATATATGTAAAGAATATATGTTTGTAACAATATGATGATTATTGATGAATAAGATTAGTATATGTAGTAAGATGCAACAAGGAAAAAAGTATTTATATTTTTAAGAAATAGAGTTATCCACGGTTTGTACAAAATGTGGATAAAAACTGTGGATAATGTTACAATAATACCATAAATATAGATAAAATGGGGATGTTTTATAAACTTGCCTGTGGACAACTTATGTTTTTTTATTACCTGTGGATAAAATTAATGTAAAAAAATGTTGTAAATATAAAAAATATTAAAATTGAGGAGAGATATATGAAGTATAATAAAAAAATATATGAAGGAATATTTAAAAAAAGACCAAATAGATTTAATGCAAATGTTATATTAAATGGAGAAGAAATAGTTGTTCATGTACCTAATACAGGAAGATGTAGAGAAATACTTAAAGAAGGAACAAAAATTTTTTTAAGAGAAGAACTAAATCCAAATAGAAAAACTAAATATGATTTAATAGCTGCTATTAAGGATGATATATTAATCAATATAGATTCACAAATACCAAATAAAGTAGTTAATGAAGCTTTAATAAATAAAAAAATTAATCTTTTAAAGAAGTATGAAAAGATTGAAAGAGAAAAAACTTTTGGAAAGAGTAGATTTGATTTTAAGTTATCTACAGAAAAAGATAATAATATATATTATCTTGAAGTTAAGGGAGTAACTTTAGAAGAAAATGGTCATTGTAGATTTCCAGATGCACCAACTGAAAGAGGTGCAAGACACATATTAGAATTAATAGAAGCTAAAAAGCAAGGATTTGGAGCTGGAATTTTATTTTTGATACAGCTAGATAATGTAAAAACTTTTTCACCTAATGATTTGACAGATCCAGGATTCGGTGAAGCCTTAAGACTTGCAAAGAAAAGCAATGTTGATATAATGGCATATAATTGTATAGTTTATGAAGAGGGAATTGAAATAAATGATATTGTTGATATAATATTATAAATAACATAGAAGTTGTAATAAAGATTTATTTAGAGAATTAAGAGGTGTAATATGAAGTACAAGTTTTGTCCTTTATGTGGAAGAGAGTTAGAGGAAAAATATAGTTGGGATGAAGGGGGTGTGCCTTATTGCTTACATGATGATTTGATGTTTTTTGACACACCAAAACCATGCATAATGGTAGCTATAATTAAGGAAGATGAAATATTATTATTAAAACAAAGCTACATATACGAGAATTCTAAGGTATTACTATCTGGATATGTTGGAAATAATGAAACCGCAGAAGAAGCAGTTTATAGAGAGGTAAAAGAAGAAGCAGGAATTGAAATAAATAATATAACTTATCTTGGGTCTGATTATGTTAAAGATAAAGAAATTCTAATGATAACATTTGTTGCAGATTTTGTATCAGGACAAATAAAAAAATCTAATGAGGTTGAAGGAATGGGATGGAGCAAACTTTCAAATGCTCTAAATGAAATGAAGGAAGATATAATAGGAACAAAAGTTGTTGAAAAGGTATTAAACGTTAAATCAAGAAGATAAATTAAGTTATTACTCATAACTTTATATTAACAAATTGAAATAGAATACATATAATTTTAATATATCAATAAGTTTGGGGTAATAATGAGGAAGAAATTAAGAAGCTTAAAAGATAAGCTTTTAAACCGACAATTTAAAATTAATGAAGTTGAATATAATTGGGCAACTCCATTAACTTACAATTTAAAGCCTTCTATGATAGTATATCATCATACCGTAGATAGCGATATGACTCCTCAGCAAATAGATCAAATTCACAAAGATAGAGGATGGGCTGGAATAGGATATCACTTTTATATAAGAAAAGATGGAACTATATATAGAGGGAGACCTGAAAATGCTGTAGGTTCACATGCGCCAGGTGTGAACAGTAAGGCATTTGGAATTGCTTTAGAAGGAAATTTTAATAATGAGTATTTGACTCCACAACAAATGACTAGTGTCATTGAATTATCAAAGTACCTAATGAGTAAGTATAACATTACTGATTTAAAAAGGCATAAGGATGTAAGAAATACAGAATGTCCAGGGGCCAATTTTCCTTTTGAAGAAATAAAGAGTCAACTAAATATAGCATAAGCTATAAGGAAATGAGACTTAAAAATTAATAATAAAAAGCAGTTGTTGATTATTTAAAATAAATCTACAACTGCTTTTTATATTTAAAAGATTGAAAATTAAGAGTGACTTCTAAATATATTTAAAGTTAGAATTCCATCATTAAATTTAATTTCTGCAGTATCCACCATCATTCCAACTAAAGAGAGTTCCTCATCTAGTTCACAGTCGCCCCCTAAACTCCAATAATATTCTTCTAATTCATGCTGTCGTTTAGTATTTAATAGTTTATTTAGATTAAATAATTCTAGGTCATTAATTTCTTGAATTTTTCCCCAGATAATAAAATTAGTATATGATTCTTCAGTGTGTAAATTTACATTTATATCACTACAACCTAATTTATGAAGATATGTCATTAGTTCATTAACTATTCTTAAGTTTTTCTCAAAATTAAATTTCATATTTTATACAGTCTCCTTCTTAAAAACATTAATTATAGGGATTAAAATCATAGCTACAAATCCTGCTGCTAAGCCATTATTATACAAATTAAGGCCACCATGAAGATACCCTATATTGGTAACCATATTTACATGTAAAAATCCAGCTAAGATTCCTATTTTGATGCCGAATTTTCCGGCAATAGGAGAAAGTGCTGTAGAAAATAATATTGATAATATTAAGGATGGAGAATTTATAGGATTTACGTGTATTAAAGCACCTATTAGAGCACCTATAATAATAGGAACAACATTGCGTAAATGTTTACCAAAGGCTCCAAATCCAATTATAGTGAATATTCCAGATATAGTTGGACCATTTAAGTCTCCATCTAAAAAAATTACTAAAAGTGTAGATATAAAACCAAGGATACTCATATTAATATAACATGTTTCTCCAAATAGTAAATAGAAATCACTAACTAATCTACCAGGTTGTTTTATGATAGAAAGTAATTTTTCTTTAGGATGAGGATTATAAAACAATCCTATTACCATTAAGTATAAAGAGATTGTAAATAATAGTATTGAAAATATTAAATTAGATCCTGTATTCCAAATCATTCTAGTTTCAAACTCTATGCCTACAGCTCTAAGAATAGACATTAAAAGTGTTGCAAATAATCCTGCTGCAAAGCCTACATTATATAAATTATAACCATTATGTGACTTTACACAGTGAGAAGCTACAGGCGCTATTATAAATCCAGTAAGTATACCTATGCCGTGCCCTAAAACTAAGGCAAATAAAGTAGAAAAATGATCAGTAAAACTAAGCTGACTTACTGTAGGTGCTAAGGTAGTTGAAAGCAAAGCCACTAGACTATAATTAAGAAAGGGTTCTTTTTGATACCTAGAATATAAGTACACACCTATAATTATTGGCCAAATGTTCAAAATGTTTTTTCCAAAGAAAGCGAAGCCAGTCATTAGCCATAAAGACATGATTGTTGAACCATTAGGTTTTACACCTATAAATATTAAAAGAAACATAGAAAGAATACTAGTTAAAGCTGAATTAAATAAGGATGCACCTATCCCACCAATTTCAACATAGTCAGTTATTAAAATATCTGGGCTTAAAATTATTTTTTTTAGTCCAGTAAATATTTCAGATGGAGAATCATGCAAAAATGCAACCAAGATAAAGAACAGATACATTACTAATAAAACAATATAAGGGGAGTAAATTTTCCTCTTTACTATAAAAATCACCTCTCAAAATAAATATCTATAAATATTAATATTAAAAACTTAAAATAATGTTGAATAAATTAAGTTAATTTTATAAAATTAACTAGTTATATAGTACTAAAGTAGTATAATATAATTATATCTAAAAATTAGTTAAATATAAATAAAAATAGGAGGAGTTCAGTGTGGATGGGAAAAAAATTAAGCAAGTACCAGAGATAAAAGGAATATTAAGAAGCCATGTGATAGAAGTACCTTCTTGCATAAGGGAATGTAGCGGAATAAAAATATTTGGAAAAAGAATAAAATCATTATTATTTACTACTGATGTTGCAATTATAAGAAATACTAATGCAGACGCTATAATAGCGGTATATCCATTTACTCCTCAACCACTTATAACTCAAGCATTAGTTATGGCAGCAGATGTGCCAGTTTTTTGTGGCGTAGGTGGTGGAATAACTCAAGGAAAAAGGGTTGTAAACTTAGCATTGGATGCAGAGTTTAAAGGTGCTATGGGAGTGGTAGTTAATGCTCCAACATCAAATGAAATAATAAAGAAAATACGAACAGTTATAGATATACCTGTAATAGTGACCATTGTTTCAGAATGTGAAAATCCTGCAGAGAGAATAGAAGCTGGATCTACTATATTAAATGTTTCTGGAGGAAAAAACACACCAGAAATTGTTAGAAGAATAAGAGAGCAGTTTCCAACTTTTCCTATAATAGCGACAGGAGGTCCAACGGAAGAAACTATAATGAAAACAATAGAAGCAGGAGCTAATGCTATAACATATACTCCACCACCATCAGGGGATGTAATGGGAAATCTTATGGATAAATATAGGGATGGATATTAATAAGCATTTTAGCAATTTATAAAGATAATGCATATAATATGATTTAGGGCTAAATATATAGGTGGAAAATAAATATATAGTGAGTGTCTATATTTTTTTATTTAACATAAGAAAATCTACCACTATGTAATATCATGGTGGTTTTATTATAATTATATTTTTGGAGGAGATTTTATGAAATTATTTGGGGCAAGTAAAATAGAAGGAAATGATTTATACATTGGAGGACTGAAGGCAAAGGATTTAGCTAATGAATACGGTACTCCATTATATGTTATGGATGAACAGCTTTTAATAGATAAGTGTAGAGAATATATAGAAAGTTTTAAAGTTAAATCTGAAAATAATAGGGTGGCATTTGCTGGAAAAGCTTTTTTGACAGTAGGTATGTGTAAACTTATAGAAGAACAAGGGCTTTATTTAGATGTAGTTTCCGGGGGAGAATTATATACTGCATATAAAGCTAATTTTCCAATGGATAAAATATACTTTCATGGAAACAATAAAACCTTAGAAGAAATAGAGTTTGGAATTAAACTAGGAGTAGGTAGATTTGTAGTAGATAATTTATGGGAAATGACAGAAATAAATAAGGTTTCAGAAAAATATAATAAAATACAAAAAATTTATTTAAGGCTTACACCAGGTATAGAAGCTCACACTCATGATTATATTAAAACAGGACAGATAGATTCGAAATTTGGATTTGCCCCAGTTGGAAATATAATAATGGATGCTGTAAAGATGGCTATTGAATTAGAAAATATAGAATTAGTAGGGTTACATTGTCATATAGGTTCACAAATATTTGAAACAGAACCATTTGCAGATGCAGCTGAAGTAATGTTAAATTTTATAAATGGCATAAAACAAGAGACAGGTCATCTAATTGAGGAATTAGATTTAGGTGGAGGATTCGGAATTTACTATTCAGAAGGAGATAAGCCTAAGGAAACAAAGGAATATTGTGATGTAATCTTAAATAGAGTTAATGAGGTTTGCCAAAAGTTATCACTTAAAAAACCAATTTTAACAATTGAGCCTGGAAGATCAATTGTAGCAAATGCAGGAACTACTCTATATACTGTAGGATCCATAAAGGAAATCCCAGGAATTAGAACATATGCGGCTGTAGATGGAGGAATGGGTGATAATATAAGACCGGCATTATATGGAGCAAAATATGAAGCAATATTAGCAAATAAAGCTAGCAATAAAAATGAAAAGAATATTACAATAGCAGGAAAATGCTGTGAATCAGGTGACATATTAATACAGGATATAAGTCTTCCAAAAGCTGAAAATGGTGATATACTTGCGGTGTTAGCAACAGGAGCTTATGGTTTTTCCATGGCTAGCGGATACAATAAAAACTTAAGACCAGCAGTTATTTTTGTAAGAAATGGTGAAGCCAAAATTGTTTGTAAAAGGCAAAGTTATGAAGAGTTATTAACTAGTGAGATTTAATATAAAATAATGTAATAGAAGTAGGATAAGTGATATTCATTTATCCTATTTTTATTAACATTTAATCTATTTTAATTTTAAATAAATATGATATACTAAAATATAAGATTAAAAAAAGAGGTGATTAAATACAAACATACTATGGATAATATAGAGTATATAATAGATAGAATTGAAAATGATTATGTTATAGTGGAAACAAAAGCTAATGAGTTAATTGATATTAAAAAAAGTGATATAGTAGGTATAGCAAAAGAAGGGGACATTTTATTTAAAAGAGATGGTTTATATCTTATAGATAAAGAGGCCACAAAATTAAGACATAAAAAAATTAATACAATGATGAAAGGATTATGGGAAGAATGATTGATACAAATAATAAAGATGAAGATAATAAAGTAGAAAAAAGCAATAAAAATTCTATGAAAAACTTCATTAACGAATGGGCAGTTCCAATAATCTCAGCAATAATATTAGCTTTTCTAATAAATAAGTTTTTATTATTTAAGGTTCTAATACCATCAGAATCTATGGTACCAACTTTAAATGTTGGAGATAGGCTTTTTGTTACGAGAGTATATAATTTAGATAAACTTAAGCGAGGAGATATAATAGTATTTTACTCAGAAGAACTTCAAGATTCATTAATAAAAAGATTAATAGGCTTACCAGGAGATAAAGTTAAAATTGAAAATGGTATAGTTTCAGTGAATGGTGAAGAGTTACAAGAAGAGTATATAGGTGCTACAGATAAGTTTAATGGAGAATATGAAGTTCCAGAAGGAAAGTATTTCTTTTTAGGAGATAATCGACTTTGGTCAAAAGATTCAAGATATTGGATTAATCCATATATATCTAAAGAAGATATAAAAGGTAAAGCTCAAATAAAAGTATATCCTTTTAATGAATTAGGAAAAATAAAATAGTTAATGATTAGAAAGGAAGAATTATGAGTAATAGAAATACAGAAGAAAATGATGATAAAAAGAAGCAGTATATTGTAGTGTATGCAATTATGGCATTCCTAATTTTATATGTTTTTAGCATAACGAAAAATTTTATGACTACTCAAGAAGTAAGTTATAATGAATTTTTAAATATGATAGAAAATAAGGAAGTTGAAAGTGTCATAATTTCATCTAGTGAAATACAAATTTTAAAAAAGGAAGATAGTACGAATAAAGTAAAAGGCAAGATGCTATATACTGGCAATGTTAATGATCCCAATTTAGTAAGTATATTAACGGAGTCAGGAGTAGAGTTTAAGGCTGAGCCTATGAAGAATAATTATATAATTGATTTTATATTTGATTGGGTAATAATGCCTATAATATTCTTCTTTATAATTAGATTTTTTATGGGCAAGGTTGGAAGAAAAATGGGTGGTTCACCTATGATGGGATTAGGTAAAAGTAATGCAAAGATTTATAAAGAAAATGATATAAAAATAACTTTTGATGATGTTGCAGGCCAAGATGAAGCAAAAGAATCATTAAAAGAAATAATAGATTATTTAAATAATGCTAGTAAGTACACTAGTATAGGAGCTAAATTACCTAAAGGTGCATTATTAGTTGGTCCACCAGGAACAGGTAAAACATTATTAGCAAAAGCAGTGGCTGGTGAAGCAAATGTACCTTTCTTATCAATATCAGGATCAAATTTTGTTGAGATGTTTGCAGGAATGGGTGCAGCAAAAGTGAGAGATCTTTTCCAAGAAGCAGAAAAAAATGCACCATGTATTATTTTTATAGATGAAGTAGATTCTATAGGTAAAAGTAGAGATTCTCAAATACAAACAAATGATGAAAGAGAGCAAACTCTAAATCAATTATTAACACAAATGGATGGTTTTGATTCTACAAAGGCTATAGTTGTTTTAGCTGCAACAAATAGACCGGAAATATTAGATAAGGCACTATTAAGACCTGGAAGATTCGATAGAAGAGTAATAGTAGATAGACCTGATTTAAAGGGAAGAATAGATATATTAAAAGTTCATTCTAAAGGAGTAAAACTTGGGGATGATGTAAACTTAGAAGAAATAGCAAAAAGTACTCCAGGAGCAGTAGGTGCAGACCTTGCAAATATAGTAAATGAAGCAGCATTAAGAGCAGTTAAACATGGCAGAGAGTTTGTTATGCAAGAGGACTTAAGGGAAGCTGTAGAAGTTATAATTGCAGGAAAAGAAAAGAAAGATAGGATACTATCTCCTATGGAAAAGAGAATAGTAGCCTTTCATGAAGTTGGGCATGCCCTTGTAGCTGCGCTATTAGAAAATACAGATCCAGTTCACAAGATAACTATAGTACCTAGAACAATGGGAGCATTAGGTTACACTATGCAATTACCTGAAGAAGAGAAATATCTGGTTTCTAAAGAAGAGCTAACAAATCAAATAATGGTCATGTTAGGTGGAAGATCAGCAGAAGAAGAAGTATTTAACTTACTTTCAACTGGAGCATCTAATGATATAGAAAGGGCAACAAAAACAGCTAGAAGTATGGTTACTATTTATGGAATGACAGATAAATTTGATATGATGGCTTTAGAATCAGTTCAAAATAGATATCTAGATGGAAGAGCAGTAAGAGAATGTAGTGATGAAACCTCAACTTTAATAGATGAAGAAATATTAAAAATAATAAGGACTTGTCATGAAAGCACAAAAAAATTATTAAGAGAAAATAGAGATTTACTTGATAAGATATCTGAGTACTTATTAGAAAAAGAAACTATATTTGGTAGTGAGTTTATGGAATTTGTGTACGATAAATATCCAGAACTAAGAGATAGAAAGAATAAAAAGGTTAAAGATGCAAACCAAGTTATAGAAATATAAGAAATCTTAAAAGTTTAAAATAATGTAAAATGGATAAATTAATGAAAGGGTGTACATAATTGCTTGTTACACTCTTTCTTAATGATATAAATATAAAATCAAAGGGGGAGTAACTCTTGGATAAAATAGAATTATTAAAAGAAGAGGAAAACTTAAAAAATACATTAAATATTCTTAATGAAGAAACTTTAAAATATATAGATAAGAGAAAAGGTATTTCAGAATATATACTTGATTATAGAAAAAAGTATATTGAGGAATATAGAGATGATGAAGATAAATTAATGGAGTATTTTGATCACGAAAGATATATTAAGGAAGAATCATATAAAATGATAGATAAAAAATTAGGTGAATTTGTAAAGCTTAAAGAGTCACCTTATTTTGGGAAAGTTAACTTTATAGATGATGGATATTCAGAAGAATTGTATATAGGAAGATATGGATTAACTCCAGAAGAAAGTTATGATCCAGTAATAGTAGATTGGAGAGCACCGGTTGCATCTTTATTTTACAAAGGGATGTTAGGCAAAACAAGTTATAAAAGTCCACAAGGAGAAATGCCAGTAGATATATTATCAAGAAGACAATTAATTGTAAAAAAGGCTAAGTTGGAAGGATATTTTGATTCAGATATAAATATACAAGATGAGATACTACAAATGGTTTTATCATCCAACTCTGGAGAAAAGCTTAAGGATATTGTAAATACAATACAAAAAGAACAAGATGAAATAATAAGAGCTGATAGAAATAGAGTTGTTGTTGTAAATGGAGTTGCAGGTTCGGGAAAAACAACTATAGCTCTACATAGGATAGCATATCTTTTATATAATTATAGAGAACAGTTAACGGATAAAGTACTTATTTTAGGACCTAATGATATATTTATGAATTATATTTCAGAGGTATTACCTAATTTAGGAGAAACTGCAGTATTAAATGAGACATTTTTATCTTTTGCATATAAAGAAATAGGATTAAATGAAGCTGTAATAGATATATCTTTTTATCTAGAAGAAGTACTAAATGGAAACGAAAAAATAATCAATGAAATAAAATATAAGTCATCAAATAAATTTATAGAATTTTTAAATACTGAAATAGAAAAAATAGAAGAAAGTTATTTTAATATAGAGGCAGTTAAATTCTTAGGTGAAGAAATAGTTTCTATAGAAGAAATAAAAGAACTATTCAATAAGCATTATAAATATATGCCTATATTTAGAAGAAGTCAAAAGATAAAAAGAATATTAATTTCTAAGATAAAGGAAAAAAGAGATGAGAAGGTAAGAGAAATTAATATAAAAGCACAAGAAGAAAAATCAAAGCTATCACAACAAGAATTAGAAATAGAAGAAAATAATATTGAATTTAGAAGAAAAATTAAAATAAGAGATATAATAAGGGAAGTTATAAAAGTCAAACAGGATATAGAAAAATGGATAGATAATGACAGCATTATAAATATATATAAGAAGATTATAAATGTTGAAACTTTATCCTATTTAGATTTAGCGGCCATTTTATATTTGATGATAAAATTAGATGGAAGAAAGTTCAAAAGAGAAATAAAACATATAGTTATTGACGAAGCACAAGATTACAATATGCTTCAATTTATAGTTCTTAAAGAATTAACTGGATGTAGAAGTTATACTATAGTGGGGGATTCAAATCAAAGACTTATAAAGGTAGAAGAAGTTCCAGCAATGTTAAAGTTAAAAGATATATTTGGGAATTTCTTTAGTTTATTTGAATTAAAAAAGAGTTATAGATCAACTTATCAAATTATGGAATATGCAAGTAAGATATTAGATGAAAATGCTATAGTCCCATTTGTAAGAAAAGGTGAATTTGATGTTTTAGAAACAGTAGTACCAAAAGATGATAAGGAAGATTTAATAGATGTTATATTGAATTTATTAGAAGATTACCAAGAAGAAAAGTATGAAAATATAGCTATTATAACGAAAGATAAAGAGGAGTTAAACATAATAGCTCCAGAACTTAAGAAATATACTAATATATTAGCATTTAATAACCTAGATGTTGTCTATAAAGGGGGAAAAGTTCTTATACCTTCCTATTATGCAAAAGGCCTAGAATTTGATGCAGTAATAATAATTGATTTTGATGAAAATACTGATAATTTAATTAAATATATAATGTGCACTAGAGCACTTCATAGATTATCAATAGTAAAAATAAGATAAAACTATATTTTTGTAGAAGGTAATGGGTAGTAGGTAGCAGTTTTTTAGAATACTGTTACCTTTTACTTTTTATTTTTAATTTGTGATATTTCACAATTTATTTAAATTTTTATTAGTCATAATTTAAGAAAAGTATAGATTAAAGGTAATAAGATTGTAATTAAAAAAAAACAAGCTATAATAAAAGCATAACTAGTTGTAAACGATATTAAAGGAGGGGGTTGAAGTTTGGATAGCTTTTACGAACAATTTCAGACTAAAAATTATAGTAACTTAGAAAAGATACTAAACAATGTATCTAAAGTAGTATTGGTTATTACAATAGTATTTATAGCAATGCTTAATTTTATAGGTGCTGCAATCTTTGCCTTAATATACTTAGTAGCATTTATTTTATCTAGAAAGCTCATAGTTGAATATGAATACGAGCTTACTGGTGAAGAATTAGTAATATTTAAAATAATGAATAAAAGTAAAAGAAAAGAAGTGGGAAATTTCAGTGTAAGAAGCATATCAAGTGTGAAAACCCCAGAACAAATGGTTAATAGTAATACTAAAATTGTAAGAGCATATTTAAAGGAGTCTGGAATAAAGGACAAGATTTATATTGCGAAAACATCTCAAGGTCTAATAGGATTTCAATTAGCCATGGACGAAAATTTGATAAGGTTAATTAAAAGAGTTAATCCACTAGCATTTTATTAATATATAAATTTGGAGGAGAAAATTATGGCAGGATTAAGTTTAAGAAATATTCAAAAAGTATACGAAAATGGATTTAAAGCAGTTCAAGATTTTAATTTAGACATTGAGGACAGAGAATTTATAGTTTTTGTTGGACCATCAGGATGTGGTAAGTCAACTACATTAAGAATGATTGCAGGCTTAGAAGAAATATCCGGAGGAGAATTATATATTGGAGATAAACTTGTAAATGATGTAGCTCCAAAAGATAGAGATATAGCAATGGTTTTCCAAAACTATGCATTATATCCTCATATGACAGTTTATGAAAACATGGCATTTGGATTAAAACTTAGAAAGCTACCAAAGCAAGAAATAGATCAAAAAGTTAGAGAAGCGGCAAAGATACTAGATATTGAACATCTTTTAGATAGAAAACCAAAAGCTTTATCAGGTGGACAAAGACAAAGGGTTGCCATGGGAAGAGCTATAGTTAGAAGTCCTAAAGTATTCTTAATGGATGAACCTTTATCAAACCTTGATGCTAAATTAAGAGTTCAAATGAGAATAGAAATTTCTAAGTTATATAATGAATTACAGACTACATTCATATATGTAACACATGATCAAACAGAAGCTATGACTTTGGGAACAAGAATAGTTGTTATGAAAGATGGTATTATTCAACAAGTTGATTCACCAACTGAAATATACAATCATCCAGCAAATCTTTTCGTTGCAGGATTTATAGGAAGTCCTCAAATGAATATGACTTATGGACAAACTTTAATTAAAGATGGAAAAAACTTTGTTAAAATATTTGATGAATTAGTTGAAATTCCAGCAGATAAAGTTAATATGGTAAAAGAAAAGAATGCTGAAAATATAGAAGTTATAGTTGGTATAAGACCAGAAAACATTTACCATACAAAAGAAGAATTATCTAAACCAGGAGTTGTTACTTTCAAGGGTGAAGTTGATTTAAAAGAAAACTTAGGAGCAGAAACTTACATTCACCTTAAGAAAGACGGAGCTAACTTCATAATAAAATCTAGAGCAGCTAATGATTATAAAATTGGTGATCCAATAGAATTTGGATTTGATACTAATATGATGCATATATTTGATAGAGAAGAGCAAAATACAATATTTTAATCAGAGAAAAGTTTGTAGCTAACAATTAAATTGAAATTACGAAAATAAAAATAAAGCCTGCTGGAATCAGCAGGCTTTTTGATTTTTAGAGTTATTAAAAATATACTAAAACTAATAAGTATCAGGCATTAATATGCATTTTAAACTGTAACCTATGTTTATGAGTTGTATAATGGCTTACTTTTTATTGTTATAATTATTTTCAGCCTGTTCCCAATTGACTACATTCCACCAATTATCTATATATTCAGAACGTCTATTTTGATATTTAAGATAATAAGCATGTTCCCAAACATCAATACCAATAATAGGGATTAGTCCTGTTGAAATAGGACTATCTTGGTTTGGAGTAGATATTATTGATAATTTTCCATCACTATTTGATACTAACCAAGCCCATCCAGAGCCAAATCTATTCAAAGCAGCTTCTTTAAATTGATTTTTAAAGTTATCATAAGATTCAAAATCTCTATTAATTGCATCTAATAAATCTCCTTTGGGTGTTTGATCTTTTTTAGGAGACATTATTGTCCAGAAAAATTCATGATTATATACGCCACCAGCATTATTTCTAACTGTTTCTCTAATATCATCTGGTACTGAATCTAAATCCCTTAATATTCCTTCTAAGCCTTTAGAATATAATTCAGGATATTTTGCTATAGCTTTATTTAAATTATCTACATAAGCTTTTTGATGTTTATCATGATGAATGGTCATAGTTTCCTTATCAATGTAAGGTTCTAATGCATCATAAGCATATGGTAATGGTCTTAGCTCAAATTTAGAATCACCTAATGCATTACCTTTTACTAAAGCAGTAGGAATTAAGGAGATAAGAGTGATTATAGATAAAGCTAATAAAAAGAATGAGTAAATTTTATTTTTTGATTTCATTTTATACACCTCCTATTTTAGTATTTCTCTAAAAAGAGCATTTTATAAATAAATTATGTAAGTGATATAATAAATATAATAAGTAAATTAAAATTGGAGGAGTTATGGAAAAATTAATAAAAAATAATTCGATAAGTATAATATATTTTAGTGGTTCAACTTGTGGTGCTTGCGATGTAATAAAAGAGAAGGTACTACATGTTATTAGAGATTACAAGGAAATTAGGTTTCTTGAAATTAATGCATTGGAGCATAGGGAGTTAGCAGCTCAAAATGATATATTTTCTTTACCTATTTTGATATTGTTCATTAACAAAAAAGAAACACTAAGAGTTGGGAGACATTTTGATATATTAGAATTCAAAAATTTGATAGATAGATATTACAATTTAATTTATAGATAGATATTTAATTAATAACTATATTTTTAAGAATTCCTTAATAAATATGATATAAACTTTGTAACTTCTTTAAATTAATATTATTAATATAAGGATGTTACTTAATATATACATTATGTTAAAATATTAATAAAAAAGACTTTTGGGGGATATATGAATAAATTGAATATTTTGGTGGTAGATGATGATAAAGAGATAACAGAAGCAATAGAAATTTATCTTATGAATGAAGGATATAATGTTTTTATAGCTTATGATGGAATACAAGCATTGAAGGTTGCTAGAGAAGAAGCAATTCATTTAATAATAATGGATATAATGATGCCAAACCTTGATGGTACTCGCGCAACAATTGAATTAAGAAAAGAAAAGGAAATACCAATAATAATGTTATCTGCTAAATCAGAAGATTCAGATAAAATATTAGGACTAAATTTAGGTGCAGATGATTATATAACTAAGCCATTTAATCCGTTAGAGTTAATAGCAAGAGTTAACTCGCAAATAAGAAGATATACTAGGTTTTCATCAATAAATAATGAAGAAAATAAAGGACTAATAACTGTAGGTGGACTGGAGTTAAATATCACTAATAAGGAAGTTTTAGTTAATGGAAGAGAAGCTAAGTTAACTCCTATAGAATTTAAAATTCTAAGTCTTCTTATGAGCAACTTGGGACGTGTATTTTCTATAGAGGAAATATATGAAAGAGTATGGAATGAAATAGCATATAATGTAGATACGGTAACTGTCCATATAAGGAGGATAAGGGAAAAGATAGAAGTAGACCCTAGAAATCCTCAATATTTAAAGGTGGTGTGGGGAGTTGGATACAAAGTTGACAAAAAATAAAATTTATAAAGAAATAAATATATTCTTAGTTATTTTATCAATAATAATTTTTTCAATATCACTTACAAAAACAATAACGGAATATAGAAATACTAAATATATTCATAAAACTAATTTTTATGATGAATATAACATTAGAAGTTATATTGATTCTTTTGATGAAACTTTGAAAACTTATTTATATGCATATGAGGATATGGAAGGTACTATACGACAAGATATATATAAGGCAGAAAAAGAAAGGGATAAAAAAGAAAAAGAAAATCTTTTGAAAGAATCTGAAAATAATATTAGAAGTATGGGAAAAAGTCAAGGATTAACAGAAGATGAAATTAATGAAAATGTTGAAAGAGCAAAAGAAAATATACTTTCTGAAGATAATGATATAGATGCTTATTTCTATAATATAAAAATAAATACATTTGAAACTATAGCTAGAACAAAAAATATTGAATTTTACATTGAAGATAATACTGGAGCAAAAATTACTAATATAAAAGATAATAGCTTTGAATATAAGATAAAGAATAAGGAATTTGAAGATGAAAATTATTATTATATGTATTTTCCAAATTCTAAAAATGATAATGAAAATAATTTGTATTCTAAGGAATTATCCAAAGTCTATCCAGATTTGATTGATTATTATAATAGAGAGACAGTTAAATATTATAGAATACCAAAGAATTTAAATGAAGGGGACAATCTTTATTATGAATGGGATTATAGGAAAGGAGCTTTAAATACATTAAAAAGATATAGTATTATTTCTTTAGCATCAGGAATAATAACCTTGATACTAGCAATTTTAAGTTATAAATATAAAAATAAAAATAAAGATGAAAATGGCTTTATGGAACGTTTATACTTAAAGTTACCATTAGATATTAAGATATTTATTCCTATATTATGTGTTAACACGATTAAAGAACTTATAACAAATGTTATACCTTATTATAGTGGTAATAGTTATTCCAACAAAATAATAGCTTTATCAATAGTAGCAATAATAGTAACTTATTTACTTATAAAGGATATGATTCTTATAATAGGAGGAAAAAGGGCCTTAGGAAATATCTTAACAAAAAAATATATAATAATAGTAATAGATAAATTAAAAAACTGTTATATTGTTAGTACAACAGCATTTAAAGTAAGTGCTATGATTTTTATGACTGCTTTAGCTATATGGTGCACTATATTAATAAATTATTATAGCTATTGGAACTATATAACTGTAATGACAGCCCAAATATATGTAATTGTATATTTAATAATATTAACAGCTTATGTGATTATAGTATTTGGTGAAGCAAATATATTGAATATAAAATCAAGAAAAATAGCAGATGGTAAATATGAAAAAGAATATAAGAAAAATAGAATGATAATTTTCAAAGAAATAGAAAGTAATATGTTAAATATAGAAGAAGGACTTAATGGAGCTTTAGACAAAGCAATTAAAAGTGAAAGAATGAAAAGTGAATTGATTACCAATGTATCACATGATTTAAAAACACCTTTGACATCAATAATAAATTATGTAGATTTATTAAAGGAAGAAAATTTGTCACAAGAGAAAAGAGACAAATATATAGAAGTTTTAGATATAAAATCTAAGAGGCTTAAAATATTAATAGAAGATTTATTTGAGGCTTCAAAAGTAACATCTGGAAGTATGGAATTTGAAAAAGAAGAATTAAATATAGTATCATTACTTAGACAAATATTAGGGGAGTTAGAAGAAAAAATATCGCTAGCAGAGTTAAATGTAATAACTAAATGGTCAGAAACAAAAGCTATATTATTTTTAGATGGTAGAAAAACTTTTAGAGCATTTGAAAACCTAGTAAATAACATTATTAAATATTCAATGAGAAATTCCAGAGTATATATAGAGGTTATAAGCAATGATGAGGAAGTTATAGTAATAATGAAAAATATATCATCATATCAGCTAGATTTCACGGCAGAAGAAATAGTTGAAAGATTTAAAAGGGGTGATAAATCTAGAAGTACAGAAGGGTCTGGACTTGGACTTGCTATAGCAAAAAGTATAGTAGAACTTCAGGGTGGAAGCTTTGAAATAGATATTGATGGAGATTTATTTAAAGTAACTATAAAATTTAAAAAATAAGTATTTATTTAAAAGAGGTTTTTCATAATGAATTTCTATTCATTATGAAAAACCTCTTTTAATTTTTAATTATAAACTAAAAATTAACTATTTTTCATCTTCATCCATTAAATCATCAAAGCTAAGAAGTTCATCTTCTGAATTTTCATTAAGAGAACTGTTAGATTTATAAGATATTTGGTTAATAGCTTGATATATTTTTTCTAAAAGATAATTTTGGATTCTTCGAGTCTTATATGCTTTATTAAAAATAATAAAACTCCATATTCCTATGATAGCAAAAGTTATCATAAATAAAGCACCAATACCATAAAAAACTATTTGAAAAATTTGAACAGCTAAATCCATATAAAAATACCTCCAAATTTTATATAAAAATTTAAAAACTTTATACTTTCAGTCTGCTATTTTACTTAAATAAGATTATTAATTAGCAGCTATTAAATTCATAAGTCAATAAATTAAGTAGATAATTAATTAAAACATATATATTATAGCATAGAAAATTACAACAATTTAGTTTAATTAGAAATAAATATGAAATTTAAATATTAATGATTACTATTAAAATTATATGTCTATAATTTAGAAAGATACTGAAGGTAAGGAGAAGAATATATGAAAAAAATAATATTATTAGCAGCATCAACTGCACTATTAATAGGGTTTTTACTAGGATTTATAGAAGTTGTAAATCAAGAGCCAACCGAAAACAAAAAAATATTTACATATTCTGTATCTTCAGTACCAACAGATTTTAAATCAGTTGGAGACTTAGACAAAAGAATGCAGGATATAGTGTGTGCTACTAGTAGAGGCTTAGTAGAATTAAATTCATCTAAAAACATAGTTCCTTCTCTATCAGAAAGTGTTGAAGTAAGAGACGATGGATTAGAATATGATTTTAAAATAAGATCAGATATTTATTGGAGTGATGGAAGTAAAATAACTCCAAAAGATATAGCAACATTTTTTAGAGAAATATTAACAGAAGAAAATGGAGAAAATATAGGTGCATTATTAAATGTGTATGGAGCAAAAGGATTTAGAGATGGATATGGATCTTTTTCTGAGAATGTGGGAATTTCCTATGGAGAAGAAAATATAATATTTAGACTAAATTCAAAGGATGATAATTTTATTGAAGAACTCACTATGCCACAATACAGGTTAAGAAAGAACGTTATATTATGGAATAATATAAAACAAAATTATGATAAGCTTGTTTACTCAGGATATTATGGTATTTCTGAAATATCAATTGATGAATTAACCCTTAAAAGAAATAATAATACAAATATAGAGTTAGTTGAAACGATAAAGGTAGCCTCAGATGAAAGTGAAGAAGTAGCAATGGCAGCTTTTGAAATAGGGGGAAGAGATATAGTTATAAATCCACCTAAAAGCCAATTAAGCAGATTAAATGAAGAAAATAGATTGATGACTTTAGAATCTGATAAGGCAATGTATTTGACATTTAATCCCAATAGTGATTCTATACCCATAGAAGGTAAAAAAATATATATAGTTCAATAAATAAGGCTATGGAAGAATATCAATTAGAAAATAATATGTTTATAGAGCTAGCTGAAGGTAGCTATTTTAGAAATGATAAGGAAGATTTACTTAAGCTTCAAAGTAGAAAGGTAATGAGTAATGAATCAGGTGAATGGAGTAAGCCTAAGGAACTTTTTTTAGTTGCACAAGAAGGAACTGAGAATAAAGAAATTTGTGAATATATATCTAATTGGTTTGAGAAAAATACAGACACCTATATAAATTATAAGTTAATTACAGAGGAAGAAATAAACTCTATAAAGGATTCCAATTATTATGATATAGCATTGATTCAAGGAAATTCTAATTTTTCAGGAGAGGATTCTATATATAATACAGTAGTTAAATTTCTTCCGGGAAAATATAAAGACCAATTTTCCGCAGTAAAAACAGAAGGAGAAAAAGAAGCGTTATTTACTAAATTAGAAGATGAGTTATTTAATACGTATCAAGTATTACCAATTGCTTTTTATAATAATAATATAGCTTTAAACAATAAAATAAAAAACATGATTTTAGATGGTAATGGAAATATAGACTACAGTAAAATAGAAAAATCATAGTATCCTCTTTATAGTTGAGAACTACAAAAATACTCTCTAAAAAGTTTTTGAAATTAAATTATTGATGTAATTTTTAACAAATTACATCAATAATTATTTATTTCTTATTATTTAAGTATAATCATAAGAATACTTAGTATTTAATTACTAGTTAAATCATCATTTTTAGATATGAGAATAGTATTTTCGATATCTTCAAGATTGGCATCTGGAGTTTCAATAGTATCTTCTCTGAGGCTGATATCATCGGTATATGTTTCATCAGTTTGATTATTATCATTATTCCTATAAGAAAGATCAGATTTTATTAGATTTGTTTCACGCATAAAGTCATCTTTAAATAGAAAAATTATTAGTTGATATATATACATATTTTTAAAGCTATCGAATGATGAACCAGATGGTGAAAAAGAATCTTTCTTCTTAGAATATGAAATTCCTTTATTGAAAATTGGAGCTACCCCTAAGCTAGCAGGAGTTGATATTGTTGGCATTCTAAAGAAATTTTCTTCTAACATATCAGATGAATTTAAAGTTAAACCTCTATATCGTTCAGCATCATCTAAAGTAGGTGCTTCAGGCCAACATGTTATCAAGCCAGAATTTATGAAATACTTTCTATATAATGAAGAAATCATATTTTTATATTCATTATACCTATTAGATTCTTTTGAATACATAATAATAGCTAGGAAGTAAAATGTAATATCAAAGCATGAATATTTTAAATCTTTTTTTCCAGAAAGCTTAAGAAAAACTTCTTTTTCATCATCATATAAAGATACTAGTTTATTATTTATTTCTTTAGCTTTTTCATTGAAGGTAATCATTTGAGTATGTTTAAATGATAAAATCAAATTTATTAAGAGTAAGCATGTAAAATCTAAGGTATCCACATAATAGTCTTTTTCATCGAATTTATTTATAAGATAATCTGTTAAGTCTACAATTAAAATTTTAGCATCATTATTTTTAGAATTACTATAAAAAATATTAATGGCAGTAAGTATTTTGCATATTTCTTCGAAAGAGCACTCATAAATTTTTTCTTTAAATTCATTAAGCATTTGTAGTATTTCTAATGAAAACTTATTGTAATCTTCTGAAATATCATCATCTTCATATAACATTGAGTATAAATTATATGAAACCATCATAAATGCTTGGTCAGAAAATTTAAATTTATTATTTTTTTCTGTAAGATTAAAACCTTTATAGTTATTTTCAGAAAGATTTCTTTTTTCTATAAAGATTCCTTCAGTATTTCTTAAGTTTACTGAGTAAAAGTCAAGTTGTTCTTTAGCCAATCTCTTATAAATTTGAGAATAAGAATATAATTTTTCATCAGCATCTTTAAACTTTGAATAATAGGTAGTTAAATTCAATATACTTGAAGTCATTAAAGCATTAGTTATTGGAGCTATATCCTTTTTAAAGGATTCTTCATCAAACCCATTATAGTTCTTACTATGAATATAATTAGGGGAGGATTTTCTATATATACATAGTAGTGGAGAAAAATTACCAGATGTGGTAATATCAATGGAGGATGATATTTTTTTATAATTTTTAACTGAATCAACTAATCCACATTTTGACTCAAGAACTAATGTCCTTATGGCCTCCTTTGATAAGTGAAAAAGTTGGCCGTTAATTTCTTTTTGAGATAGTTTATTCATTCTAAAAAATGGTCCTATATATCGCAAATTCTTCACCTCTTCATTAATCCTTATATTAATAATATGAGTTTAATGTTAAAATAGTGCATAAATTTTAATAATATTAAGAATTGGAGGTAAATTATGAGAATAGATGGAAGAAAAAATGATCAAGTAAGAGCTACAAAAATAACTAGAGGATATACAAAATATGCAGAGGGATCTGTATTAATAGAAGTTGGTGATACAAAAGTTATTTGTACTGCATCCATAGAAGATAAAGTTCCACCATTTTTAAAGGGGCAAGGAGAAGGGTGGATAACTGCTGAATATAATATGCTACCAAGATCAACAGGGACAAGAAAAGTAAGAGATATATCTAGGTTGAAGATAGATGGAAGAACTATGGAGATACAAAGGCTAATAGGAAGGGCATTAAGGTCAGTTATGGATTTGAAGGCGCTTGGAGAAAAAACAATATGGATAGATTGTGATGTTATTCAAGCAGATGGTGGAACAAGAACAACATCTATTACAGGAGCTTTCGTAGCATTAGTAGATGCAGTAAATAAATTGCATAAAGAAAAACCTTTTGATGTATATCCAATAAGGAAATTTGTCAGTGCAACTAGCGTTGGTATTCTTAATGAAGAAAAAATCTTAGATTTATGCTATGAAGAAGATTCAAAAGCAAAAGTCGATATGAATATTATAGCTACAGATGAGGGTGAATTTATAGAAATACAAGGAACAGGCGAAGAATCACCATTTAGTAGAAATGATTTAAATGATCTTCTTGACTTGGCACAAAAGGGGATAAAGCAAATGGTGCAAATACAAAAGGAAGCATTAAAAATGGATTCACTTTGGATAGGTACTGGAGGAAAATAGTTAAATGAAGAAACTTATAATTGCAAGTAATAATCAAGGTAAGATAAAAGAGATGAAAAAAATTTTAGAAAATATGCCACTAGAAGTTTTCTCATTAAAAGATATGGACCTTGATATAGATGTAGAAGAAGATGGAATAACATTTGAAGAAAATGCAAAAAAGAAATGTAAAGAGATATATAAAGAACTTATAAAAATGGGAGAAAATAATTTTATAGTGGTGGCGGATGATTCAGGATTGGAAGTGGATTATCTAAATGGAGAACCAGGAGTGTACTCTGCAAGATATTCAGGAGAACATGGTGATGATAAAAAAAACAATGAAAAACTACTTTTAAACTTAAAAGGAGTTAATTATGAAAATAGAAAGGCTAGATTCGTGTGTCAATTAGCTTTAATAAATGATAATAATATTTATAAGTCAGTAACAGGAACAGTTGATGGATATATATTGGATAATGAAAAAGGATGTGATGGGTTTGGATATGATCCACTATTCTTTTATGAACCATTTAATAAAACTTTTGGAGAGCTTTCAATGAAGGAAAAAAATAGTATATCTCATAGGGGAGTTGCTCTTGAAAAATTTAAAAAAATTATAGAAGAATTTTTATAGGAGGCAAATATGAAGATTGCTGTATTAAGTGATTCTCATTATGAAACTTCATTTATAAATGATATAAAGGAATACTTAGAAGATATAGATATTATATTACATTGTGGAGATGGAGCACCAGATACTAAAGCCTTATCTAATATTTTTAGAGGAGAAATATATGCAGTTAAAGGTAATTGTGATATGAGCAAAGAATATCCTCTTGAAAGAATTATTGAAGTAATGGGAATAAAAATATTTATGACTCATGGGCATATGTATAATGTTAAAAATGAGTACAATACTATATTCTACAAAGGTAAGGAAGTTGATGCAGATATAGTCCTTTTTGGACACTCACATAAGGCACTAATAAAGGAGTATGATGGATTAGTAATAATGAATCCGGGAAGTATAAGTTTACCTTATGGTAGGGCAAAGAGAACATTTGGAATTATAGAAATATTAAAAAATAACAAACGGAATATTTCTATAAAAGAAATAGAATAATAAATTCATGCAATCCGTTATTAATTTACAATATTATTAAATATCTAGGTAAATCTCCAAAATTCTCTTATATAGATTATTTTTTTAAAAATGTATTGACGGATTGCTATTCCTATTGTAGAATAAACATTGTCGTTGAGAGATATTGAAGATATCGGGGTGTGGCGCAGATGGGAGCGCGCGTGGTTTGGGACCATGAGGTCGCAGGTTCAATCCCTGTCACCCCGACCACTTTCAAAATCAAATATGCGGGTGTAGCTCAATGGTAGAGCCCTTGCCTTCCAAGCAAGTTACGTGAGTTCGATTCTCATCACCCGCTCCATTAAATCAACAGATAAAAAAATGTTGACAATTGGCAAAGAATGATATAAAATAATTAATGTTCTTTGTAACAATATGCGTGTTTAGCTCAGCTGGATAGAGCAACGCCCTTCTAAGGCGTGGGCCAGGAGTTCGAATCTCTTAACACGCACCATAAGTATCGGGGTGTAGCGCAGATGGGAGCGCGCGTGGTTTGGGACCATGAGGTCGCAGGTTCAATCCCTGTCACCCCGACCACTTTCAAATTTAATATGCGGGTGTAGCTCAATGGTAGAGCCCTTGCCTTCCAAGCAAGTTACGTGAGTTCGATTCTCATCACCCGCTCCATACGCGTGTTTAGCTCAGCTGGATAGAGCAACGCCCTTCTAAGGCGTGGGCCAGGAGTTCGAATCTCTTAACACGCACCATAAA